>JAFRQC010000064.1 GCA_017428805.1 Prevotella sp. | reverse complement strand
ACTTCATATTCTTTTTCTTTTTCAATCATTTTTTGCTCTAATTTTCTCACTTTTCCATTTAATTCTTCAATTTGGTTCCAAGACTCCCTAGTTTCGCTTATGGGCAATTCCCCAAATTTTATAAATTCTTTCTGATTTTTGAATGGTTTCCAAATAAAATCTTCATAGCATGCATCGAGGAGTTCCGGATTTTTGGAAGTGTAATTATTTAAACTATTTTTATATGATTTACTATTTTTAAAATATGATTTTAAATGAGTAAAAATAAAAGCATTATTATTCATTGAGGAAGAATTTGTCTTTTTTGGGGTTTTTCTTTTAAATAAATATTGTCAATTATTTTTTTAGCCTTCGTATTCCAATACAAAGCAACCTGCATTGGTAATTTCTTCAAAACAAAAGAATTAATAAATATAGAATTCATTTTTGACTTTTTACCTGTCTGTTTTTAACTGTAACGCTGTAACGCTGTAACGCGCTGCAAGAAAAATCCCCGCAGAGGCGGGGATTTATTGTTTAGGCTTCTTTCTCCTTATAGATGATCTTGTTGGCACCGCTGGTGATCTTGAAGGCCTCGGGGTGCTCCTTGATGAAGGAGTCGATGTGGCGGACGCGCTTCTGCTCGAAGATCTCCTCGATGGCGATGAGGATGCCCGTCTCCTCGACGTCGCCGAAGCCGTAGTTGATGGCGGTGCCGAAGAGCTTCATCGTGGGCGAGAGGCTCATGTAGGCGTTCACCAGCGGCGGGATGTTGTAGCCCAGCTTGCGGATCTCGGCGTTGAGGATGCGGTAGTCTTCCTTGAATTCGGGCTCGCAGAAGAGCGCCTCGAGCTCCTTCGGGTCTGCCTCGATTTCCAGCGGTTTCATCGGGGTGATGAGGTTCTCCTTGTCGGCGAAGTGCTTGTGGAGGAAGTAGAGGATCATGTCGCGCCCGCGACGGATATAGGAGGGATACATGGTGAACTTGCCGAAGAAGTAGCGTACGTTGGGCATGATGACGGTGAGTGCGCCGAGTCCGTCCCAGAGGTTGTCGAGGGCGAAGAGGCTCTTGGCACCCATGCGGGAGCTCTGGTAGGGCAGCGAGACGAACGAACGGCCCAGCTCGATGGTATAGGGCATGTACTCCTTGAGGAACTTCTCTGAGAAATGGAACATGTGGCTGGTGGCGAGCTTGGGCTGGCCCTTCTCGTCCATCTCCCACTTGGTGCCTTCGAGGTAGCGGTAGCCGCCAATGATCTCCTCGGCCTCGGGGTTCCACACGATGAGCTGCTTATAGCAGTTCTCGCAGGTGTCGAACTCGTCGATGTCCATCGCCTTGCCTGTTCCGCCTCCTGCTTCGCGGAAGGCTATCTCACGCAGACGTCCGATCTCTTTCATCACGTTCGGTGCGTTGTGGGCCGTGATGATGTAGATCTCGTTGTGGCTCTTGTTGGTCATGCGGAGCTGGCGCTCGGGGGTCAGCTCCTGTTTGAGGATTTCTTTGTCGATGGGGGCGATAATTGGTTGTTCCATATCTTTGTTACAGTTTACGGTTACAGTTTATAAACCTCTGAGCGGACATACTGAGCCCAGTCTTTGGGTGAGCGGGACTTGTCGAAGGTCTGCCAGGGGATGGGTTTGCCGATGGCCACGCGGAAGGTCTTGTGGACGTTCTTGTACATCTCATCGACGAGGAAGAGCATCGCGAGGTTGAAGGGCAGGAACCGGTCGCTGAAGTTTGCCAGACGGTAGAAGAAGTTAGAGTTCTGACCGCCGAAGTGGATGGGCACCACGTCGCGCTGGTACTGGACGCTCTTCGAGATGAACGTCTTCGTCCAGGGGATGTCGCTGATGACACCGTCCTTCTTGCGGGAGCATAGGCCTGCGGGGAACATCAGCATGTGGTTGTCGCTCTGGAAGCCGGCCTCGACCATTGCGGGGAAGTTGCGGCTCTGTTTGCCGGTCTTGTTGATGGGGATGCAGAGGGGAGCGAGCCCCGGGAGGTTCATAAGCAGGTCGTTGACGAGGTAGCGGAAGCGTCCGTCGTAGTGCCGTCCGATGATGGCGCCGAGGGCCACACCGTCCTCACCGCCGAGGGGATGGTTGCTCACGAAGGTGTAGAGGCGCCCGTCGTTGGGGTCGGGCAGGTTCTCCTTGCCTTCTATCTCGAGCGTCGTGTCGAGATAGTGCATGCAGTCTTCGAGCCATTCTACGCCGACCTTGTCGCGGCTCTCCCAGAGATAGGCGTTCACCTGATCCTGATGGGCGATGCGCTTGAGCCAGCTGACGAGGAACCCGGGCACGAATTTTGCCTTCGGTCCCATCTTCTGTTTGAGTATCTTGTCGATATCAATGGTCTTCTTTGTCAAGTCTGCCATTTCTATACTTTTCGCTAACAGTCTGCAAAAATAGCACATTTCTTTTAAATGTGTGCATAAATTGAAGAAAAAATGATTTTTTTAAATGTATTTTGTACACACAACCCCTTGAAATCATTAAAATAAAGTTAAATTCTAAAAAAAGTGGGGAAAAGTGGATTAAAGTGGGGAAAAATGTGTAATTTTGTAACCGAATCTATTATATAAAAGGTTTATGCGTTTTTTGGGTAATGTTGAAGCAAAGACAGACGCTAAGGGAAGGGCTTTCCTGCCGGCTGTTTTCCGCAAGGTGCTCTCTGCATCTGGCGAGGAAAACCTTGTGCTGAGGAAGGATGTGTTCCAGTCGTGTCTCGTGCTTTATCCCGAAAGTGTCTGGAACGAACGACTCGATATGCTGAAGGAGCAGTTGCGCCCCTGGAAGCCGGTGCATCAGCAGATGTTCCGCCAGTTCGTGTCGGAGGCTGAGGTCGTTACGCTCGACGGCAACGGCCGTTTCCTGATCTCGAAGCGCCTCCAGCGGGCGGCAGGCATCGGGCAGGACTTGCAGTTCATCGGAATGGACGACACCATCGAGATCTGGTCGCCGCAGAATCTGCAGAAGACGCTGAAGAGCGACGAGGAGTTCGGCGAGGAGTTTGAGAAGATTATGTCGGGTGAAGAGTGAAAAGGTGAAAAAGTGAAAAGGTGAAAAGGTGAAAAATTTGCTACCGCAATGATAGTTGAAGGTTACCATATACCAGTGCTCCTGAAGGAGAGCGTCGACGGGCTTGAGATCAAGCCCGACGGTGTTTACGTAGATGTGACCTTCGGCGGCGGCGGGCATAGCCGTGAGATCCTCAGTAGGCTGGGGGCAGAGGGACACCTGTACAGCTTCGATCAGGATGAGGATGCAGAGCAGAACATCGTCAGCGATGAGCGCTTCACGTTTGTAAGAAGTAATTTCCGTTATCTGAAGAACTGGATGCGCTACTACGGCATCGAGGAAATCGACGGACTGTTGGCCGACCTCGGTGTGTCGAGCCATCACTTCGACGACGAGTCACGCGGCTTTTCCTTCCGTTTTGATGCACCCCTCGATATGCGGATGAACAAGCGTTCGGGGATGACGGCGGCAGACATCGTGAATAATTACAGCGAGGAGCAGTTGTCAGACATTTTCTACATCTACGGTGAACTGAAAAATGCCCGAAGGATAGCCTCCGCCATCGTGAAGGCAAGAGCCGCGAAACGCATTGAGACCACCAGCGATCTCTTGCAGGTGTTGGGCATCAACGAAGACAACGGCCTGTGGAAAAAGGATGCTGCGAAGCTGTTCCAGGCACTCCGCATCGAGGTGAACCACGAGATGGACGCCCTGAAAGAGATGCTCAATGGTGCCAGAGACCTTATCTGCGAGGGTGGCAGGCTCTCGGTGATCACTTACCACTCGTTGGAAGACCGTCTGGTGAAGAATATGATGAAGGCGGGCAACGTGGAGGGAAAGGTGAAGCAGGACTTCTTCGGGCGCACCGAGTCGCCCTTCCGTCAGATCGGGGGGAAGGTGATTGTGCCGGATGAGGAGGAACAGGTGAGGAACCCCAGGAGCAGAAGCGCGAAGCTGAGAATAGGTGAAAAGGTGAAAAAGTGAAAAGGTGAAAGAGATGGGTAAGAAGAAAGACGATATAGAATTGGAGATTCAGGAGGCGGTCGTAGAAGAGAAGGCAGATCAGACCACCCCTGGCCCCTCCTACTCAGGAGGGGAAAAGGATGCTCTGGAGGATGTTAAGGAGCAAACGAAAAAGACCATCCAGATGATCAAGGAGCAGGCGAAGGAGGAAGATCCCAAGCTGACACCGACGCTGACGCTCCGTACGATCCTCGGTGGTGACTTCCTGACCGCCGATATGGTGCGCCGACAGATCTGGCTCTTCTTGCTGATGGTGGTCTTCACCATCGTCTATGTGGCGTTCAGATACCAGTGCCAGCAGGATCTGATAGCCATCGACAAACTGGAGAAGGAGGTGCTCGATGCGAAGTACAAGGCTCTCTCGTGCTCCAGCACCCTGACGGAGAAGTGCCGTGAGAGTAAAGTGCTCGAGGCGTTGAAACAGAATAAGGACAGTGTGCTGCACGTCGCAGACCAGCCACCATACATTATTTATATAGATGAGTAAGTTCAGGAACGATAAAGTGATGCCCCGCTATTTCGCCATCGCGATAGTGATGACACTGATAGGGTTTGCCGTCATCGGCAAGGCCCTCTATATTATGACGGCGAAGAAGCAGTATTGGTCGGAGGTGGCTGCGAGACTGAAGCGCGATAGCGTGAGCGTGAAGCCCGGTCGTGGAAACATCCTCAGCTGCGACGGACAGCTGATGGCCAGCAGCATTCCCGAATACAAGATATACCTCGACTTCCAGGCCGGCGCCGACGATACGACGTGGGTGAAGAAGCGCGACTCGCTGTGGGTGGAGAAGTTCGACAGTCTCTGTGCAGGCCTGCACCAGATATTCCCCTCACGTTCGATAGAGGAGTTCAAGCACAATCTTATGGAGGGCAAGCAGAAGGTGCAGCGCAACGGTAGTGTTGGTGCCCGCAACTGGGCAATCTGGCCCCGACGCATCGACTATAACACGTTCTGCGAGGTGAAGGCGCTGCCGTTCCTCTCGCTGCCGAAATACAGGGGCGGCTTCCACTGGGAGGAGAATAACGCCCGTCGCCGGCCATTCGGTTCGCTGGCACAGCGCACCATCGGCGATATGTTCGGTGCGAAGGACAGCGCGAAGTACGGCCTCGAGCTCTCCTACGACTCCATCCTGCGTGGAACCAACGGACTGATGCACCGTCGTAAGGTCTTGAACAAGTATATGGATATCCCCGTGCTGAATCCCATCGACGGTGCCGATATCGTAACCACTATCGATGTGGGGATGCAGGATCTGGCTGAGCACGCTGTCATCGACGAGTTGAAGGAGATTAACGGTGAGATGGGTGTCGCCATCCTAATGGAGGTGAAGACGGGCGACATCAAGGCCATCGTGAATATGGAAAGAGGTGCCGACGGACGGTACTACGAGATGGTGAACCGCGCCATCAGCTTCCGTTGTGAGCCGGGATCGGTGTTCAAGGTCGCCTCGTTCCTCGTGGCCCTCGACGACGGGGTGGTGGACACGAGCTTCGTCATTCATACCGGCAGCGGTGTGATGGAGATGCACGGTCGTGTGATGAAAGACCACAACTGGCGTCGCGGCGGTTATCAGGACATCAATGTGGCTCGCGCGCTGGAGGTCAGTTCGAATATCGGTGTCAGCTACGTGATTGATAAGTTCTACGGCAGCAATCCGACCAGATACGTGCAAGGTCTCTACCGTGTGGGCATCCACGAAGACCTGAAGATCCCCCTCGTGGGTTATCAGCCGCCGTATATCCGTATGCCGGACACGAAGACCACCGACCGTGCGAAATACTGGAGTAAGACCACCCTGCCTTGGATGAGTATCGGCTACGAGACGCAGATCGCGCCTATCAATACCGTATCGTTCTACAACGCCATTGCCAACAACGGTAAAATGATGAAGCCCCGCTTCGTGAAACAGTTGGTGAAGGACGGACAGGTGATCCGGGAGTTTGAACCCGAGGTGCTGAAGGAGCGCATCGCCAAGCCGCAGACCATCAAGACGATGCAGACAATCCTCGAGCACGTGGTGAGTCAGGGATTGGGCCGTAAGGCTGGTTCGAAGAGCTTCAAGGTGGCCGGAAAGACGGGAACGGCACAGGTGGCCGACCAGTATGGCAGCTACCACTCCGGTACCACACGTTACTGGCTGAGCTTTGCCGGTTACTTCCCCGCCGATGATCCCCGTTACACGTGCATCGTCTGTCTGAAGAAGTCGGGACTGCCTGCCTCTGGTGGCGGTATGAGCGGTGTGGTGTTCCACAAGATCTCCGAGGGTGTGATGGCGCAGCATCTGAAACTCAGCGTCGATGATGCCCGTGATGAGAACTCCAGCTTCACGCCTGAAGTGAAGACGGGCGACACTGATGCTGCGGGCTATGTGATGAACAGTCTCGGCGTGAAAGGCCAGCGGACTGCTACCCCGAAGACGGCGCGTAACATTGTGCCGAACCTCGTTGGTATGGGTGCCCGCGATGCTGTGTATCAGTTGGAGAGCCGAGGTGTGAAGGCCCGTGTGAGAGGTCGCGGTAAGGTGAAGTCGCAGAGTATCTTTGCAGGCACCGCCGTCAAACAAGGAATGGTGTGTGATTTAGTGATGAATTAAATAATTAAGCAATATGAAACTGAAGGAACTGCTGAAGAATGTAGAAGTGCTCAATATGCTCGGTGCCGATGACATCGAGATTACGGGCGTAAACATCGACTCCCGCCGTATTGAGGCAGGACATCTGTTCGTGGCCATCCCAGGTACTCAGACCGACGGCCACAAGTTCATTCCCAAAGCCATCGAGCAGGGAGCTGTAGCTGTCTTGTGCGAGTATTTCCCCAACAAGCGGGAACCCGGCATCACCTACATCGCTGTGGAATCGACGGAAGACTGCGTCGGCGAGGTGGCTACGCAGTTCTATGGCACCCCTTCGGAGAAACTGAAGCTCGTGGGTGTCACCGGAACCAACGGCAAGACGACTATCGCCACCTTATTATATAATATGTTCCGCAAGTTCGGACACAAGTGCGGCCTCCTCTCCACCGTCTGCAACTATATCGAGGATGAGGCCATCGCTGCAGACCATACGACGCCCGATCCCATCGAGTTGAATAAACTCCTGGCCCGGATGGTGGATGCCGGCTGTGAATATGCCTTTATGGAGTGCAGCAGTCACGCCATCGCCCAGAAGCGTATCGGAGGACTGCACTTCGCTGGCGGTCTATTTACGAACCTGACGCGTGACCATCTCGACTATCACGGCACCTTCGAGAACTATCGTGATGCGAAGAAAGCCTTCTTCGACGGTCTGGGGAAAGATGCCTTCGCCATCACCAATGCCGACGATAAGAACGGAATGTTTATGGTGCAGAATTGTGAGGCTCAGGTGAAGACCTATTCCACCCGCAGTATGGCGGACTTTAAGGCGAAGCTCATCGAGTGTCACTTCGAGGGTATGTATCTCGACATCAACGGCAAGGAGGTGGGCGTGCAGTTCATCGGAAAGTTCAATGTAAGCAACCTGCTCGCCGTCTATGGCGCAGCGGTTATGCTGGGCAAGAAACCCGACGACATCCTGCTCATCCTCAGCACGTTGAAGAGTGTGAGCGGTCGTCTGGAGCCCATCCATTCGCCTGAGGGTTATACCGCCATCGTCGATTATGCCCATACGCCCGACGCTCTGGAGAATGTGCTCAATGCCATCCACGAGGTGCTCAACGGCAAGGGTAAGGTGATCACCGTCTGTGGTGCAGGTGGTAACCGCGATAAGGGCAAGCGTCCGCTGATGGCCCAGGAGGCGGTGAAGCAGAGCGACCGTGTGATCATCACGTCCGACAATCCCCGTTTCGAGGAGCCGCAGGACATCATCAACGATATGCTTGAAGGGCTCGATGCCCGTCAGATGAAAAAGGTCATCAGCATCGTAGACCGTCGTGAGGCCATCCGTACGGCCTGCATGATGGCTGAGAAGGGCGATGTGATCCTTATTGCCGGCAAAGGCCATGAGGACTATCAGGAGATTCAGGGCGTGAAGCACCACTTCGATGATAAGGAAGTGGTCCGTGAGATCTTTGGTATTCAATCGTAAATCTGTAAATCGTAAATCAAAAAATATGCTTTACTATTTCTTCAGGTTCTTAGAGCAGTATGATATCCCGGGCTCACACATGTGGAGCTATGTCTCGTTCCGGGCCCTGCTGACGTTGATTCTGGCGCTGTTGATCTCCGCGTGGTTCGGTGAGAGGTTCATCAAGTGGATGAAGCGCCGGAAGATTTTCGAGACAGAGCGTGATCCGAGTATCGATCCCTTTGGCGTAGAGAAGAAGGGCGTGCCCACGATGGGCGGCATCATCATCATCGTCAGCATCCTCGTGCCGGTGTTGCTGCTCTGCCGTATCCGAAACATCTACATCATCCTGATGGTTGTCACCACCGTCTGGTTAGGTTTCCTGGGATTCCTCGACGACTATATCAAGATATTCCGTCGTAACAAGGAGGGACTGAAAGGTAAGTATAAGATCGTAGGACAGGTGAGTATCGGTTTCATCGTCGGTCTGACGTTGTGGCTGAGTCCTGATGCGGTGGTAAGAGAGACGTTGAGCGAACCGCAGATTACAAAAACAGAGACGATTCACACAGAGACGATTGAATCAGTGGTGAAGCATAAGAAGGAGGCGGTGAAGAGTCTGCAGACGACGATCCCCTTCGTGAAGAACCACAATCTGAACTACTCCAACGTGATGGGCTTCCTGGGTGACAACAAGGTGGCTGCAGGTTGGGTGCTGTTCGTGCTGATGACCATCTTCGTAGTGACGGGTGTCTCCAACGGTGCGAACCTCAACGACGGTATGGACGGTATGTGTGCGGGTAACTCCGCTATCATCGGTGTGGCGCTGGGTGTTCTGGCCTATGTGTCGTCGCACATCGGCTATGCCTCATATTTCGACATTATGTACATCCCGCACTCCGAGGAGTTGGTGGTGTTCCTCTGTGCCTTCATCGGAGCGATGGTCGGTTTCTTGTGGTATAACGCCTACCCCGCTCAGGTGTTTATGGGTGATACAGGTTCGCTCACCATCGGCGGCATCATCGGTGTCTGCGCTGTCATCATTCACAAGGAGCTGTTGCTGCCCGTCCTCTGCGGTATCTTCTTCGTGGAGAGCCTGAGTGTGATCATCCAGACACAGTGGTTCAAGATTCAGAAGAAGAAGGGCAAGCGGGTGCGTGTGTTCCGTGCGACGCCGATTCACGATAACTTCCGTAAACTCGACTCACAGCTCGACGCCACCAGCCGTTATATCCTGAAAGGCTGGCCCAACCGTCCCTTCCACGAGTCGAAGATCACCATCCGCTTCTGGATCACGTCCATTATCCTGGCGGCACTGACGATAATAACGCTTAAGATGCGTTAAAGATTGAATATTGAAGATTGAACATTATGAAGAGAATAGTCATTTTGGGAGCAGGAGAAAGCGGTGCCGGAGCTGCCGTCCTCGCGAAGAAAGAAGGATTCGACGTGTTTGTGTCAGATATGTCGAAGATTGCCGATAAGTATAAGAAGATGCTCGACGACCGCCAAATAGCGTGGGAGGAAGGACAGCATACGGAGACCAAGATCCTGAATGCCGATGAGATCATCAAGAGTCCGGGCATCCCCGATACGGCTCCGATGATCGTGAAGGTGAAGGAGAAAGGCATCCATATCATCAGTGAGATCGAGTTCGCAGGCCGTTACACCAACTCGAAGATGATTTGCATCACGGGTTCTAACGGTAAGACCACCACCACCTCGCTGATCTACCACATCTTCAAGGAGGCAGGCTACGATGCCGGTCTCGCAGGCAATATCGGCAACTCGCTGGCATTGCAGGTAGCTGAGGATCCGCACGAGTACTATATCATCGAGCTCAGTTCCTTTCAGCTGGACAATATGTACGACTTCCGGGCCAATATCGCCATCCTGCTGAATATCACGCCCGACCATCTGGATCGTTACGACTTCAAGATGCAGAACTACGTCGATGCGAAGATGCGTATCATCCAGAACCAGACGCCGCAGGATGCCTTCATCTACTGGGCCGACGACCCCATCATCAAGCGGGAACTGGCGAAGTACGACATCAAGGCCATCCAGTATCCGTTCTCGGATCTGAAGGAGAAGGGCGTCATCGGCTATATCGAGGAAGGTCAGTATAAGATTGAGAAGCCTGAACCGTTCAATATGGAACAGGAGAGCCTGAGTCTGACCGGCCGTCATAATATCTACAACTCCCTCGCTGCCGGTATCGCCTCAGATGTTGCTGGTATCAAGAAAGAGGAGATCCGCAAGAGCCTGAGCGACTTCCCTGGTGTGGAACATCGTCTGGAGAAGGTCTGTAATGTGCGCGGCGTACAGTATATCAACGACTCGAAGGCCACCAATGTCGATGCCTGCTGGTATGCGCTGGAGGCGATGAAGACGAAGGTGGTGCTCATCATCGGTGGTAAGGACAAGGGCAACGACTACGACCCCATTAAGCCGTTGGTGAAGGAGAAGTGTTCGGGAATCGTGTATCTCGGTGCCGACAACCAGAAACTGCACGACAACTTCGACAGTCTGGGCATTCCCGTTCGCGACACCCACTCGATGAAAGACTGTGTGGCAGCCTGTTACGAGCTGGCCAGTCCCGGTGAGACCGTGCTGCTCAGTCCCTGCTGCGCCTCCTTCGACCTCTTCAAGAATATGGAGGATCGCGGCGAACAGTTTAAAGAGTTAGTCAGGAACTTATGAATTACAAGATAGGGAATCTGTTTAAGGGTGATAAGGTCATCTGGATGGTGCTGCTCTTCCTGTGCCTTATCAGTGTTGTCGAGGTGTTCTCCGCTTCGAGCTCACTGACGTACAAGAGCCAGAACTATCTGTCGCCCATCCTCGGCCACTCGGGGAAGATCATTATGGGTGTGGCGGCGGCCATCTTCGTCCTGAACATCCCGTGCCGTTTCTTCAAACTCGTGACGCCTGCGCTGCTCATTGTCTCTGCGATCATGCTGCTGTGGGTGCTGTGCTTCGGTGAGAAGACGAACGACGCCGGACGCTGGATCAGTCTCTTTGGACTGAAGTTCCAGCCCTCGGAGATCGCGAAGGGTACGCTGGTGCTCGTGACGGCACAGATTCTCAGTGCGATGCAGCGGGAGGATGGTGCCGACAAACGGGCGTTTAAGTTCATCCTCATCGTCGTCATCCCCTTCATCATCCTCATCGGATTGGAGAACCTCTCTACGGCGGCGCTCATTATGGTGGTCATCTTCCTGATGATGTTTATCGGTCGTGTGCCGTTTGTGCAGTTAGGAAAGATGATGGCCGGCGGGGCATTGGTCATCGTGCTGTTCATCGGACTGGTCTATATGGCCGGCAGCATGGAGACTAACGACGAGACGGCGGAGACACAGACGGAGAGCGTCGCCAACGGCAAGACAGAGAAGAGTACGAAGAAAGGTCCCCTGCACCGCTTCGCTACGTGGAAGAACCGTATCGACAAGAAGCTCAACTCGAAACACGTGGCTCCGCAGGACTACGACCTCGACAAAGATGCGCAGGTGGCACATGCGAACATCGCCATCGTGAACAGCAACATCATCGGCAAGGGTCCCGGACAGTCTATCGAGCGTGACTTTCTGCCGCAGGCGTTCAGCGACTTCATCTTCGTCATCATCATTGAGGAGTTAGGAATCATCGGTGCAGGCTTCGTCGTGTTGCTGTATATTGTGCTGCTCTTCCGTGCTGCCCGTATCGCCAGCCGCTGCGACAACAACTTCCCCGCCTTCCTCGTGCTCGGACTGGCGCTGATGCTGGTCATTCAGGCTTCGTTCAACATGATGGTGGCTGTGGGCATCGCTCCGGTGACGGGACAGCCGTTGCCGCTCATCTCCAGAGGCGGTACTTCGACCATCATCAACTGTGTGTATATCGGTGCTATATTAAGTGTTAGCCGTTCTGCGAAAAAAAAGGGCGATAAAATGTCGTTAAACGAAATATAATTTGTAATTTTGCACGCAAATTAATAAAAGAGTAAGGAGAGAAGGAGTAAAGGAGTAAGGAGTATGAGCAAAGCGTTAAGAGTCATCATCAGTGGAGGCGGTACAGGCGGTCATATTTTTCCCGCCATATCCATTGCCAATGCCATCATGGATTTGTGTCCTGATGCATCCATCCTGTTCATCGGTGCCATGGGTCGTATGGAGATGCAGCGTGTGCCGGCAGCAGGCTACGAGATTGAAGGTCTGCCCATCCGCGGCTTCTTCCGTCCGTTGTGGAAACCTGCAAACATCGGTGTCGCCTTCGACTATGTGAAGAGCAAGTGGCTCGCCAAGAAGATCCTGCGCGAGTTCAAGCCCGATGTGGCTGTGGGTGTAGGAGGCTATGCCAGCAGTGCCGCCCTCGGTGCTGCCAACAGTCTGGGCATCCCCACGCTCATCCAGGAGCAGAACAGCTATGCCGGTCTTGCCAACAAGCAGCTGGCGGCTAAGGCTTCGAAGATCTGTGTGGCTTATGAAGGAATGGAACGCTTCTTCCCCGCCGACAAGATTATTCTGACGGGTAATCCCGTGCGCCAGAACCTGCTTGACACGAAACTCTCCCGTGAGGAGGCTGCCCGACAGCTCGGTTTCGACCCCACGAAGAAGATTATCCTGCTGGTGGGTGGCAGCTTAGGCGCCCGCACCATCAACGAGAGCGTGCTGCAGCATCTCGATCTCGTGAAGTCCACCGACGTCCAATTCTTCTGGCAGACGGGTAAGTATTACAGTGCCGAGATTGCCGAGCGCCTGAAGGGTGAGAATATCCCGAACCTGAAAGTGACCGACTTCATCGCTGATATGGGCACCGCCTATCGGGCTGCCGACCTCGTCATCAGTCGCGCTGGTGCCAGCAGTATCTCCGAGTTCTGCCTCATCGGTAAGCCCGTCATCCTCGTGCCCAGTCCCAATGTGGCTGAGGATCATCAGACGAAGAACGCCCTCGCCCTCGCTGACAAGGAAGCAGCCCTCTATGTGAAGGACGCAGAGGCTCCCGCCATCCTGCTCGAACTCGCTGTCAGAACTGTGGTGGACGAAGCGCGCCTGAAGGTGCTCAGCGAGAACGTGAAGAAACTCGCTCTGCCTGACTCCGCAGAGATCATCGCCCGTGAGGTCATCAAACTCGCTAAATTTTAAATCGTAAATTCGTAAATCGTAAATAAAAATGATTCAGGATATCAAAGCAGTCTACTTCATTGGTGCCGGCGGCATCGGAATGAGTGCCATCGCCCGCTACTTCCTCAAAAAGGGACTCGTGGTGGCGGGATACGACAAGACACCCTCCGACCTCACGCGCCATCTGGAGAAGGAAGGCGTGCTGATGCATTATGAAGAGAACGTCGACGAGATCCCCTTCGCCTGCAAACAGCCGAAGACCAGTCTCATCATCTATACCCCCGCCATCCCGTCAAGCCATAAGGAACTCTGTTACTTCCAGGAGAACGACTTCGAGATCCAGAAGCGGGCACAGGTGCTCGGCACCCTCACACAGTCGCATAAGGGCCTTTGCGTCGCTGGTACTCACGGTAAGACGACCACCTCGACGATGTGCGCTCATATTATGCATCAGGGCCATCTCGACTGCAACGCCTTCCTCGGTGGCATCTCGAAGAACTACGGAACGAATTATATCCTCTCCGACAGCGACTACGTCGTCATTGAGGCTGATGAGTTCGACCGTTCGTTCCACTGGCTCCGCCCCTGGATGAGTGTTATCACCAGCACCGACCCCGATCATCTCGACATCTACGGCACGAAGGAGGCTTATCTCGAGAGTTTCCGCCATTATTCGGAACTCATCCAGCCCGGAGGTGCGCTGATCATCCATCGTGATCTGGAGATGAAGGAGAACCTGCAGCCCGGTGTCCGTCGCTATGATTACTCGCTCAGTGAGGGTGACTTCCACGCAGAGAACATCCGTATCGTCAACGGCGGCATCACCTTCGACTTCGTCTCACCCATCGAGTGCGTGAAGGATGTGGAACTTGGACAGCCCATTCCCATCAATATCGAGAACGGTATTGCCGCAATGGCGATGGCACAGCTGAACGGCTGTACGGCCGACGAGCTGAAGTACGGTATGAAGACCTACGGCGGTGTCGATCGTCGCTTCGACTTCAAGATCAAGAGCGAGCGGCTGGTGTTCCTCAGCGACTATGCCCACCACCCGAAGGAGATCTACCAGAGTGCGAAGAGCATCCGTGAACTGTATAAGGATAAGCACATCACCGCCATCTTCCAGCCGCACCTATACACCCGTACCCGCGACTTCTACAAGGATTTCGCTGAGGCGCTGAGTCAGTTGGATGAGGTCATCCTCACGGAGATCTATCCTGCCCGTGAACTGCCCATCGAGGGCGTCACCTCGCAGCTCATCTACGACAACCTCAAGGAGGGTGTGAAGAAAGAGATGATCCAGAAGGATCAGGTGCTCGACTACGTCAAGACGCACAAGTTCGAGGTGCTCGTCATCCTCGGTGCCGGCGACCTCGACAACCTCGTCCCCCAAATCACCAAACTCCTGAAGAGTAAAATAAAGTAATCATAAAGCTCAAAGTTTAAAATTTAAAGTTCAAAGTTCAAAGTTCAAAGTCTCAATGTCCATCAACTGGAAGAAGTCCCTCATTGTCCTCTGCGACATCGTCATCGCCGTCTATCTGGTGCTGGCCGTCACGTCGTTCAATAAACCCGATGTGACTGCCTCTCACTGCACGGAGGTGAAGACCGATATCGAGCACAACATCGTGGACGGCTTCCTGACGGCCGATGAGATCAGCAAGATGCTACGGCAGGAGAAGGTCTGGCCTCTTTCGCAGCCTATGCACGACATCTGCTCTCGGAAGATTGAGGAAACTCTCCTGAGGAGTCCGTTCGTTGAGAAGGCGGAGGTCTATAAGACACAGAGCGGCGAGGTCTGCATCCAGGTGCGCCAGCGTGTGCCCGTCGTCAAGGTGATGGCCGACAACGGTGAGTGCTACTACATCGACTCCCACGCCAGCGTGATGCCCGAGAACCGTTTTGTCAACGACCTCATCATCGCTACGGGCAATATCAGCCGAAAGTATGCCCAGACGCATCTGAGCTGTGTGGCCAACTGCATTATGCAGGACAAGTTCTGGCAGAACCAGATCGTGCAGATCAACGTCTTGCCCGACCTGACGATGGAGCTCGTACCCCGTGTGGGCGATCATATCATCTTCATTGGTTCTCCCGTGGGTGTGGCGAAGAAACTGGAACGTATGCGTAAGTTCTATCTCTACGGTCTCAACAAGGCTGGCTGGAACAAATACTCATACATCAACGTCGAATTCGACAATCAGATCATCTGTAAAAAGGTGAAAAAGTGAAAAGGTAAAAAGAAATCATAAAGTTCAAAGATCAAAGTTTAAAGTTCAAAGTTTATTATATATGGTGGCAGCAAAGGAATTTATCGTAGCAATCGAACTCGGATCATCCAAGATGACCGGTATCGCTGGACAGAAGAACCTCGACGGCAGCATCAACGTACTGGCCGTTGTGAAGGAGAGTTCGTCCTCTTTCATCAGAAAGGGTGTGGTCTACAACATCGACAAGACCGCCCAATGCCTTACCAGCATCATCAAGAAGCTGGAAAACCAACTCAAGACTGAAATCACGCAGGTGTACGTCGGTGTGGGCGGACAGTCCATCCGTGGTGTCCGGAACATCATCGCCAAAGACCTGCCCAGCGAGACCATCGTCACACAGGACATGGTCATCGAGCTGATGGATGCGAATCGTAACATGACCTATCAGGACCAGGAAATCCTCGATGCAGCCGTACAGGAATACAAGGTGGGCTCACAGCTGCAGCTCGACCCTGTGGGCATCCAGGCCACGCATCTCGAAGGCAACTTCCTCAACATCCTCGAGCGCAAGGCTTTCTACAAGAACCTCAACAAGTGCTTCGAGACCGCCGGCATCCGCGTGGCAGAGATGTACCTCGCCCCGCTGGCCCTCGCCGACAGCGTGCTCACTGAGGCAGAGAAGCGTTCGGGTTGCGTGCTCGTCGACCTCGGTGCCGACACCACCACCGTCTCCGTCTATTCGAAGAATATCCTGCGCCACCTTGCCGTCATCCCCCTCGGAGGCAACAACATCACCAAGGATATTGCCACCTTGCAGATGGAGGAGAGCGATGCCGAGCGTATGAAGCTGAAATACGCTTCGGCCTTCACCGACAACAACGATATCGACAACGACCTGAAATACTCCATCGACACTGAGCGTCAGATAGAGAGCCGTAAGTTCATCGAGATTGTCGAAGGCCGCCTCGAAGAGATCGTCGAGAACGTGTGGTTCCAGGTGCCGTCAGAGTTCTACGACAAGCTGCTGGGCGGCATCATCCTCACTGGTGGCGGCTCGAATATGAAGAACATCGAGCGCGCCTTCACCAACCACACCCACGTTGAGAAGATCCGCGTGGCTAAGTTCGTCACACAGACCATCCTCTCCGGCAACGACGACATTAAGTCACACAACGGCATGATGAACACCGTACTCGGTCTGCTGGCCAAGGGCGACATCAACTGTGCCGGCGAGGGTGTCGATCCTCATGGCGACCTCTTCAGCACACGCAAAGAGAAGGATCCTTCAGCAGCTGTTGCCGATCCCCGTCAGCCCCGTCAGGCCACAGAGATTCCGCAGGGTGTCATCCGCACCGAGAGCGAGAAGAAGGCTGCCGACGAGGAGAAACGTCGTCAGCAGGAAGAAGAAGAGCGTCAGCGTCAGGCTGAAGAAGCTGCCGAGCGCGAGCGCATCGCTGCCGAGAAGAAGGCCAACAGCATCTGGAACAAGGCCAAGCGTGGCATCCTGAAATTCGGTAAGTCTATGATTGAGGAAGAATAATCACCCTCTGGAGAAATCATAAAGTTCAAAGTTCAACGTTCAAAGTTCAAAGAAAATATGTCAGACAATAATATTCAGATTCTGGATTTCGGAGCACCCGAGAAGGAACACAGTATCATCAAGGTGATTGGTGTCGGTGGCGGAGGTGGTAATGCCGTCAACCACATGTATCGTGAAGGCATCCACGATGTCACGTTCGTACTCTGCAATACAGACAACCAGGCGCTCAACGACTCGCCTGTACCCGTCCACCTGCAGTTAGGTAAAGAAGGCCTCGGCGCAGGCAACAAGCCCGAGAAGGCCCGTCTGGCCGCCGAAGAGAGCATCGAGGACATCCGCGCTATGCTCTCCGACGGCACCCGTATGGCATTCATCACCGCCGGTATGGGCGGCGGCACCGGCACGGGTGCAGCGCCCGTCATCGCCCGCGTCTCCAAAGAACTGGGCATCCTCACCGTCGGTATCGTCACTATCCCCTTCCGCTTTGAGGGCGACCGTAAGATCGACCAGGCCCTCGACGGTGTTGAGGAGATGCAGAAGCACGTCGATGCCCTGCTCGTCATCAACAACGAGCGTCTGCGTGAGATCTATCCCGAGCTCTCCGTACTCGACGCCTTCGGCAAGGCCGACGACACGCTTTCCGTGGCCGCTAAGAGCATCGCAGAGATCATCACCGTACATGGACTTATCAACCTCGACTTCAACGACGTGAAGACCGTTCTGAAAGACGGAGGCGTCGCCATCATGTCCACTGGTTACGGTGAGGGCGAAGGTCGTGTGAAGAAGGCTATCGAGGACGCCCTCAACTCGCCGCTGCTCAACGACAACGATATTTTCAACTCGAAGAAGATCCTTCTCAGCATCTCGTTTGCAGGTTCCAAGGACGGCCAGCAGTCGCTGATGATGGAGGAGATGAACGACGTGAACGACTTTATGGCGAAGTTCGGCAACGACTTCGAGATCAAGTGGGGTCTCGCCACCGACATCGAGCTGGGCAAGAAGGTGAAGGTCACCATCCTCGCCACCGGCTTCGGCATCGAGAGCATCGACGGCATGGGCAGCCACCTGAAGAAACAGAGCCAGGAAGACATCAACCGCATTGCCGCTGAGCAGGAGAAGGCCGCAGAGCGTCAGGACCGCCGTAACCGCTATTATGGCGGCGAGGGCGCCACGAAGCGCTACAAGCGTCGTCCGAACATCTACCTCTTCCGTCCCGAAGATCTCGACAACGACGATGTCATCTCCGCCGTCGAGCAGACGCCTACCTACAAGCGAACCCGTGAGATCCTCGACAGCATCAACTCCCAGGCAGGAGGAGATACGATGGTCGACTATGATCTGCCACCCGTCGAGCCCTCAGAACCCGTCCAGGGCGTCATCAAGTTCTAATATAGATACTTTATAGCAGAAATGAGTTGCCTTCTAACGTCCACGGAATTGGACTGTGGTTTAGAAAGCAGCTCATTTTCTATTGGTGCAAACCATTTGTTTTGGAGTCCGGTCTGATGTAATCCGCCAGAAGCCATCAAGCAACTGATCAACGACGTGATAGAACGACTGAGCCCTTTTTTCTCTCATTGCACGTTTTAGACTAAAACAAATCTATTTCTTAATGAATATAAACCTTTGAACTGGCTCGCTGTCTGCTTCATGGTAGCCTTCTATCCACATCTCTCCATTCGAAATAACACATTCCCGTGCTACCCCACATAACTGTATTATTTGTTTTTTCTTATCATAAGAATAGTCATATTCTCCATCTTCACCTGGGAAATCATCAAAACCTGTTCTGAATTTTTTGATGACCTTTACCTTCCCATTTGCGCAAAACTCATACACGTCCCGCTGATCTATGGTATTTCTATGTCAACACCGGGAAAACCTAACGTTTTGAGTTCCCATGTACCAACAATAGGATTGTCATCATCGTCATCACTACTGCAGCTGCTCATGCCGAAGGCCAGCATCAGCAGAGCGCAAACCCATAATACGTTGTTCTTCTTCATATCCTTATAAGTTTTCATCTTAAACTATTCATGGTCTGGCTGTAGCTTGTGCCAACCAATCCATCATATAATAGCATTTCTCATCCTTCGTACACGAAATTAGAACAATTGGATAACCGAATAAAGAATCAGCTTTGTTGCTATTTAATCCACCAGCAAAAGGATTGCCGCTAAAAAGGCCAACTCCTTCTACCCAATCGCCATAACCATAATAATAATCTATCTCACCTCCAGAGGTGCCATATAGCATAAAAATCAACTGTTTTGATGGCCAATACATTAGTCGAGTTCCTGACATCCTCGCAAACTCATGATCATCGTATGATAATAAAAGCATCTCTTGGGGCTGGCTGAAATCATATAGAGGTTTTTCAACGTTTGTCTCAGCCTCAACAGCAAACACGCGGTATGCTTCTTCTCTGACAGCACAATAATAATGCTGTTCGTTGTCACCATAGTACTTTTCGTGTTGACAGAACACCTTCTTGTAATTTTTCTCGCCTATCAGTGTATCCCCACTCATGGTAAAAATACAATCTATAGTCTCATAAATATCTGTTTCGGGTGAAACTGAGCAACAATTCCAAACCTTCCCTTCTTCTACGAACGGGACATATTCATGGTCGTGGTTCCATTCCTGAACAACTGGCGTGTCATCAGGAATAACAGGAATGACAGAATTATCTTCGTTGGAACACGACGTAAGCGCTATTGCATTCCAAAGAATGACGATAGTCGTCATCAGCACAACACAAAACAATAATACTTTATTCTTATTCATATCGTTTGATTTTTAATGTTTCACATCAATATCCATCAGTTGACCTTGACAAATTTGACATAATTCTCGGCATCATAATACAATCTGAGTTCAGAGCCAGACAATATCTTGTATGATTTACTTTCCCTTATATAATCGCTAATATGGTCGAGATCTGGATCTACGGCTCCTAACTTAGTTCCAAATATTTCTGTAAAGGAAAAGTTGTTTTCATTATATTTATATTTCCCAGAGACTTTATTCGGGAAGATATTACCATCAAAAGTACCATCTGAGTAGAATGTCAGTTTGGTGGTATTGACAATATTGTCACCCGTATGGAAATCCTGATCATTACCATATCCGACGACTGACCACGTTCCCCAAAGAGAGAATGAGGTGTCGTCATCGCTACTGCAACTGCTCATGCCGAAGGCCACCATCAGCACAGCAAAAATCCATAATACGTTATTCTTCTTCATATACGTTATCATTATATCAATTAATGCTTAATCTGTTTTCTGCCATTCTGGATATATACCCCCTTGGCAGAAGGATACTTAAGACGACGGCCTTGCAAGTCAAAGAAATCAGACGTGTTGATAGAAGGATTGCTAATATCGAAAATACCATTTGCCTGTTCTGATAATGGATAGATAGGGCCATTATAGATGGTCTTAAACTTTTCAACTTCTGTTGGTAGCACATAGACATTTGTTTGTGTACCCATACCGTCAAATAAGTAGTAGTGGTTAGAAAAACTAAAATCGATGACTCCTCTGATATATAATGACTCCAACTGACATCCTGAAAATAGGAAATCACCTAAACCATAGACGCTTTCTGGCAAATCCACTGTTTTTAAGGACGTACAGCCTTGAAAAGCATTAGATCTGACCCAGGTTACACCTTTAGGTATTTGAATTTCTGTTAAGCTATTACAATTGAGAAACAGCTTTTGTTCGATTTGATCCAGATTCGGCGAAAGCGTAATGCTTTTCAGTGACGTGCAGTTCTCGAAAACAGCATAATCTATCGATGTAATACTCTCAGGCATCGTCACAGAAGTAAGGTTGGTACAGCCTGAGAACAAACTTGTGCCAAGAAAGGTTACACCCTCAGGAATCGTTACAGACTTCAGATGCCTGCAATTTCCAAAAGTCCAACTTCCCAGTCCTTGGAGGCTATTTGACAGTTTCACCTCTTCTAAACTTTCACACCCATAGAAAGCGGAACTTCCCAATGTTGCTACCCCGTCAGGCAGGGTGACATTCACAAGATTTCTATTATTCATGAAAGCACAGCCCTCTATCCAAGTAACTCCTTCCGGCACCGTGTAGGAAGTGCAATTGGCAGCGGCAGGAAAACATAAGAGCTTCGTCTTCTCTTTGTTAAACAACACGCCTTCGATAGAACATACAACAGGGTTGACCTCATCCACTTCTATCGATTCCAACGCCGTACATCCGATGAATGGATTCATATAGAAACCATACGCTGCGTCAAAACCCAAATTCTTGATTGTATGTGGAATAGTCACCTTGGTCAAGGTTGTGTTATCCCTGAACGCATCTTTGTCAATGCTTATCACAGAGTATGTCTGACCTTCATAATTCACCTCAAAAGGGATATGCAATTCTCTTTCCCATTCACTCTTTTTCAGCATAGCATGATGTAAGGCCTTACGTAAAGAGTAATTCACGCCGCCGATGGTGACATCTTCCCTAACGTCCTCCAGCACCAACGGTTCCCCATCTTTTAGTTCAACGTAGCCTTGATACCACCAACAATCCAAGTAAAAGTGGTTTCGTTCAATGTCACGTATCGTGGAAGTCACGTTGAATGGGCAGACGCAATCTGCCAATAATTCACCTAACACCGGGATTACATTGATAGTCAAAGTCCAAGGATCACAGTCGCCGCCTTCATCTATGCTGGAATTCACAACAAAGTCGGATGTAGCACAGTTACTGATAAAATTCTGCACTTCTACTGATAATATGTTACCTTCTTTTTTCAAGACTATCGTTGGCACCTGTTCGTCCTCAGCTCCTCGAGTATGCGACAAACAACCGCTGTTCTGCGTATCCGACACTGTCTGGGCATTTGCACCAACAGCCAGCATCAGCACAACACAAAGACATAATACGTTGTTCTTCTTCATAACCTTCACCTTATTTAATAATATACTTCTTGCCGTTTTGGATGACGATGCCCTTGTAAGATGCATTGACCTTCTGACCAGCAAGGTTATAAATCTGGCTGTTGGCAGCCGACTTGGGCTCTGCCTTCGTGCCGACGATACCGGTTCTGATGTCAGCCGTCACGCCTCCTGTATATTGGCCGATGAAGAAGATGGCACCTGTGGACTGTTCGCTGATGACATAGAGGAACGGACGGTTAGCATGGAATGGCACAGGCTGAGGCGGCATACCAGTCGCCTCCCATGCTATCACGGTGACGGCAGCTGCCTCTGTTCCTTCCTCATCAAGCTTGATCTTAGCCACCTGGAACATATTGCCGATACAACCTGAAGAATTACAGAAATAGGGGAACTCGGCAAATACTGAGAAAGCCTTAGGCATACCTAATTCTGACATTTCCTTTACCAGAGGCTGATAGGTGCTTGTCTCAAAGCGAGGTAGTTTCAGATCCACACTTTTATACTCATATTTCGGCTGCCAGTTGCTGCCGTTAAAGGTTTCAAGCACTTCGCCGACAGTCTTGTCCTCACGGGGCAGGAAGACGTCCATCCTATAGGCACCGTTGCCATAAGGCAGACGGACGGCCTGATAGAGGTCGTTCTCTGCATATCTGATCGATTTCTCCTGGTGCATCATCGGTACATCTTCGCCTCCGCCAAACGGCTCATCTTGCGTGTTCTCCTTTCTGAAGGGACTGCTCCAGATGCCTTTGAAATATAGGGCATTCAGGAGATAACTGACAACTGTGGGGTCGAACGTCAGAGAGTCAAGCACTGTAGGTATCATACCCATCGTGTGGTCGCTGGCCCATTGGTTGATGACATCCATCGTCTCGCCGTCACCAAAGTCGCGGTTCTGGGGCTGGGCGTCGTAATAGGTGTTCACCTTATCCATGAAACCCTCCTGCAGACGGTAGCCGCAGCCTTCGTTCATGAAAATGGTATTGGCAATCAGGGCCTTGGTCTTCTCGTCGAGCGTGTTAGATTCCTTCAGCATCTTCTGGCAGAAGGCATTGATGGCATCAGCCCCAGCCTCGCCGAAGCCGAGCGTCTGATTGATTTCTTTCAAGGTTTGTCCGTCGGCTCCATTGTTGAGCATACCCAAGGCAAAGGTGATACTCAGGGGTGAAAGTATCTTGCTCTTGTCGCCCCGCGCCTTGCGGAAGAGGTTAAAGGCGAAGTCGTTGTTGCTGTTGATCAGTTCCTGCTCACCCTCAGCCAACTCAATTTCCTTGGGTGCATCAAAGTCAGATGCCGAGAAGTTGAAGTCCTTGCAACTGACCTCGTATAGCTCCTCGTAATCGCAAATACATGGTAGGATTGGTACGAAAGCGTTGGATATCAATCCATGTCTCTTATAGCCTACTCCCTCTACGCCAACGGCATCATAATCTGTATAGCGATAGCGAGTGAAAAGCTTACCGTTTGCCTTTATCGTTTCTTGGATGGCAGTGCCTGGATAAATTGTGGGTGATGGATATTCAACGGTTTCAACAGGTGTGCAGAAGTCTATAAGCTTTATGACTTTTTGATCTCTTTCCATATATACCCGTCCTTCCTCGTCCTCCCGATAGGCGGCATAATATGATTCCTTACCGCGAATTTCATCATTTCTGTACATTTTCATATATTGGAGTCCGTCGATGATGGTGTCGCCCTTGAGGGTATACCACGAAAAGAACATATCAAGATCTCCGTAAACACCATCGGGATCAAGTGTTACTCCATCCTCGAAATGGTGATAAACGTAGGTCCACGTTTTACCTTGCTCCAGCATGGGGCGTTTGGGTGCCGCTGCCTGGGCGGCTGCAACACAAGCTGACAATGTCAGCACAACACAAAACCATAATACGTTTTTCTTATTCATATACGTTTTACTTTAAATGTGAAATTACACCTTGTCTATATATACAACTAACGAAGAAGCAAAACCTTGCAAAAAATCCGAAGTATTTATCATTTTTTAAGGATTATTGCCTTTTGTTTGCTTTCTGCTTGATCTTGAACTTATACGACCTGAGAGAGTCTTTTGCTACACCCATACCGTGTGTACTTAATAACAGATGGATCCTATGAATCTGAAGATATCATTCAGTCTCATTTTCTCTTCTCTTTTTGTTTAATCTGGTATTTGTAGGATCTTACAGAATTCTTATCTATGCCCATGATATCACTTATATCGGTATGACTCTTTTTCATGTCACGTAATATGAGATACAAGGTTTGCTTGGTGGTGAGTTTCCTTGACGTTTTGTTAATCCGTCTGGCAAAATCTGTGTTAATGGCACAGTAGTAAGCCACGAGGGCTTGCTGATCCTCAGAAGGCCAGTGCCTGAAAGATTTATTCTCTTTCACTTCGTTTATCAAATGCGATCCTCGTCTCACCTTTTCAGCCTCTGCACCAGCCCAGTCACGGATTTTTTTACTATTCCTATGACATTGATGACAATAACAACACCCCCGCCATCATGTCGAACCTCATGCTCAATTGGCAGGTAGTGCCCCGGCTGCGGCTCCATACCCATGTACTCTTCGAGGGCTGTCAGACATCCTATAATATCGACTTTGAGCAGAGGGCCAAGAGCGAGACCCTCTACGCCCTCTACAAGATCATGCCGAGTATGGAGAAAGAGGCTGCCGCCCTCTGGGAAGAAATTGTCACTTCAGTAGGGAAGATCACCGGTCACGAAGAGATGCCCGCCCGCTGCATCCTGAACATCGGCGGCGAATATACCTTCGGCCCCGTCACTGTCGGGCTGGACATCCACAATCTTTTAGGCACCCGTTACCACCGTAGCGGCATGAACACCAGCCTCGTCCCCCAGCAGGGCCGTTGGTTCCTCGCCACACTCGGGGTCAAGATATAAACAGTTGTTGCATGACAGCTAATGATTTGAGCTCGGGGAAGTTGGGGAGGTGCAGACGGTAGTAGATGACGGCTACCTCGAGCAGCCTGTCCCTATCGAGATGAGAGAGGCGGAAGAGGTGCATGGTGGGATAGTCCATACGCATCATCAGTTGGAGTTTCTCGGCCTCGGCGGGTAGGAGCACGTCGCGATGGAGTGGGGGCATGGCGCAGAAGACACTCTCGCGGAGGTCGAAATAGTCGCCCGGCAGGTAATCGTCGAGGTTAGGATAAAAACCTAAGAAGCGGCTGAGGCGCATCAGGAATACGAGATGGAAGTTGGCAAAGCGGTCCGTCTGGCTGTCGAGCCACTGGATGCTGCTCGAGATATAGTCGTAGAGAGGTTCGTTGCGTTGTTCGGATCTTAGGGCGTAAAAAAGGAACTCGGCCACGAAGAGCGAGATGGCGAGTTTGTAGGGATGAAAGGGAATGGTGGTGAAGGGCGATGCAAGGCGCACGTCGTGTAGTTTCTGCAGCTGGGCCTTCGGACGGACATCGACTTCCGCCTCCAGAATCGTCAACGGCTGGAAGAGCTGTTTCTTCACACGAGCCTTCGACGACTTCGGGATATTCACCATGAACGACAATCTTCCGTGCGCCTTGGTGAACATATCCACAATCATTCTCGTCTCGCCGTACTTGATGGAATGAAGGACTATAGCCTGAGTCTTCGTCAACATACGACTGCAAAGATAGTAAATAATGCACAATTCATCATACATAATGCATAATTATTTAAGCAGAAAGGTTAATAATCCTTAAAAGTAATCATAAAGTTTAAAGTTCAAAGTTCAAAGTTCAAAAAATAGTAGTACCTTTGCACCCGCTTAAACGGCGATGGTCCCTTCGTCTATCGGTTAGGACGAGAGATTTTCATTCTCTAAAGAGGAGTTCGACTCTCCTAGGGACTACATTAAATCCGTCATCTGCACAGCCAAGTGCTACCGGCTCATCGGGATAAGGTGGCGGAAGCCCGTAAGGGCTGCCCAGGGCTGTTGTAGTGACGTAAGACCCACAAGCTTTAGTAACATTTATAATTAAACATTAAAAAATGGCAAACCACAAATCATCTGTGAAGAGAATCCGCCAGGACAAAAAGAAGGCGCTTCACAACCGCTATTACGCAAAGACAATGCGTAACGCTGTGCGCAAACTGCGTGCTATGACCGACAAGGAAGAAGCAACAGCCCTGTATCCGAAGGTGCAGAAGATGCTTGACAAGCTCGCCAAGACGAACATCATCCACAAGAACAAGGCAGCCAACCTGAAGTCGAGCCTCGCACAGCACATCAACAAACTTTAGTTTATAGTTTCTCAACAATAAACAAAAAGTAAACCGCAGCGGAAACGCTGCGGTTTCTTTTTTGTGTTTTTTTAGCAGATAAACTATGTTTATCTGAATTATTTTTTGTACCTTTGCACGCAAAATCCATCCCCCCTGACTTCTCCCCCTTTGAAGGGGGAGTTAAGAGGGGGTCAAAAAGAATATAAAATGACAGAAGAACAACTGATTCAAGAAGAAAATTATTCCGCGAGTAACATTCAGGTGCTTGAGGGCCTCGAGGCCGTCCGTAAGCGCCCCGCCATGTATATCGGCGATATCAGTGAAAAGGGATTGCACCATCTGGTCAATGAGACCGTCGATAACTCTATCGACGAGGCGATGGCCGGCTACTGTACCCATATCGAGGTCACCATCAACGAGGACAACTCGATCACGGTGCTTGATAATGGTCGTGGTATCCCTGTCGATGAACACGAGAAGATGCACAAGAGCGCCCTCGAGGTCGTGATGACCGTGCTGCATGCCGGTGGTAAGTTCGACAAGGGTTCCTATAAGGTCTCCGGTGGTCTCCACGGTGTGGGTGTCAGCTGTGTGAATGCCCTGAGTACCCACATGCTGTCGCAGGTGTTCCGCAACGGCCACATCTACCAGCAGGAATACGAGAAGGGTAAGCCTCTCTACGACGTGAAGATTGTGGGTGATACCGACAAGACTGGTACGCGCCAGCAGTTCTGGCCCGACGGCTCCATCTTCACCACGACGGAATATAAATACGACATCATCGCCCGTCGTATGCGTGAGCTGGCCTATCTGAATGCCGGCATCACCATCACCCTCACCGACCTGCGTCCCGATGAGGACGGCAAGCTGCGTGAGCCCGAGGTGTTCCACGCCAAGGACGGACTGAAGGAGTTCGTGCGCTATGTGGACCGTCACCGTACGCACCTCGTCGATGATGTCATCTACCTGAAGACCGAGAAGCAGGGCATCCCCATCGAGGTGGCCGTGATGTACAACACCGACTACTCGGAAAACATCCATTCCTATGTAAACAATATCAACACCATTGAGGGTGGTACCCATCTGGCCGGCTTCCGTGCGGCTCTCACGCGTACCTTAAAGAAATATGCCGACAGCGACCCGCAGATCTCCAAGCAGATCGAAAAGGCGAAGATCGAGATTGCACCCGAAGACTTCCGCGAAGGCCTTACAGCAGTGATTAGCATCAAGGTCGCCGAGCCGCAGTTCGAGGGACAGACGAAGACGAAGCTCGGCAACTCTGAGGTCGCCGGTGCCGTACAGCAGGCCGTGGGTGAGGCCCTCGCCAACTATCTGGAGGAGCATCCGAAGGAGGCCAAGATGATTTGCGACAAGGTGGTGCTCGCCGCTACTGCCCGTATCGCCGCCCGCAAGGCCCGTGAGAGTGTGCAGCGCAAGAATCCGATGACCGGTGGCGGACTGCCCGGCAAGCTCGCCGACTGCTCCAACAAAGATCCCCAGCAGTGTGAGATCTTCCTCGTCGAGGGTGACTCCGCCGGTGGTTCTGCCAAGTCTGGCCGTGACCGTCACTTCCAGGCCATACTGCCGCTTCGTGGTAAGATCCTGAATGTGGAGAAGGTACAGTGGCACCGTGTGTTCGAGTCGGAGTCGGTGATGAACATCATCCAGTCCATCGGTGTCCGCTTTGGCGTCGAGGGCGAAGGAGACCGTGAGGCAAACATTGACAAGCTGCGTTACAACAAGATCATCATCATGACCGATGCCGACGTCGATGGCTCGCACATCGACACGCTGATCATGACGCTCTTCTACCGCTTCATGCCGCAGGTGATCCAGGGTGGACACCTCTATATCGCCACACCGCCGCTCTACAAATGTACCTATAAGAAGGTGTCTGAATACTGCTACACCGAGCAGCAGCGCCAGGCCTTCATCGACAAGTATGTGGCAGGCAACGGCGACGACAAGGCCCTGCACACCCAGCGCTACAAAGGTCTGGGTGAGATGAACCCCGAGCAGCTGTGGGAGACGACCATGAATCCCGAGAACCGTCTGCTGAAGCAGGTGAGCATCGAGAATGCCGCCGAGGCCGACGAGATCTTCTCCATGCTGATGGGTGACGATGTGGAGCCCCGCCGCGAGTTCATCGAGAAGAACGCGACCTACGCCAACATCGACGCGTAATCTTCCCACACTACCACACTAAAAGGGGCGACATCACTCATGTCGCCCTTTTCTGTGCGCAGCTTCCCCTCCTGAGTAGGAGGGGCCAGGGGTGGTCTGATCCGCCTCAAGCTCCGCCTCTCTGCCTCACCCTAACGTAATATTCTTTACTTGAATCTCCTCTTTCAGAAATATCTGTGCCGATTCCTTAAACTTCTCCGGATTCTCCGTCGTCAGATAATTTACAGAACTCTGTTTGGCGCACTTCCGTTCTATTTCTATATGTCTTTCCAAATACGCCTTCAAACTACTGGCCACGTACTCCCCCTGCGAAACAATCTTTACCCCCTCCGGCAGATACTTCAATATCTTCGGCATCAGCAGCGGATAATGCGTACACCCCAGGATGATGGCATCGATCTCCGGATCCTTCGCCATAATCTGGTCTATGCGTTTCTTCACGAAATAGTCCGCTCCCGGAGAGTC
>JAFRQC010000008.1 GCA_017428805.1 Prevotella sp. | reverse complement strand
ATGGTGAGGCTCACCTGCTGGGTCTCGCCAGGCTGGAGGAAGACTTTCTGGAAGGCCTTCAGCTCCTTGACGGGCCGCTCGACAGAAGCCTCGAGGTCGCTGATATAGAGCTGTACCGTCTCTGCACCAGCCATACTGCCCATGTTCGTGACGGGGATGGTGAAAGTGATCTCGCCGCCCTCGGTCATAGTAGTCTTATCGGCTGTGAGCTTACCCAACTTGAAGGTGGTGTAGCTCAGGCCGTGGCCGAAGGCAAACAAAGGACTTTGAACTTTGAGCTTTGAGCTTTCTTGCGTCCCGTTGGTAGCAAGCGGCAAGCCGAGCGGAGCTTTATGATTTGCCTGGAGGCGGTCAAGCCAGCGGTAGCCTACGAAGATGCCTTCCTTGTATTCCTCGTCGATGATCTTATGATCCTCGCGCCAAGTGCCAGGATAGGCATTGAGGGCATGGGCACCACACTGGTCGAGCGAGGCATACCATGTGAAGGGAAGCTTGCCTGAAGGATTGACATCGCCGAAGAGGATGGAGGCGATGGCCTCACCAGCCTCAGAGCCGATGAACCAAGCCTGCACGACGGCAGGCACCTTGTCGAGCCAAGGCAGGGCAGCCCCATTGCCGGAGATGTTCACATACACCAGACAGGGATTGACCTTCAGGATGGCCTCGATGACCTCGTTCTGGGCGTAAGGCAGATCGTAAGACAGGCGGTCGTGACCTTCGCAGTCCTGATGGTCGCTCTTGTTCAGGCCTCCGATGAAGATAACGATATCAGCCTCACGGGCCTTCTCCACAGCCTCAGCCGTGAGTTCAGCCTGAGAACGGGTCTCATAGAGTGAGCGGCCTACGGTGACACCGTTGTAGCTTTGGATGGTATCGCCAACGTAACCACGGGCATAATCTAATTGAGAATTGAGAGTTGAGAATTGAGAATTATGATTACCCTGGTGGCGGAGATAGGAGGCGATGCCATCGAGAGGTAATATCTCTTTTTGGACTTTGAGGGAGGAAGAGCCGCCACCGACGGTCATCATCTTGATGGCGTTCTCACCCACCACGAGGATGCGCTGGGTCTTGCTGGGGTCAATGGGCAGCAAAGGACTTTGAACTTTGAGCTTTGAACTTTGAACTTTATGATTACCTTTTACTGGATCATTCTTCAGCAGTACGATGCCCTGCTGGGCGATCTCAAGGGCTGCCTGATAATGGCTATCTGAACAAAGGAAACCAAAGGGTTTGTCTCTTTTCATGGTCGTACGGTAGTACAGACGGAGCAGACGGCGCACCTTGTCGTCGAGTTCCTTCGTGGTGTACTTGCCCTCACGGATGCCCTGCTTGTAGGCATCGGCGAGATAATAACTGTCGTAAGCGTTGGTCTTGCCCATCGTCAGACCGTCAGTCCAGGTGCCGAACTCCAGGTCGAGTCCGTTCTTCACGGCCTCGTCGGTATCGTGGCAGCCACCCCAGTCGGAGATGACCACACCATCGAAGCCCCAGTCCTGTTTCAGGATCTTGTTGAGCATGATATCATTGTGGCAATTGTGTTGGTCTTTATAGAGATTGTAGGCACCCATGATGCTCCAAGCCTCACCCTCCTGCACGGCAGCCTTGAAGGCAGGCAGGTAGATCTCATGCAGGGCACGGTCGGAGATGATGACGTTCACCTGATGACGATATTCCTCGTCGTTGTTCAGGGCGTAGTGCTTCACACAGGCAGCGACACCCTTCGACTGGAGGCCTCTGACGTATGGCACTACCATCCGGGATGCCAACCAAGGGTCTTCGCCCATATACTCGAAGTTACGGCCTCCAAGCGGTGTGCGATAGATGTTCACACCAGGACCGAGCATCACGCTCTTGTTGCGGTAGAGAGCCTCCTCGCCCAGGCTCTCGCCATAGAGGCGGGCCATACGGGGATTCCAGGTGGCGGCAAGACAGGTAAGGGCTGGGAAGGCCACGCACGAGTCGTTGGTCTGTCCGGCCTGTACCCACTCATCCCAGAGCACGTCAGGACGCACGCCATGAGGGCCGTCGTCTGTCCAGAGGTCAGGGAATCCGAGGCGTTTCACACCAGGCGCAGAGAATTTCGACTGCGCATGAATGACGGCAATCTTCTCGTCGAGCGTCATGCGACTCAGGGCATCGTCGATGCGCTGTTCGATGGGCTTCGACTCGTCGAGGTAGACGGGGGGTTGTGCCATTGTTGTCACTGCAGTCATCAGCGACAGGCAGATAGAGGTCAGTTTTTTCATTGTCTTGTTATGATTCTATGATTTTGGATATATATACCTTTATGAGGCGTGGTAACAGGTCGGCCTTGGAGGTCAAATGTCTGAGAGTTGAGAGTTGAGGGATGAGCGTTCTGATCACCTTTGAGGGGAAGGACGGCGGTAGGCATCCGGCGGGCGAAGGCTTCCTGCAGATAAGGGATGTGGATGTTGACGAAATCCCTCAAGTCGGTAATATAGCGGTCATAGTTGCTATAGTAAGCATTTTTAGCCCAGTCGTACACCTTCTGGTTGATACGCCATTTCTTGAAGTTCTCTGTCTGCGTCTGCCAGATGGCTGTGCGCAGGCTGTCGATATGATCTAACAGATACTGCTGAAGCCCATCATCGACCAGTTGCTGCAGACGGTCGTTGCAAGCCTGGACGAACCAGGGGTCCCGCCAAAGCCGCTGGAGAATCTTCTCAAAGGGACGGTTCCACAGGCCGAGGAAAGCCTCCATATTGTTGAGCAGGCTGCGCTCCGAGCTGTTGTCATAGCCGAGATCGATATCCCATAGCGGACCGAAATGCATCTTCTGGTCGTCGGCCTCTTTATACATATAGATACTATAGAGCGCATCAATGTTGCCTGTGATTTCAGCGCCCACATACCAGTTGATGAAGTCTTCCTCATCGACATAGGCGCGCCAGCCCTTCTCCGGATCGCAATAATCATTTGAGGCCACGGCACTCTCGAACTGCTGTATCCACTGCCCGATGGCAATGCGACGCTCTACGGTGAGCTGCTGGTCCTTCGGATTCTTGATATTGTACATAATCTTGAACCCTGTCGAGGAAATGAAAGGATCTTCCTTCGAGTTCTCATTGGCCACCTCCAACAGCCAGCCGCTGTCCTCATCCACTTCCACCCGCTTCTTATGTACCTGTACCTGGTCGCTGATCTGATAGGTTCCCTGATAGTTGCCGTTCAGATAGAGATCTACAAACCGTGCCGCAGGACAGAACTTCATACCCATAAAACGACCGAGGTCGTAGGTAAGGGCATTGCGGATCATCGTTTTGTCGCCGTGATTAGCCAGAAGCGTCCAGCTTTTGGCATTGGCAAAGCTTTCGCCTAAGAGCCGCTGCTTCTTCTCGAACTTCACACGGAATGGTTTCTTGTCGGAGTTCCACCAGGTGGAGTTTCCGCGTCCTCGGATCTGGGTATTCTCATAGCGTGCGAGGCTGTCGCCGTCCACATAGATGAAGGTACAGTTGATGTACTTTTCCTTGCTGGTGATGGAACGGCGGTTCTCTGTCTCGATGTAAACGGAAGGCACGTCAGTCCTTTGCGGATAGGACTGAGCGTGTCCCGTCATACTAACTAACAACCAAACTATGTAGAATCCTAATCTTCTCACTGTCTGAGACCCGTGACCAGCCTGGGATTATTTCTTCTGAAACACGCGGACGTAGTCCACTTCCATCGTCACAGGCAGGGCATTCTCGTCCACGCCCTGTTGTCCTCCCCAGTCTCCACCCCACGCGAGGTTGAAGATGACATAGAAAGGATCGTTATAGGGCCAGTCGTCACGTCCTAAGCCACGGTTGTCATAAGAGAGCTGCTTCTTGCCGTCGACGAAGGTGGTGATGTTCTGAGCCGTCCATTCGATGGCGTAGGTATGGAACTCACCCTCGGCACCCTTGCAGTACATCTCGTGAGTGACCTGCGTACCGTTGCTATGCACATGGGCATTGGCGTGGAGGCTCGATGACACGTAGTTGGGGTGGTAACCCACTTCCTCCATGATGTCGATCTCACCATCGGCAGGCCACGAGCGGAAGTTCACAGGCATCATCCAGAAGGCGGGCCATGTACCCTTACCCTTCGGCAGCTTGATGCTCGCCTCGATGTAGCCGTATGTCCAACCGCTCTTCACATGTGCATAGACACGTCCTGAGTAGATCTTACCGTCCTCCTTGAAACAGTGGATACGTAACGAACCGTCCATCACCTCTGTGACATAGCGGCCCTTGGGCGTCACATGGTTCACGTAGTTCTGCAACTCATTGTTCACCCAGTGATCCTTCTGCACCTCATGCGTCCAGTCAGCAGCATTCAGTTCCGTACCTTCGTTGAACTCATCGTGCCACACCAGCTGATAACCCTCTGGGGCATAGTAGGCAGCCTGTTCTGCTGCAGCCTGTGTGACCGTGATGGTCTTGCGGGCAACACCCGACATCACCGTGACAGCACCAGTGCGGGCCTCAGCCACAGGATTAGCAGGAACCGTGATGGTGATCGTACCCGCCTGGGCTGCCGTATTCTTCGCCTCAACCTTAAAGAAGTCGTCTCCTATAGCCACGCCCCACTCCGTGCCCGTCGTCGAGACGTTGACGGTATAGGTACCACCTTCGGCAGGTGCATTGACGGTCTCCGTGGAAACCGTGATGCTGACAGGCGCAGGCTGTGGGTCGTCCTCGCCCCCACCGCAGCCCCAGAGGGCTACGGCGAGAGAGAACATAACACAATTAAGCATGAATCGTTTCACTTTAAACTTTGAACTTTGATCTTTGAACTTTATGATTACTTATGTTCCCTGAAGGTTATCTTGCTGATCTTTACGTTCGTACCACCAGGAGAACCTCCAAAGTCGAAGAACAGGCGGATGGCTTCTGCATCGGTACCCTCTTTCAGAGTGACGCCACTCCAAGTGAATGTCATAGGCTCTCCACCGATAACGTCATTGCGTTCCTCGATGAAGAAGTTCGTATCACCGGCATCTGTCAGCTTCATGGTCACCTGCGGGCAATCTGCATCCGTCTCGATAACGAACTGGAAGTCGTACTTCTTAGAGGCACTGGCCGTCAGTTTGGTGTCGATGTGGAACTGTCCCTGCCACTGGTTCTTGCCGAGGTCGGCGGGCAGTGTGAGTTCGTAGGTGTTGCCATTGTGTGTGGCCTCTGTGAAGTCGATGCCGTGCCAGTCGTCGCCAGCAGCGAAGTAGTAGCCGAGTTCAAAGGCTCCTGCGTCAACGGCCTTCCACATGTTGGCGTCATCGTCGTAGTTCAGCGGGGCGGGCTCTGCAGAGCCGTTGGCCTCCTCGAAGTAGATCTTGCTGATCTTCACGTTGGCACCGCCAGGAGAACCTCCGAAGTCGAAGAACAGGCGGATGGCCTCTGCGTCAGTACCCTCCTTCAGGGTCACGCCTTCACGCTTCAGGATGAACGGTTCGCCTGCAGCCACGTCGTTGCGCTCCTCGATGAAGAAGTTCGTGTCGCCGGCATCGGTGAGTTTGAAGGTCACCTGAGGCAGATCTGCGTCAGACTCCATGATCATATAGAAGTTGTACTTCTTCTCAGCCGAGGCCGTCAGTTTGGTGTCGATGTGGAACTGTCCCTGCCACTGGCTCTTGCCGAGGTCGGCGGGCAGTGTGATAGTCCAGGCGTCGCCAGCATGTGCTGCCTCCGTGAAGTCGATGGCATGCCAGTCGTCGCCAGCAGCGAAGTAGTAACCTGTGGCATTGAAGGCAGAACCCTCGTCAACGGCCTTCCAGAGGTTGGAAGCAGCGTCGTAGTTCCAGTCGAACTTGTCGTTGCCGCCCTCTTCTCCGCCTTGGCCGCCTTCTTCCTCAGGCTGGCCTGCGCCATCGTCGAAGGCATGATCCTTCAGCACCATGTCGGTAATCTCTACCTCAGTACCGGCCTGACAGCCGCCGAAGTCGAATACCAGGTGCATCTTGGCAATATCCTTACCTTCCATATTGCTCTTCACGAGCAGATATTCTGTCTCTGCCTCCAGAGGAATGACCTCGTCGAAGTAGAAATTCGTATCGTCAGTAGCGTCAGTGAGTTTCACAGTGGCGCTGTTCAGGTCCTGATTAGCCTTCAGTTTGATGGAGAAGTCGTAGTTCTTGCCAGCCTGAGTGGAAACGCCTGTGAGGTTCTGCAACTGGAACTGTGCCTGCCAGCGCTGGTTAGACTCGTGAGGCAGCGACACCACAAACTTCTTATTGCCATCGTTGGTGTAAGTGATATCCTCGGCATTGTAGCCTTCCCAACCGTCGCCGTGGGCATAGTAACGGGAAATCTCCCATGTGGCATTCTTCAGCATATTGCCGTCGCTGTCGAACTTATAGCCCTTGAAGGCCTTGGGTGCATCATCTTCCTTGCTGGTGAGCATGAAGCGCCAGGTGATGCCTTCGCCCTCGTAGAGCAGTACCATCTCAGAATTGGTAAGTTTGGTGACAGTGAAGACGGGATTAGCATACTGTGCGTCGCTGGAGATATAGGGGAAGAGTGTCTCATCATCAAGAATCAGCACAATCTTGTCACCATCGACATCAAAGCGGTAACCTGCAGACTGAGTCTCAACGGGAGCCATGAAGTCGGCCTTGCTGCCGTCTGGATTGGTCACGGTGTTGTAGTCTGGCCAGAGGCTTGAGCCGTTGTTCACATACACGGTACCTTCCTCACCCGGATCGTAGACATAGCCACCATCGGCAGTGAAGGTGATGCGGTCGTCATACACACCCCAGTCTGCCTTGTCGCCAGGGGCTGCACTCCACCAGTTGCTACCATCGGTACCTGGTTCACCGCAACCCATGTGTCCCTGCTCTGCGTAGTTGATACGCCAGGTACGGGAGATACGGCTGAAATAGGGCGTGAAGTCCACCTGTGAGTTTTCAAACGTGAAGGTCTTTGTGATGCTACCCTGGCTGAAGCCGTTACGGTTGCCGAGGCGCAGTTCCACATCATAGGTGCCAGCCTTGCTGTTGGCCCAGTTCATGGGATTCAGCGTCGAGTATACGTTGCCGTTGATAGTCCAGACGGCATAGGTCTGTGCCGGCAAGTTGGCAGTGAAGGTAGCCTGGTTCACGCTCTGGTCAATATCCATATTGAAGTCCACACCCGAGATGGACGGGATTCCAGCCTGGTTCGGACCGTCGAACTTTTCAGGCGAGCAGGCCGTTAATAAAGGTAAAAGGGTAAAAAGGTAAAAAGGTAAAACCTTTACCAACCCTTTGGCCTTAATAAATATATTTGTTCTCATATCTTTTACTTTTTTAATTTTTTACCTTTTTACTTTTTAATAGTTTCCGTTCTGCTTGAGCGTTCCCTGGGCAGCGTCGATGTTGTCCTGTGGGATAGGCAGATAGCGTACATCCTCTGACCAGGCCTTTGTGCGGAAGTGGCCGGAGTCGTTGGCCGGAGTCAGTACAGAGGCAGCCTTGCCGGTGCGTACGAGGTCGAAGTAACGCTTGCCCTCGCCCATGAACTCATGACGGCGCTCGTTGAGGATCACGTCCTCATCAACACCATTCACGGCGGGCAGACCGGCACGGGCGCGAACCTCATTCACATAATTTGCAGCGTCGCTGACACTACCGCCAGTCTTCACCAGCAGTTCAGCAGCATTGAGCAGCACCTCAGAATAACGATAGACGCGGAGGTTGTTGTTGAAGCCGAGGTCGGCATCAGCCTTCTGGTCCTTGTTGTTACCCTTGCGGCACATATATTTATAGAGGCAGTAGCCAGTGTTCATCCAACCTGGATCGTCGCTGGTGCCGTGGGCGTTGAGGTCGAAGGCAGAGAACTCCTTGCGGATGTCACCCTCTTCGAAACTGGCCACAGAGTGCAGAGGGATGGCGCTGAAGCCCCAGCCAGCATCCACATCCTCGTAGGGATCGCCAGCATTGGCCTTGAACGAACGGGGACCATGGAGACGTGGGAACACGGCACCACCAGCACCAAGTTGGTTACTCCAACCACGTACAGAGTTGTCGTCGAAGTAGTTGATCTCCCAGATCGACTCAGCATTCCACTCACCACTCTCGTCCCAGATATCCTTGTAGTTGGGAGTCAGTTGGTATTTTCCGCTGCTGATGAGTTCCTTCATGTAAGAGAGGGCTTTGCCATAACGGCTGCTGTCGTTCTGGATCATCACCATCTCAGCATAGATCATATAGGCCAGAGGCTTCGTCACGTGACCTTTCTCCTCAGCGGAATAGTCGTCCTTCAGGGCGCCTGTGGCGATGACAGACTCCAGTTCCTCAATCACCTTGGCATACACCTCGTCGGCCGTCAACTGCTCAGAGATATAGGGGGCAGCGAGGTTCTCGAAGTAGCAGGGGATGTTGCCATAGAACTTCCAGAGTTGGAGGTAGTAGAACACGCGGAGCAGACGGGCCTGAGCCTCATAGTCGGCACGCTGGGCAGCCGTGATGTTGCCAGCCTTCTCCACCCAGTCGCAGTAGGTCAGCACGTCGTTAGAGCGCTTCACACCCGAGAAACTGTCGCTCCATACACCCGTCAGACAGACCACAGGCGTGCAACTGTAGTTGAACATCAACTGCAGCATCGGCTGGTCGGTGTTGCTCGAACCGTTGGGATACATATCGTCGCTCATGAACTCAGAGATGAAGTTCAGGGCATTGTACTGATAGGTAGAGCCATAGTCGTACCAGTGCAGAGGTGCGTAGGCGGCCACCAGAGCCTCGTCGAGGGAAGTCTTGGTGGTATAGTATTCATCGATGAAGGTGTCGGTAGGACTGGTCACCTCCAGGAATGAGTCCTTACAGCCGGTCATGGCCAGGGCTGCGAACATTCCCAATAATATCTTGTTTGCTTTCATAACTTTCATGATTACATTATATTTCACTTTTTCACTTTTTCACCTTTTAGAAAGTGAGGTTTGCACCTACGCGCAGTACACGTGGCTGAGGATAAACACCGAAGTCAACGCCGCAAGAGGTGGCCGAAGATGAGATTTCAGGATCGAAGCCCCAGTACTTGGTGAAGGTCACCAGGTTCTCTGCAGCCACATAGAGGCGCAGGCGGCTGATGAATGCCTTCTTCGTGATGAACTCGGGGATGGTGTATCCCAGTTCGATGTTCTTCAGGCGGAAGTAACTGCCGTCGTGGATATAGAGGTCGGATGCCTGCCAGTTGGTGGCGTCGCCCTGGATGTAGATAGGATACTTGTTGGAGGTACCCTCGCCCGTCCATCGTCCGAGGAACCAACTGGGCAGGTTGATGGCGGGCAGGTCGAGACGACGGGTAGCGTCGAAGATGTCGTTGCCCTGTGTGCCCTGCCAGAACATCATGAAGTCGAAGCCTTTCCAGGCAGCGTTGAAGGTGAAGCCGAAGGTCCAGTCGGGTGTGCCCTTACCGATCTTCGTGCGGTCGTTGTCGTCGATGGCACCGTCGCCGTTCACATCCACGAAGCGGACATAGCCAGGACGTGCATCGGGCTGGATCAGACCCTGAGGACCGGTATAGGCATAGACCTCGTCCCAGTTCTGGAAGATACCAGCGGTCTTGTAGCCCCAGAAGTAGGGGAAGGGCTCGCCAGCCTCAGCGCGTGAGATGTTTCCGAGGTTCGACACATTGTCATAGGTATCGAAGCCGGCAGCGTTGCCGAGTTTCACCAGTTTGTTCTTCAGGTAAGAGGCGTTGGCCTTGATCTGGAACTTGGCGTCGCTGATGTTGAACTTATAGCCGAGCGAACTCAACGCCCGTGTTCTCCATGTCGCCCACGTTGCCGATAGGCTTCGACTCACCCACGTACGACGGGATGTTCATATCCTTCAGCATGCCGTTGGTCTTCTTCTTGAACCAGTCGACGGTGAAGGTGAGTTTGTTGTTCAGGAAACCGAAGTCCACGCCGATATCGGTCTGCTCACTCTCCTCCCACTTCAGGTCGGGGTTAGAGAGGCCGTTGGCCTTCGAACTGTTCACTTCCTTCTCGCCTCCAGCCATGCCGAAGCCGTAGTTGTTACCGCCCTGTGTCAGCACAGTGTAGCGGAAGTCACCGATATTGTCGTTACCGTTCTTACCCCAACTGAAGCGTACCTTCAGGTTGTTCAGCCAGTCGTTGGTGCTCTTCATGAACTTCTCGTTCATCACGTTCCAACCTACAGATACAGAGGGGAAGGTACCGTATTTATTGTTTGTACCGAAGCGGCTGGAACCGTCGCGACGGACTGTAGCCTGTACCATATAGCGCTCATCGTAGTTGTAACTCAGACGGGCGAAGAGCGAACTCATGGTGTGCTTCACGCCAGGGCCACCCCAACCGTCACGGTCACCGTCGGCAGCCAGACCGGTTGCAGCGTTCACCCAGGGCTTGCTGTAGTCCTTCAAGTTGTTGCGCGAGGCACCCAGCGACCAGCCCGAATTCTCGAAGGCACTCTGTCCGAGCACCACGTTCACCGTGTGCTTGTCGAAGGTCTTGTCGTACATCAGCACATTTTCAATCTGCCAGACAGTACCACGGTCGCTCTCCATCGAGGCCGAAGAGTAGTTGCGATGCTTGGTGGGCGAGATCCAGTAGGGCACAGCGTGGCTCTGGTTGCCCCAGAACGACATGTCGGTGCTGTAACTGGTGCGGAATTTCAGACCGTCCCAGATACCGAGTGTGGCAGAGAAGTTGCTCACGAACTTGTGGCTCCAGTTCTGGCCGATGGGCAGTTTCATCGACATCAGCGGGTTGGCCATCTCGTTGAAGCCTGCACCAGGGATGTTCAGCAACTTGCCGTCGTCGTACATGGGTACGTACTCATCGGGATAGGTAGAGCTGTAGTAGTCTATCTGCTCCTGGGCAGCCTCACCCTCCAGATAGGGAGCAATGATCGGGGGCAGTGCGAGGGCAGAGCCGATCTCGTTACCCCACTGTGAGTTGGGGTCCAAACCTGAATTCTTCACACGGGCGTAAGAGAGGTTCACCTGCACGTCGAGCTTGTCGAGCCAGTTGCGCTCCTTCGACATATCGAACACGACGAAATTGAAATTGCCGCGCAGTGTCAGACGGCGATAGTTTGAGTGACCGTAGTTACCACCTACGATACCCTCCTGGTTGTAGTAGCCCAGCGAGAAATAATAGTTCACCTTCTCCGTGGCACCGCTCAGCGTCAGCTCGTGGTTCTGCACGGGAGCATTGTCGTTGAACAGCAGATCCTGCCAGTCAGTATTCGTGGTCACTTTGTAGGGGTCAGCGTACTTCGGAGCCTGTCCGGCATTCACCAGACCTTCGTTCTGCATCACCATATAGCCAGTGGCGTCGAGCACGTCGCGATGCTTCCATGCTGTCTGCCAACCCTGAGAGAAGTTGTAGTTCACGGTCACCTTACCCATCTTACCCTTCTTCGTGGTCACGAGGATCACACCGTTGGCAGCACGGGCACCGTAGATGGCACCAGAGGCAGCGTCCTTCAGCACCTCGATACTCTCGATGTCGCTGGGGTTGATGTAGTCAAGGCCACCCTCGATGGGCATGCCGTCAACAATATACAACGGGTTAGAGTCGTTCACCGATCCTATACCACGCACGCGGATGCGTGAGGCAGCACCGGGCTGTCCTGAGTTGGAGGTGACGTTCACACCAGCGGCCAGACCTTTCAGGGCATTGTCCATACGCACGGGTGCTGTACCCTGTAGGTCGTCGCTCGACACCTTGGCGATGGCGGCGGTCACCACACTCTTCTTCTGCACACCGTAACCGATCACGACGACGTCCTGCAGTGTCTGGGCGTCTTCCTTCAGCACGATGGTCATACCGTCCTTGGCCGTCACCTCCTGAGAGGTATAGCCGATATAAGAAACAACAATAGGTGTACCCTCGCTCACCTTGATCGTGAACTTACCATCAAAGTCCGTGATGGTTCCGTTCTGAGGGTTACCCTTCTCGACGACGGAAGCACCGATGACGGCCTCCCCAGCGTCGTCTGTCACAGTTCCCAAGATACCTTGGGCGTTCGAAGCCATTGACACCATCAGTGCCAACAACAACAATAGATACCTGCTTTTTTTCATACTTTTGTTAGTTATTATTAATTATGATGAATAGGTTTGTGTCGCTTTTTTGATTCGACAGTGCAAAGTTACGAAATTTTTCGTTTCATTTCAAGTCCAAAGGCAGAAAAAGTGGATTTATTTAGTGGGCTCTTTCACTTATCACTCTCTTTTTCAGCCACTTAAATAAATCGCCCACCCTAAAAAGAGTGGACGAAATATAGAGGTGTAAAATTCACACTTAAGGCTGTATTTAACACTTATTTCACAATAAAAGCGGCTTTCTGAGATTGTCTTTCGGCCTACAATCTGCACATCGTTATTCATGTCGTCAAACCATTTTTCTGTTGAGGTCAGTTATCCATTTCGCTCTATCTTTTATGCTGCTTTTATATCTTTTTGCTCTGTATTTTATCAGAAAACAGATGGTTTTTGATCTTTCTTTTGTTAAAAAGTCATTCTTTTTTGGTCTTTCTTTTATTATTGTGTATATTTGCACTCGAATTTATTGTGACATAGTTATGGCATATTACAAGAGACATATAGACGACTATCTGGAGGAGTGGCATCGTAGCTCCAGCCACAAGCCTCTGCTCATTAGAGGCGCACGCCAAGTGGGCAAATCAACAGCTGTCCGTCAGTTGGGCAAGGTGTTCAAGTACTATCTTGAAATAAATCTTGAGAAGCAGCCAGATCTGCATCAGTTCTTTCCTGACAATATCAACGTGAAGCGCACATGCCAACTGCTGAGCGTTAGTACTGGCATTCCTGTTGTTCCAGGCGAGACGCTTCTCTTCATCGATGAGATACAGTCGTGTCAGAATGCCATCCGTGCGCTTCGATATTTCCGTGAAGACTTTCCAGAACTGCATGTCATAGCGGCTGGTTCACTGCTGGAGTTTGCACTCGAAGACCTTCCCTCGTTTGCTGTTGGACGCATCCGCTCCTTCTATTTGTATCCGTTCTCCTTCGACGATTTCCTATCTGCTCAGGGACTGGATGCACTTATCCAATTCAAGAAGGAATCAGTCGTTAATGGCACCCCTCTGCCAGAACCTATTCACAGGCAACTCGTAGAGCAATTGCGTACATTTTATATTATAGGAGGTATGCCAGAAGCGGTCAGCACTTGGATTTCCTCGCAGAGTTTTCTGGATTGCAAGCATATACATAGCGATATCCTTGATACCTACCAACAAGATTTCTCCAAGTATAAGAAGCGGGTCTCGCCTGATCTGCTCAGACAGGTACTGCGCTCTGTAGCACTCCAGGCAGGCACCAAGTTTGTCTTTGCGCAGGCCAGCCGTGAGGTTCCTGCCGCAGCGGTCAAGGATTGTCTCAGGCTGTTGTCGCTGGCAGGCCTCATCAAGCCTGTCAAACATACTGCTGCCAATGGCGTACCCTTGGGTGCAGAGGAGAACGAGAAATACATCAAGTATCTCTTTCTCGACTTGGGACTGATGCAAACACTTCTTGGATTGCCTTCAGAAGATATCCTGCTGGCATCCGAAGTGGATTTTGTCAACAAAGGAGCCGCATCTGAGATGTTTGTCGGACTGGAACTCCTCAAAGCTTACGACTTTTTTGTCAAGGCAGAAATGTTCTATTGGCAGAATACGGATAAAGGAACGCAAAGCGAGATAGACTATCTTACTGTCATTGGTGGAAAGATTATTCCCGTCGAAGTCAAAGCCAACACACAGGGGAAGATGCAGAGCCTCCATCTTTTCATGGAGAAGCATGGGTCTGCATACGGCATCCGTACCTCGCTCGAAAACATTTCTTCTTATACCCATAACAGCCATCTGATAAAAGTTATTCCTATTTACGCTTTATCTGCTTTATGATACAACCTCACAAGGGGGTTGTGACATTTTGGCGCAAAGGTGCCAGTCCCTTGCGCCCTTTGCCTACCCCATCACCTGCAAGCTGTCATGCGTCTCTGTATTCGAGGATGTCGCCTGGCTGGCAGTCTAACACACGGCAGATGGCTTCGAGGGTGGTGAAGCGCACGGCCTTGGCCTTGCCGGTCTTCAGGATGGAGAGGTTGGCGAGGGTCAGGCCTACGCGCTCTGCGAGTTCGCTCAGCGACATCTTGCGTTTCGCCATCTCCACGTCGAGGTTTACAATGATCTTCCCCATAGGCGCTCAGATGGTTAAGTCCTGCTCTTCCTTCAGTTTCATGGCGTCCTTGATCAACTTAGGCAGGAGGAAGAAAATAATGATCATGAAGCATGCCGGAGCTCTCATCAGACTGCCTCCATGCAGGGCCATCTTTTGGATGTTGTCCTGATTGGCAAAGCTATACATATAATCGTAGACCTGAATCGACACGATGAAATAGACGAAACACGCTGCTCCCAATACATAGAAGAGCCACATACACCACTTGGAATACTGCTTTTTTATATAAATAAGGTGGCCCATAATGAGATAGAGCAATGAGAAAACAAGCATGCCGACAGTGCTCACCAGATTGCTGAGCAGATAGCTATACTCTTCTTCAGACGCTGCACGGCTCATGCCCTGGACGATGCCCCAGATGCCCCACACAAACAATCCCAGCCAAGAGACGGCAATCAACAGAAATACGGCCGTTGCGGGTACTTTACCCGAATTGCGGAATAAATTGGAAATACTCATACTTTTATTGTTTTTATTTGATTATTTATCGAATATCGATGTGCAAAAGTATGAAGTATCTGAAATATCACCAAATAAATACGATAAAACTTTATCGAATTTCGATATATTTAACATTTGGTGGTGGAAGGGGCGAGCGATTCGAGGGGTACGCAGTGACACAGCTACACAGCGTCATAAGCAAAATGACGGTGTGACGCAGTGACACTGTGACACAGTTGCATAAGGTCATCTTGTCGCAGTTACGCAGTTGCATAATGCATTACGCTATTACGCTATTACACTATTACATTAGGTGATAATGCGCTGTGACATTTGGGAGAGACTAATTTCTATATTATTATATATATTATAATA
>JAFRQC010000063.1 GCA_017428805.1 Prevotella sp. | reverse complement strand
TCAAACTGACGGACAACGACTTGACCGACGACACCTCACTGCCCGACTCCATCGACCTCCGCAAGAAGATGATGAAGAACGGCAAGAAGATCAACGGTTTCCGCGTGCAGGTGTTTGCCGGCGGCAACGGCCGTACGGACCGTCTGAAGGCAGAGCGCACGGGCGAGGAGATGAAGACGCTCTTCCCCAATGAGCCCGTCTACGTGCATTTCTACTCCCCGCGCTGGATCTGCCGCATCGGCAACTACCGCACCTACGAGGAGGCACACGACATTCTCCGGCAGGTGAAGCAGATGGGCTACCCCTCCGCCGTCATCGTCAAAGGGAAAATAACCGTTTACTATCCATAATGAAAGAGACAGAAGTCAGGAGTCAGGAGTCAGGAGTTGAGGAACTCGCTGCGCACTATCATCAGATCTTGACGCTGCTGGGTGAAGACCCTGAGCGCGAAGGACTGCTGAAGACGCCCATGCGTGTGGCAAAGGCCATGCAGGTGCTCACACGGGGCTATCAGATGGACGCCCACAAGGTGCTCACCGACGCCCTCTTCCGTGAGGACTACTCACAGATGGTCATCGTCAAGGATATCGACTTTTTCTCCCTCTGCGAGCACCACATGCTGCCCTTCTACGGCAAGGCCCACGTGGCCTACATCCCTAACGGCTACATCACCGGACTGTCGAAGATTGCCCGCGTAGTCGATATCTACGCCCACCGCCTTCAAGTGCAGGAGCGTATGACGCAGCAGATCAAAGACTGCATCCAGGAGACGCTCAAGCCCCTGGGCGTGATGGTCGTCGTCGAAGCCCGCCATATGTGTATGCAAATGCGCGGCATCGAGAAGCAGAACGCCATCACCACCACCAGCGACTTCAGCGGTGCCTTCAACCAGGCCAAGACCCGGCAGGAATTCATGAACTTAATTCATAATCATCAAATTTAGCAACTATGAACCCATCAGACAACCAAGGTTACAAAACTAACGAGAGCGTAGGAAAGATGTTCCTTCACAGCTGCCTCGGCAAATTTGTCATTTTAGCAATCATCCTCTTGGTGCTCTTCATCATCGCCGTTCTCACCAAACCCACTGACCAGGAGATGCGCGACGAGATGAACGACAACATCATGCAGTGCATGGAACAGAACGACAGTATCCGAGGCGACCAGATCGACGATTTCGTCCACAACATCGGCTTCATCTTCACCAAGGCCGACACCACAAAGGTAGGTCAGGAGTGGCGCGAGGTGTTCGACAAGTACAACCGTCTGGAAATCTTCAACCACTCGTTCTTCCGCACCGCTTATGTCTACAACAATGTCAAGACAGAAGGTACGCGCGTAGGCTTCGGCATCTTCGGAATGGTGATCCCCACGGCCAACTTCAACGACTTCCTTCTCCGTATCGGCCCGATGCGCAAGAACTACAACCAGAAGCTCATCCAGCCCACAACCATCGGAGGCGACCTGGGCACGAACCCCAACATCCAGGAGTTCCACTACAAGCGTAACCCCGACGATTGATAAGGTAACGGACAAGAATATCATTCAAGGATTTCGCATCGGCATCCCCATCGCCCTGGGGTACTTTGCCGTTGCATTCTCGCTGGGCATCATCGCCAGGCAAGCGGGACTGACAGCTGCTATCGGATTCGTTAGCAGCTTCTTTACGCGTGCCTCGGCCGGCGAATACGGCGTCTATACCCTCGTGGCCGCCCAGGCAGCCTACGCAGAGATTGTCGCGATGTGTCTGGTGGTGAATCTGCGCTATATGCTGATGAGTGCCGCCCTCTCCCAGAAGATCGCCCCAGGCACCTCATGGTTCCATCGCATTCTGATGGCCTGCTGCGTCACCGACGAGGTCTTCGGCGTATCCATCGCCCATCCGGGATATTGTCCGCCGGCCTACACCTACTCTGCCGCACTCATCTCCACCCTCTTCTGGGCATCGGGCTGTGCGGCGGGCATCATCGCGGGAGGCATGCTGCCCACCAACATCGTCGCCGCCCTCAGTGTGGCGCTTTACGGTATGTTCCTCGCCATCATCATGCCCCCGGCCCGCGACGACCGCCACGTGCTCTACGCCGTCGCAGCCAGCTTCGCTCTGAGCGGTGCCTGTGCCGTCGCCCCCGTTGTCAGCAGCTGGAGCAGCGGCACGCGCACCATCGTGCTCACCATCCTGATCTCGGCGGTTGCCGCCTGGTTGAAACCTGTCAAAACGGAGGAGGCCGATGGACAAGCATAGCATCATCATCTGCATCCTGCTGGGCATCATCACCACGAACCTGATCCGCGTGGTGCCGATGCTGCTGATCAAAGGGCAGATCACCAACCGATTTCTGCGCAGCTTCCTCTACTACGTGCCCTACGTCACGCTGGCCGTGATGACCTTCCCCAGTATGATCCAGACCACCCTGTCGCCCCTCTCGGGCACCGTCGCCCTGATCGTCGGCATCATCGCCGCCTGGCGCCGCCTGGGCCTCTTCCCCGTCGCCGCCATCTGCTGCGCCATCGTCTATCTGATGGACAGCCTGATCCTCTGACAGATCTCTTCCAGATACTTGCGGTCTGTATCATCGAAAGTGGCCAGCCGCTCGCTGTCAATGTCAAGCACGGCCATCACCTTACCGTCGTTGCCAAACACGGGAACAACGATTTCAGAACGCGACTCGCTGCTACAGGCGATATGCCCCGGGAACTGCTCAACGTCGGGCACGATGACCGTCTCTGCCCGTTGCCAGGCTGTGCCACACACACCCTTTCCGTATGGGATATGCATACATGCGACCGGGCCTTGGAAAGGGCCAAGCACCAACTCGTCGTCTATCACCCGATAGAACCCCGTCCACCAGAATCCCATCGTCTGGTGAATCGCCGCAGCCACATTGCTCATAACGGCAATCAAGTCCCTCTCGCCGTCAATCAGCGATGCAATCTGGCTGACCAGTAACTTATATTGTTCTTCTTTCATACTTTTCGTGATTTGCCTGCAAAGGTACACCTTTTTAATTAATAAAGTATGCAAAAGGCTCAAAAAGTTACATCCCCAAACATTGATGCAAACAGGGAGAGAGAAGGGAGTTGACAGGGAGTTTAGTGGGATGTTGCAAATTTTTAGCGACCGCCAAAAGATATTTTAGCGGCCGCTAAAAAATAATGAGGCGGGCGGTAAAAAGTATTTCAGCGGTCGCTAAAACCTTATCTTCTTACCTTTACATTTCCGATTCTTACAGAATCGTTTTTACAATAGCTGACTTGCAGGAATGCGCTCGATTGTCTTACCATCGGAAGACACAATAACATCTTCACCACGAAGTGCTTTCTCTTCAAGCATCCGTTTACCAGCCAGTTCTATGCCGGCTTTCAATTTCTCAGAAAACTCTTTATTTGACATATTCTGCTATTGTTTTATAAGTGGATTCAACAATTATGGAAGTCTCATCATCTTTTCCGCCTCTTGCTATTTGTACGGCAGGATATTCACTATTGTCATAAATCTCCCATGAGTCAACTTCACTCATAAACAAGCGGAAAAGATTGCAGATGCCTGCAACATATCTCCGCCTTACGATAGGCTCAGGAATATTATGCCCTCCTTTTGCCACTCTTTCTGCTATTCGTTGCAAAGCCAATTCTGGAGAATTAAGCCAAAAGAAAAGAAGTCTGACAGTATATCCCTTTACCTGTGCTCTACGAACAAGATTAATATACGACTTAGTAGCAAGAGTTGTCTCAATAGAGAAAGATTCATCTTTAACGAGTAAATCTTCAATGCGCTGAAGCATCAAACGTCCAGCTTCAATTGCTACACTTTCAGGATTGAAAGGCGACAAGCCTCTTGCTATCTCATCAGCGTTTACAAACTCTTTGCAGTGTAAAACCTCTGGCAACACCGTATAAGATGCTGTCGTCTTTCCTGCACCATTGCAACCGCTTATGATATATAGATTCTTACTCATTTCGTCAGCGAATTTACGAATAGTTTTTCAGATACCAAGCACTATGCTCTCAAAAATGTTACCATTTAACATAAAAGAGACATAAATCGCCCTGTTAAGACGAAAAAAGACCAAGAATCTGTTGATTCTTAGCCTTTCTTTTGGTCGGGATTACTGGACTCGAACCAGCGACCTCGCGCCCCCCAGACGTGTGCGCTACCAACTGCGCTAAATCCCGATCCTTTTAAGCTTGGCACCGACCTCTTGAACAAGTCATTTTGTCGAATGCGGGTGCAAAAGTACACAGATTTTTCGGAATATGCAAATATTTGAGGAACTTTTTTTAAAAAAAGGTGAATTTTGCGATTCTTTCTTGCACATACATATAATAATGTGTAACTTTGCACGTTAATTAAAGGTGAAAAAGTGAAAAGGTAAAAAAGTAAAAAGATATAAACGTGACAACATATAGACTTACGGCGCCGCAGCGACTGGACACCACCGTCGATCTGCCTGCCTCGAAAAGTATCTCCAACCGTGCCCTCATCATCCACGCACTCAGCGGCGGAGATACGCTCCCACAGAATATCAGCGACTGCGACGACACGGAAGTGATCGTCAACGCCCTGCAGAATATGCCCGAAGAGATCAACATCAAGGCGGCGGGTACGGCGATGCGCTTTATGACCGCCTACCTAAGCCTGATCCCGGGGACGCACGTGCTGACGGGGACGGAAAGGATGAAGCACCGTCCGATAGGAACGCTGGTGGACGCCCTCAGACAGTTGGGTGCCGACATCGAGTACACTGGCGAACAGGGATTCCCGCCCCTGCGCATCACCGGCAAGCCCCTGCCCGGCGGCGACCTGGATATGGCGGGCTGCATCAGTTCGCAGTACATCTCGGCGATGCTCATCATCGGTCCCTTGATGGAAAAGGGACTGAGGCTGCATCTGACGAACGACATCATCTCAAGGCCCTACATCGACTTGACGCTGTGGATGATGGGTGAGTTCGGTGCCAGCGCGAATTGGGTATCGGCAGACACCATCGTCGTGGAGCCGAAGCCCTACAAGTCAAGAAACTACTTCATCGAGAACGACTGGAGTGCCGCCAGCTACTGGTATGAGATGGTGGCGCTGAGCGACGATCCCGAGGCCACCGTGAGGCTGACGGGACTGACCGACGGCTCGAAGCAGGGCGACTCGGTGACGAGATACATCTTCAGTCTGCTGGGCGTGAAGACCGTGCTCGAGACGAAGAAACAGGGTGTGCCGCAGACGGTGACGCTGAAGCGAAACGGCCGCTGCGTGCCGAAACTGGAGTATGACTTCGTGAACTCGCCCGACCTGGCGCAGACGTTCGTCGTGACCTGTCTGGCGAAGGAGATCCCCTTCCACTTCAAGGGTCTGGCGACGCTGAAGATCAAGGAGACGGACCGCATCGAGGCCCTGAAACGGGAGGCGAGGAAGCTGGGCTACGTGATAGAGAGCCGCAACGACTGCGAGCTGCTGTGGGACGGAGAGCGCTGTGAGCCGAGCGACGAGGGCATCGACACCTACGAGGATCACCGTATGGCGCTGGCGTTCGCTCCGTTCGCCCTGAAGCGTCCGGGACTGGGGATCAACAACCCGCAGGTGGTGAGCAAGTCGTATCCGAAGTTC
>JAFRQC010000062.1 GCA_017428805.1 Prevotella sp. | reverse complement strand
ATGATCGCCAGCCGCCGCAAGGCCAAGTGCGACAAGATTGTAGCCGACATCCACAAAGCTGGCTACAACATGGACATCCAAACTGCTCAGGTGGATGCCGACGATGTGGAGCAGCTGAAGGCGCTCTTCACGGACTATAAGCCTGAGCTCGTGATTAACCTCGCCCTGCCCTATCAGGACCTGACCATCATGGACGCCTGTCTGGCATGTGGCTGTAACTATCTCGACACGGCGAACTACGAGCCGAAGGACGAGGCACATTTCGAGTACTCATGGCAGTGGGCCTACAAGGACCGCTTCGAGCAGGCAGGGCTGACAGCCATCCTCGGCTGTGGCTTCGATCCTGGCGTCAGCGGCGTCTATACGGCCTACGCCGCCAAGCACCACTTCGACGAAATCCACTACCTGGACATCGTGGATTGCAATGCCGGTGACCATCACCACGCTTTCGCCACGAACTTCAATCCTGAGATCAACATCCGCGAGATTACCCAGAAGGGCCTCTACTACAAGGACGGGCAGTGGATTGAGACCGAGCCGCTGGAGATTCACAAGCCTCTCACCTACCCCAACATCGGGCCGCGTGAGTCATATCTGCTGCACCACGAGGAGCTGGAGTCACTGGTAAAGAACTATCCCACCATCAAGCAGGGACGCTTCTGGATGACCTTCGGCGAGCAGTATCTGAAGCACCTCGATGTAATCCAGAACATCGGTATGAGCCGCATCGACGAGATCGAATACGAGGCACCGTTGGCTGACGGCTCAGGTACGGCGAAGGTGAAGATCGTGCCCCTGCAGTTCCTGAAGGCCGTGCTGCCCAACCCGCAGGACCTCGGAGAAAACTACGAGGGTGAGACGAGTATCGGCTGTCGCATCCGTGGTATCAAGGACGGCAAGGAGCACACCTATTATGTCTATAACAACTGCAAGCACCAGGAGGCCTACAAGGAGACTGGTATGCAGGGTGTGTCGTACACCACCGGCGTACCGGCCATGATCGGCGCGATGATGTTCGTGAAGGGTATCTGGAAGAAGCCCGGTGTGTGGAACGTGGAGGATTTCGATCCCGATCCGTTCATGGAACAACTGAACAAACAAGGTCTGCCTTGGCACGAAGTGTTCGACGGCGACCTCGAATTATAGTATTAACTCTTAAATTTCTAAAGCTATGGCAAAGAAAGAAGAATCAACGGAGCAACTGACTCCGCAACAGCAGAAACTGAAGGCGCTGCAGGCTGCAATGGCCAAAATCGAAAAGGACTTCGGCAAAGGCGCCATCATGCGCATGGGTGAAGAGAAGATTGAGAATGTGGACGTGATTCCCACGGGTAGTATCGGACTGAATGCGGCCCTTGGCGTGGGCGGCTATCCCAAGGGACGTATCATTGAGATCTTCGGTCCTGAGTCATCTGGTAAGACGACGTTGGCTATCCATGCCATCGCAGAGTGCCAGAAGGCTGGTGGTGTGGCAGCGTTCATCGATGCTGAGCATGCCTTCGACCGTTTCTACGCAGAGCATCTGGGTGTGGACATCGACAACCTGTATATCTCTCAGCCCGACAATGGTGAGCAAGCCTTGGAGATTGCAGATCATCTGATCCGAAGCAGTGCCATCGACATCATCGTCATCGACTCTGTGGCAGCCCTGACACCTAAGAAAGAAATCGAGGGCGACATGGGCGACTCGGCAGTAGGACTGCAGGCCCGTCTGATGAGCCAGGCCCTGCGCAAGCTCACCTCGACGATCGCAAAGACGAAGACCACGTGTATCTTCATTAACCAGCTGCGTGAGAAGATCGGCGTGATGTTTGGCAATCCTGAGACCACGACGGGTGGTAATGCCCTTAAATTCTACTCCTCCGTACGTCTGGACATCCGCAAGGTGACTACGTTGAAAGACGGCGACCAGCCTATCGGCAATCAGGTGCGCGTGAAGGTCGTGAAGAACAAGGTGGCTCCTCCCTTCCGTAAGGCTGAGTTTGAAATCACCTTCGGCGAAGGTATCTCCAAGGTTGGTGAGATTGTCGATCTGGGTGTTGAGCTTGAGATCATCAAGAAGAGCGGTTCGTGGTTCTCATACGGCGATTCCAAGCTGGGCCAGGGCCGTGACGCCACGAAGAATCTCCTGCAGGACAATCCTGAACTCTGCGAGGAAATCGAGGCAAAGATCATGGAATCCCTCAAAGACAAGTAGTATCTTCTTCCCCTCCTGAGTAGGAGGGGTGCCCGAAGGGCGGGGTGGTCTGATCCGCCTCAAACAAAAGTCGCTCCCTCATCGGGAGCGGCTTTTTTATCGAATTCTGACAGTCTGTCAGTATTATTCAATGGCTTTTTAAAGCGGAGTACCCTTGCCGTTCTGCCAACTAGACGAACTCTTCTTTTTCTTCGTTGTTGTCCTGCGCTTGGCAGCAGTTGTCTTGGACTTAGGCGCATCCTTCGTGTAATACTTTTCCACGACGCCAGAACCGTTGAAGTCCACAAACAGCAGTTTGTTGTTCGAACGCTTGAACATCCAGGTGTACATACCATTCTCACCATGAGTAACATCATCAGGCTCACCAGCGGCTAGCATCACCTCATCCTCTGTGAATCCCACACTGACGTGACCCATACGGATCATACCACGGCTACCCTCGGTGGTCTCAATCTTCTTACCGGGACCTGGGGCGAAGAGATAAGAGAAGTAGTCGTCAGGCTCCTGCTCGAAGTCTTTCGAGGTGCCCGTGATGCCCTTCTGGTCGAGTGTCACATCCTTATAGAAATAGGTACCCAGGATAGAATGCTTGAACTGAGCCGTGAACTTCGTGTCATTCTTATGCGGATTGAGGGCCACAATCTGGAAGCCAATCATGCGCGGAATATTCTGAACCTTCTTAGTAGCCTCATTAAGCATCGTGGTGGGGAACTTCGTATGAACAATCCTGCCGATGTAGGCTTTATAGTTATAGCTGTTCACAGCCATAATGTCATCCACCAGCTCGAATGAGTTGCCGAACAGATACTTGGCATTGTCCATGATGAACTCGTCGTCGCGCATACCACAGTTGGTCTTCGAGATGGCCACGTTCTGATAGAACTCATTGCCGTCCTTGTCCTCAACGATGATCTTCACAGGATAAGCACGCGTGCCGACACCCACGGCGACCACTTTCACCTCCATATCCTTATCGACAGTCACATCCATGAATCCGTCACCGTCATACTCGGTATCGATACGATAGTACTGCGTCTTCGTGTACATCGTCCTGCCCATCAGCTTCTCACGGGCAATGTCCACATCACCCAGATAAGCCAGCGTAGGCACGCCCAGCTTGTTATAGCAATAGTCATCGAACGAGCCGCTAGGGATCTCATAATAATAGTCCCTGTCGTTGTCCGGGCAATAGAAGTTCACGCGGTGATGACCGTCGGAACTCTCGTTATGACCCTTGTAGATCATAATCTTGTGACGCAGCGACATACTGCTCACGTCCTTTCCAGTGGCAGCGTCGGCAAATGTCTTCACCACCAGGTCATACTTCTCAGGCATCACCATGAATTTCATACCTTCCTGCCAGTCGCAAAGACTGTAGAACCTGAAATTGTCACTGATGAAATCACGGGCCGTCTCATCTTCTAATTGGTTAAGGATGGAATCGCCTGCCAACTCCATTTGCGCTTTCTGCTTGGCCCCACGAGTCTTCACTATATAGGGATTCTCCTGGGCGGTGGCTGTCAGAAAGAGAAACGCCACACAAGTTGTCAAAAAAGCCTTTTTCATTACTTACGATCGTTAAAATAAAGAATTCTGAGTGCAAAGTTAGCATAATTTTGAAATATAACAAAATAATTTGTGCCAAAATGACGTGAAGAAGACATTTTTTTATACAAAAAGCCATTTTGGCATACGGTTTGCTCTCCCAATCTGCGGATTTTTGTCCAATTTAACAATGAGTATTAATTAAAAAATAATAAGAGTTATGGGAAAGATTATTGGAATTGACTTAGGAACTACCAACAGCTGCGTTGCCGTCTTCGAGGGTAACGAGCCTGTAGTGATTGCCAACAGCGAGGGTAAGCGTACGACTCCCTCTGTAATTGGTTTCGTGGAAAACGGTGAGCGTAAGATCGGTGACCCTGCCAAGCGTCAGGCCATCACCAACCCGAAGAACACCGTGTACTCTATCAAGCGTTTTATGGGTGAGAACTGGCAGCAGACCGAGAAGGAAATCTCTCGCGTACCTTATTCAGTAGTGAATGAGGGCGGCTATCCCCGTGTCGACATCAATGGCCGCAAGTACACCCCGCAGGAGATTTCGGCTATGGTGCTGCAGAAGATGAAGAAGACCGCCGAGGACTATCTCGGACAGGAGGTAACCGATGCCGTCATCACCGTGCCTGCCTACTTCTCCGACTCTCAGCGTCAGGCTACGAAGGAGGCTGGCCAGATTGCAGGCCTCAATGTGAAGCGTATCGTCAATGAGCCGACGGCTGCCGCTCTGGCTTACGGTGTCGACAAGGCTAACAAAGATATGAAGATTGCCGTGTTCGACCTCGGTGGCGGTACATTCGATATCTCCATCCTGGAGTTCGGCGGCGGTGTGTTCGAGGTGCTCAGCACCAATGGTGACACCCACCTCGGTGGTGATGACTTCGACCAGGCTATCATCGACTGGCTGGTACAGGAGTTCAAGAACGACGAGGGTGCCGACCTGAAGGCAGACCCAATGGCCATGCAGCGTCTGAAGGAGGCTGCCGAGAAGGCCAAGATCGAGCTGTCTTCTTCTACTTCGACAGAGATCAACCTGCCGTATATCATGCCGGTAGCCGGTGTGCCTAAGCACTTGGTGAAGACACTGACACGTGCCAAGTTCGAGCAGTTGACTCACGACCTCATCCAGGCTTGTCTGGCTCCTTGCCAGAAAGCTGTCGCTGATGCCAAACTGACCACAGCTGATATCGACGAGGTGATCCTCGTAGGTGGTTCAAGCCGTATCCCCGCCGTGCAGACTCTCGTGAAGAACTACTTCGGCAAGGAGCCTTCAAAGGGTGTGAACCCCGACGAGGTGGTGGCCGTAGGTGCAGCTATCCAGGGTGCTATCCTGAACAAGGAAGGCGGTGTAGGTGACATCGTGCTGCTCGACGTGACTCCGCTGACACTGGGTATCGAGACGATGGGTGGCGTGATGACCAAACTGATTGAGGCCAACTCTACCATCCCCTGTAAGAAGAGCGAAGTTTTCTCTACCGCTGCTGACAATCAGACAGAGGTGACCATCCACGTACTACAGGGTGAGCGTCCGATGGCAGCACAGAACAAGTCTATCGGCCAGTTCAACCTCACAGGCATCGCCCCAGCCCGTCGTGGTATTCCTCAGATTGAGGTCACCTTCGACATCGATGCCAATGGTATCCTGAAGGTGAGTGCTAAGGATAAGGCTACTGGCAAGGAGCAGGCCATCCGTATCGAGGCTTCGTCAGGTCTGTCTCAGGACGAGATCAACCGCATGAAGGCCGAGGCTGAGCAGAATGCTGAGAACGACAAGCGTGAGCGTGAGCGCGTCGACAAGCTGAATCAGGCTGACTCTATGATCTTCCAGACCGAGAATCAGCTTCAGGAACTCGGCGACAAGATTCCCACTCAGCACAAGCCCGCTATCGAGCAGGCCCTTCAGCAACTGAAGGATGCCCACAAGGCTGGCGACGTGGCCGCCATCGACAGTGCCATTGCAGCCCTCAACCAGGCTTGGCAGACGGCCTCAGCCCAGATGTACCAACAGAGCGGTGCCGCAGGTCAGCCCGGTGGTGACACCTATCAGGGCGGTCAGCAGCAAGCCGGAGGCCAGCAGGCAGGCGGCAATAAGGCAGACGACATCCAAGACGCAGACTTCGAGGAGGTTAAATGACACCGAAAGGCAAAGACATAACAAAACGCAACGAAATAGCGTGTAGCTCAACGAGTTACACGCTATTTGTTTTCTATACCCTCATGTTTACTATGTCTTTATTATGCCCTTCTTTATCCCATTTTTGCGACATTCATGTAACGCGACTTAATTTGCGACGAGATGCAACCTATTTATACTTATTAGTACTTATACATACTTAATTTTAAAGAATTATGCCAGAAGCAAAATTTCAGATCAAACGCAAGTGTGAAGTATGTGGGAACACCTTTATCGCAAAGACATTAGACTCCCGCTACTGTTGTAGGCATTGTACAGATATTGCCTACAAGAATCGTAAGGCTGCCAAAGCTAAAGAAGAGCAGCTGAATCAAATCGCTCAACTTATTCCTGGTGAAAGGGAATTCATCAGCGTGAAGGAAGCTGTCGCCATGTATGCCATCAGCAGGGATACCATCTATCGCCTGATCCGCAAAGGCCGACTACCTTATATAAATATAGGTGAAAGGCTCACCCGCATTTCTCGCGAGCAGTTGGAAATGATAGTTCCTTTGCGTGAAGAGCCCATCAAGGATGAGCATTTGCTACCACGTCTCTACGACATGGAACCGGAGAATTGCTATACTATCGGCGAAATCTCCAAGAAATTCAGGATAGACGACAGTACAGTATGGGCGCACATCAGAAAGTACTCCATCCCTACCCGACAAATTGGGAACTATGTCTATGCGCCCAAAAAGGAAATCGACAACTTATACAAATCATTATAAACAAACAGAATTATGAGAAAGAAACTTTTAAATACCAAGGTAACTGTTAAACTCCGCAAATCTGAGTATAAGGAAGAATGGTATCTGATTGTTGAAGCATATCCTGTTTTCCCTATAGAGAAGAGGCCCAAATGACGATTATTATGCTGTGCCAAACGAGCAAGCTCAAGCTAAGTTTTCTACCTTACAAGGATAATCATCATAAGGAAACAAAACTATATCTCTATGTATTTGTTTCCGTCAAATGTGAGGTGCTCGTTATGGAAAGCATAACCGAACTGGTTACAAATGCAGCGAGTGGTACCGATAGTCTTGTCAATATTGCGATGGGAATGACCGTAAATCCAGTAGTCGATGCCGCTAGTTGCAATATAGTCAGCAAGTTCGACGGTGAAGGCTCCGTTGATACGACTTCCCTGAAACTCTGGTGACATCAGTTGGAAAGACGGCACATGATGGGTGACGACGATCTTGTGCTTGGCCGTGCTGTCGGCTACAGACTGTTTGATAAATTCGAGGCATCGCTTGTGTTCGCGATTGAAATCGGCAAAGGTGAGGATGTCCTCGCCGTAGAGAATGCGACGGAAGTCGGTGACACTATGCTCTGTGATATAGGCATCTTCTAAGGTAATATTTGCCCAAAGTGTAGATACGATGATGTCGATGTCCTGAATATGGACAACGACATTATAATAATAGTGGATATTGGGACGAATCTCGCCTATGAGCCCGTCATGCATGGAGGAAAGATCATAGAACTTGTAGAACTCATGATTGCCTAATGCCACGATGACCTGTTGATAACTCTCGGAAGCCCAATCCCAGAAAGGATGTGTCTGGTAGTTGTCATCACCGAGATAGCCGATGTCGCCCGCCAACACAAGAATGTCGCCACGGACATTCATGGGTTCTTCTTGCTTGAGAACTCGCCAGTTATCGGCAAACTCCAAATGTAAGTCGGATGCGTATTGTATCCTCATTCCTTTTCGCTCACTACAAATGATTCCTTCAAAGTGTCCACAAATGCTTGGATGGCGTCTGCATCTCTTTCCAAAGCGTCCTGTAAAGACTGGCTTGGCAACTCCTTTTCAATGGACGCAGCATATTCCATTACACCGTCATAGACGGACTGTGGAACAACAACAGGTTCTGGGATAGAGGCTGTAGCTATGAGTTTCAGGACATCAGTCTTGTGTTTCTTGATATCTTTCGTATTGACCTGTTTCCCGTTTGCACGGTCTTTGAGCAAGTTGAGGTAGGCACGGGCTTTCAGACATATCAATGTCGTAGGTGCAGCAATGCGTACGCCATCTTGTTCCTCGCTATTTGCTACCGTCAGTTCGTAGTTGTCGTCGTCCATCATAATTGCAGAAAGGCTTGACAAGTCTTCCGACAAGGGAATTGGTTCAATGTGAAAGCCAGAAGGTTCGCCCAATATATCTGAATGACGCGAAAGTAATTCAATCTGTACGGGATACCCTTCTTTTTCGGTTGTGAAGCGGTATAGCGTATATGTTGGAGTCTTGTCGTCCTTTTCCCGTTTTCCAGCCTTATATTCGCCATCTTTGATGAACTGCCAGAAGGCATCACCATATTCTTTTGTCATCTTCTCCACCACCAAAATCATGTCTATGTCGTCAGTGGCACGTGGGCGCATATCCGTATCGCTCAGTACTATGTCACAGGCTGTTCCGCCAATAATCACATAGTTGTCCTTGAAATCGGCAAATGCCTCCTTGAATTTATCTAATCCTACTACCATAGCTTGTTAATCATAAGTTCCAATTCCTTTTCTGTTCTGGGATCACGGTCATCTCTCAATGTGAGATATAAAGAAAGAGGGTCTGCATTGTCCTGATACAGTGGTGGATAGTTCCATATCTCTATACATATGTTTCCTTCTACTTCGTTCTGGTTGACGAAAATACTGTTGTGTTGCAAATCCTTGTATCCCTTCGCATCCATCACATACGTTTTCATCCCGTCTGGATTCAGTGAAGTATAGTGGGCCAACGCTGTGATACCTCCCACTGTAAAAGATGAATCGGTTGCAATATAGTCACAATAGAGTTTCTTTTTGATGGGATCCTTCAGATAGGATAATGAACGTTCCCACACTTCTTTTTTAGTCCCCTCAAAGAAGATACGTTTCACTCGGTTCTCATCCATCTCAATCTTGCACAAATAAAGTTCCTCCAGATTCTTGAATGCTCTTGATATGGTAACGTATGTATATGGCAATTTCGATTCCATATCAGCCATAGACCAACCATTCATATTGTCTATTTGCAAATGATACAGTAGTATATACTGTGCAACAGAAGAAAGTCCTTCTGCCTTTTTGTGAGTAGTTTCCTTATAGTTGATGATTAAGAACGGTAAGAATGCGAATTTA
>JAFRQC010000007.1 GCA_017428805.1 Prevotella sp. | reverse complement strand
CCTTCAGAGCAGCAAGAACCTGGTCGATACGGCGCTCCTGACTCTCAAACTGTACTTTTCTAATCATAGTCGTATCCTCCTTTATTCTTTACGTGGGTCAATAGCTTTCACTGCACCCTGATCCTCGGTACGGCGACCGTAAGAACCGGTGAACTTCTTCAGAGCCTCATTGGCATCCATGCCGTTCTTGATGGCTTCCATCATCTTACCGAGGTGTACATACTCGTAACCGCAAACCTCGTTGTTAGCATCGAGGTACTGCTTGGTGATGTAACCCTCAGTCAGCTCCAGGTAACGGGTACCCTTGGCAACGGTGCCATAGAGTGTACCGGTCTGTGAACGAAGACCTTTACCCAGATCCTCCAAGCCGGCGCCGATAGCCAGACCGCCCTCAGAGAAGGCACTCTGTGTACGACCGTAGACAATCTGCAGGAAGAGCTCACGCATAGCGGTGTTGATGGCATCGCAGACGAGGTCGGTGTTCAGGGCCTCGAGGATGGTCTTGCCGGGCAGGATCTCAGAAGCCATAGCGGCCGAGTGAGTCATACCTGTGCAACCGATGGTCTCTACGAGAGCCTCCTGGATGATACCGTCCTTCACGTTCAGGCTCAGCTTGCAGGCACCCTGCTGAGGTGCACACCAGCCGATACCGTGGGTGTAACCGGAGATCTCCTTGATTTCTTTCACTGCCACCCATTTGCCCTCCTCGGGGATTGGTGCAGGTCCATGATAAGCGCCTTTGCAAACGCTACACATGTTTTCAACTTCTTTTGAATAAATCATTGATAATAAAACATTTAAATGTTAAACAACTTAATAGTTCCTTTTTGTAGCCTACAAAGATACTCAAAATATGGTATATCTGTATATAAAGTGGCAAAGTTTTTTCTTCTTTTAACATAATTCTTAGTATTACCATACTTTAGTGTGAGAGAAAAAACGTAATTTTGCAGCCGTAATCATATATTGGCAGATATGACAGATCAGGAATTAGAAGAGAGAGTGCAGCGTGCCGTTGACAATTTCATGGCGGGCTACGGTTGTTGTCAGAGTGTGGTGGCAGCCTTTGCCGACCTCTATGGTCTCGATGATACGCTGGCCAAAAAGGTGGCAGCCGGTTTTGGAGGCGGTGTCGGAAGACTGCGGATGATGTGTGGGGCTGTCTCAGGCATCGTTATGTTAGTCGGTCTCGACTGCGGACAGACGGAAGGCAGCGACAGAGAGGGAAAGTCGGCATGTTATAAAGTGGTTCAGGAACTGCTGGCAAAGTCGAAAGAAGACAACGGCAGCCTCATCTGTGCAGAGATCTTAGGTCTGAAAGGCCACGAGAAGGCCGTCTGCCACTACGAAGCCTCACCACGAACGGCAGAGTATTACAAGACTCGGCCCTGTGCAGCGAAGGTGGAGAGTGCCGCTCGCATCTTTGCTGACTATTTAAAGATGAAGACCTAAGCCCAACATAAGGTTGTTGGGGTAATAGAAGTCGTAAAGGCTGTATCCGATATGGACATAGGCCTTTCGCAGAACATGAATCTTCAGCGCCAGGATCTCATAGAAGCCTCTCAGGTCATCTGTCTGGGCATTGACGAAATTATGTCCGATGCCGAAATTGATGGTGAAATAGGGCATAGCAAACTCCACGCGTCCTGACAGTCCCAGTGCCACACGACGATACCAAGGTGCCAGACGGACATCATCCTCTGTGGGTTCCTGCATCTTGTCGGCTTTAGGATAGTCGAACTCCAGATTGGCACTACCGTCATAGGAGGCATCGAACGAAGGTCCTATGTTCAGCCATCTGTTGATCTGATAGAGCGGATTAACGTTGAACCCCACAACCCCATACTTCCCTGGAATAGCGAAAGTGCCTGTCTCTGTGTCCAGGCCCTTCCGTTTCCAAGCACCATAGAGCGTCAAATCCCACACCCACTGCCGTTGGAAAGCAGTATCTACTCCTTCCCTCCTTACTCCTTTTACTCCTTCCCTCCTATTAAAATAATACGCTGCACTGGCTTTGATGCCAGCGATGTTCAGGCCTGCGTTGGGAATGGAAGTGTTGCCGTTGCTGAAATGGGTGATGGAGGCGCCCAAGTTCAAGTCCCATTCCTTCGACAGCATATAGCGCAGATAGAAGTCCACATTGATATATGCCGTCATCTTCGATCCGATGACGCGATTATCAGGATGGCTATCCTCATCGTATTTATTCCAACCACAGGTCAGTCCTAAGTTCCATTCGTAGTTGAACGACAGCCTTCTGGCCAGCGTCTTGATGGTAGCACCCTGAAAAAGGAAGAGTGAGACGGGATTGCCTAATTGCGGGTTCAAGTCGTGATAAGCCAGACCCACACCCTGATAGACACCCTTATAGAGTTCTGCCTCTCTGGAACCTGACGGTGGAGCGAAGGCGTACTTCACCTTCGCCGTGAAGGCATGGTTCATCGTCCGCACCTCACCGTTGTTTCCTCTAAGAAAGTCATTGGTCTTCAGGATCAGTCCCGGCACCGCCTCCACCTCCACACGATGGACATTTGCACTATCATCTGTCTCGGCAGCTGCGGCGAGGGTATATGCCATCGCTGCCAACACGATTTGCAACACCATCATGCACTGTTTTTTGATAATAACGACACAAAATTACTAAACTGGCGCAAAAAAACCATGAAAAACGTGGAGGTTTAGAATATTTTAATTAAATTTGCAAGCAAAAACCGAACAACGATGAAAAATATGATACTAATCCTCGTGTTGGCCCTGTGCCTGATCACGCAGACCACGAGTGCCCAGATGCTGTCGAAAGGCGTATCCAAGGAACTTGCCGAACACAGAAAGGCGAACATCAGCAAAGTGCTCTACGACCTCTCATTCGACATCCCTGCCAATCCCCGAGAGAAAGTGAAGGGCAAGGCCATTATTTCCTTCAACCTGAAGACTCCACAGGATGTGGTGCTCGACTTCACTGGAGGCTTCGACGGCACCTGCTATGTCTGGAACCAGAAGAAAAAGCGTCGTGCCGCAGAGGTTATCTTCAAAGATGAACATATCATTATCCCCATGGCTTCGATGCTGGAGGGCGACAACAAGATTGAACTGCACTTTACGGCCAACGACAAGGCCCTGAACCGCAATGAAGACTATATGTACACCCTCTTCGTGCCAGACCTCGCACGCTCCGCCTTCCCTTGTTTCGACCAGCCCGACCTCCGGGCCGTCTTCGTTACCTCGCTCAAGGTGCCAGAGGGGTGGAAGACGATGACAAGTGACAACGTCTGCCAGCTTCCCACCTATCTATATTCCTTCGTCGCTGGTAAGTTCCAGGAGAAGACCTCCATCCGTGAGGGCCGTCCTATGCGTATTCTCTTCCGTGAGACCGACCCCGACAAGGTGGCACAACTCGACCAAGTGTGCGACGAGGCTGCACAGGCACTGAAATGGATGGAGGGCTATACGGGTATCTCCTGTCCCTTCAAGGAATACGGAATGGTGGTGCTGCCTGGCTATCAGTTTGGCGGGATGGAACATCCGGGAGCTATCCAGATGAACGACCGTCGCATCTTCCTTGAGAAGAACGCCACGCAAGAAGAGAAGGCCGCGCGTCTGGAACTGATTGCCCACGAAACTGCCCACCTGTGGTTTGGCGACCTTGTGTCACTCAAATGGTTTGAGGATGTATGGGCCAAGGAGGTGCTCGCCAACTTCATGGCGTCGAAGATCACCCGTCGCACGTTCTCTCGCGTCGACCACGAGCTGAACTTCCTGAAGACCTACCAGAGCCGTGCCATCGCCATCGACCGTACCGACGGCACCCATCCCATCGCCCAGGAGCTGAACAATCTGAATCACGCCAGCCTGCTCTACGACAATATTATCTACGACAAAGCGCCCGTCATGATGCGGATGCTCGAAGAGGTGATGGGTGCCCCTGAGATGCAGACAGGCTTGCAGAAATACCTTCGTGACCACCTGTTCCACAATGCCTCGTGGGATGATCTCGTCGCCACCCTCGACTCTGCGGCACCCAAGGCCAATGTCCGACAGTTCAGCGAGGTATGGGTGAAGCAGAAAGGTATGCCCACCATCCATACGGCCTACAAGGACGGCAACATCGTCATCACCCAGAGCGATCCCTATAAACGGGGCATCGTCTGGCCGCAGAAGTTCCAGGTACGTCTCATCTACGAACTCGGCACCAGCCGAACCGTCAACGTAGATATGAAGGACTCCACCTTCATCATCAAGGTGGCAGGCAAGCCCAACTACATCGTCCCCAACTTCGACGGTAAGGGCTACGGACACTTCACCCTCGACGATGAGTATGCTGTCATCCTGCCCAAACGTCTCATCACCACCCGTAACGACCTGAACCGCTATGCCCTGCTGCTCACCATCCACGACAACTACCTCTTAGGACGCATCCCACCCTCACACTTCGGCGAGCTTTACCGTTGTATGATGAAAGAGCATAACCCCCTCATTATGTCCACCGCCGTTGACCATATGTTCAAGATTGCCTTCGACCTCGCCCCAGAGCAGCGTAAGACACTCGAACTCTGTATGATGGACCTGCTGGGCGAAAACCGTACGAAGGAATGCCGACAGTTCATCATCCGCAAGTTGGGTTCGAACGCCAGTTCCCCAGAACTGCTTGATAAGATTTACTCCATCTGGCAGAAGCATAACGACCCGCTCTTCAATGAACAGGATTATATGAACTGGGCCTACCGCCTGGCCATTGTCCGTGGAGACACCTACTACCCCGTACTGGCCGCACAGCGTAAGCGTCTGAAGACAGAAGACGAACGACGGGAGTTCGACTATATCAGTCGTGTCTGCAGTCCGGACCCTGCCCTGCGTACCAAGCTGTTCAACGAGATGCTCCACCCTCAGAACCGCGAACAAGAGCCCTGGGCACTGAAAGCGCTACAGCTACTTAACTCTGACGTCTATGAGCCTGTCAGCAATGCCCTCATCGAGCCAGGACTGAAATCGCTGCAGTATATCCAGCAGACCAGCGACATCTTCTTCCCCACCAGTTGGCTGCAGGCGATGCTGGGTTCCCACAAGAGCAAGGAGGCTCGTCTCATCGTCGAGAAGTTCATCAGTTCCAACCCCAACTATCCTGAGCATCTTCGCAACAAGATCTTCGAGGCCGCTTGGATGATTATGAAACAGCAGACCTACGTCACGAGAGTCCAGCCCGTCATCGTATCGAAGAAGACTACCACTCCCGCTACAAAAGCACCTGCCAAGAAAGCGCCTGCCAAGAAAGCTCCAGCAAAGAAAAAATAGAACTCAATGAATTTACACCTATTTAATATATTATAGTAGCTTTATGAAGAAAATGTTATTCCTGACTGGTCTCATACTGATGACCAGTTATCTCAAAGCAAATGCAGAAGTCGATCCGAATTTCTATATCTATATCTGCTTCGGACAATCAAATATGGAGGGCAATGCCGAATGGGAAGCCCAGGACGAAGGGAATGTCGATGAGCGTTTCCAGATGCTGGCAACGTGCAACTTTGACAAACCTAAACGTACTTTGGGCAACTGGTACAAGGCCGAGTGTCCTATCGTCAACCCTGTGGGCAAACTTGGACCTTCCGACTATTTCGGTCGTACGATGGTGAAGGAACTCCCCGACAAGAAGATCGGCGTCATTGCCGTTGCGATGGGTGGCAGTCCCATCGAGATGTTCGACAAGGATGTGTACGAACAGAAATACAAAGAAAATTATAACGAGTGGTGGGCTCAGATAGCCAGGAATTACTACGGCGAGAACCCTTACGGCCGCATCATCGAGATGGCCAAGAAGGCTCAGGAGGTAGGCGTCATCAAGGGCATCCTGCTGCACCAGGGAGAGACGAACAACGGTCAGGCAGACTGGCCCGACAAAGTGAAAAAGATCTATAAGGACATGCTGAGGGATCTTGGCCTCAAGGCCTCCGACGTGCACATCTTTGTCGGCGAGACGGAATATGCGGAAATGGGTGGCGGCTGTGCTTTGCATAACACCGTTGTTGCGAAGATTCCCCAAGTCATCCCTACTGGCCACGTCGTATCAGCCAAAGACATTCCTGGTAATGGTGTTGATCCCTGGCACTTCTCGGCTGAGGGCTATCGCACGCTCGGAAAGCGCTATGCCGAGGCTGTTCTGGACGTGATGAACAATCCTGAAGCCTACATCAAGTATTGGACCATTGACGAGCGTCTCACTGGCTCTTTGTCAGACTTGTCCGGCAAGACCTTTGCCATCGTCAATGAGGCAGAGAATAAGGCCTTTTATGGCTATAACATAAAGAATTTGGGCTACGACGATTTTAAGACTGCCTTCGACATATCCAATGAGGGTTATCAATTCAAGATATCGAGAATCACTGGTGGACGTTCTCTGAAACTCATCACCCCTGATGGCGAAGAATACCAAATGGATGGTGACATCGGCTATCTTAACTCACAGGCCGTTACGGGCGACTGCAGCTTTATCAACGGCCTGAACAAACAGAGAGGATACGACATTCCCGATGGTGCCGTCTGGGACATCCAGTATGTGGAGGACAAGGGCTGGACGCTGAGAAACGTCGGAACTGGCAAGTACCTCAAGGATGCCACAGCCGCCAAATACGACGAACCCACTTACTTCACCCTCTGCACATTGAAGGAAGACACCCAGACAGCCATCAAGGTCATCCGTAAGGCTGGCAGCAAAGATGGCGCCATCTACGACCTCAACGGCCGCCGGATGAACGAGAAGAACCTCCGCCCAGGCATCTACATCAGGAACAATCAGAAAATAATCATTCGCTAATGTCAATAACTAATCTAAAACTACTGCTGGTTGCTCTCCTTTTGACTTTTAGCACCACAGTTACTTACGCAGACAAGACTGTTGCAGACTTGGAAGGTAAGGACAGGGAGAGTTATGAGATGTTCCGACACCTGTTCCTGAACGGCACGCCCGAAGAATTCTACAGCTTTGCCAATGACTATGCCAAAGAACTGCATCAGAAGGGCTATATGATGCTCTATTACAAGCTGTTGTGCAACAAGGGATTCTTTGCGCTCAGGCATAATCAGATCTATCGTGCCATCCAGTATGCCCATGCCTTGGACCAAGAGGTCAGGGAGGACAAAGCCAGCGATTACTACTATTTGGCCACAGGACTCTATGGCGACATCTACAGCAGCAGTCACGACAAGGCTCGTGGGGAGACCTACTTCAAACAGGCTCTCGAAGAGGTGGGTGACCGTGACGAGAAGTTCACGATGCGCGTCTATCTGAATCTGGCGGAGATGTTCTCCCTAAAGGATCCCCAGAAGGCCCTGACGTGGGCGGACAAGTCTATCGAAACAGCCCAGAAGGCTAAAAACATCGACTATCTCTCCATGTCGCTGGCTATGAAGGCCTACCTCTACTTCATCATAGGCGATGCGCAGCAGTTCTTCTCGGCATATAACCAATATACTGACTTGCGCGATCAGGGCCTATCGGAGTTCAACCATCGGTATGACAATATCCTGGAGGTGGCCAGACAGGCTTTCAATATGGAATACGACGAAGCACTGAACAAGGTAAGCAACGGCAATCTGGCCGTCGACAGTTCACTGACCGTCATCAGCATCTATGCCTTGAAAGGTGATCTCACTCTGGCCCTTGAGGCCATGAAGCGACGATATAACGAGATGGACTCTCTCTACAGCATCCTTCAGGACGCTAACTTCAACCAGTTGGCTTCAGAAACCAGCCTGATGCGCACCCGTGAGGAGGCTGCCGCTAATAAAAGTTTAGCCAAACAGCTGATGAACTGGCTGATAGGACTGACGGTGGTCTATCTATTTGTTTACATCATGGGCCGTCGCCGTCTGATGAGGAAGATCTGGGCCAAGAACAAAGACCTGAGAGCCGCACTCAGACGAGCAGAGGAGTCGGATCGTATGAAATCAACCTTCATCCAGAGCATGAGCCACGAAATCCGCACGCCCCTGAATGCAGTATCTGGATTCGCGGAGGTCATCTGTTCGCCTGACTATGAGCTCTCCGACGACGAGAAACGGGATATGCAGAAGCGCATTTCCAGTAATGTGGAACAGATCACCTCGATCATCAACGAGCTTTTGGAACTTTCGCAGAGCGAGAGTGAGGATGTTATACCTGACAGCGAAAAGACCGACGTGTATGTCAACGAGCTTGCCTGTACGGTTGTTAAGGAGTGTAAGGGCAAGCAGAAGACTGGTGTGGAACTGCGCTTTACGACGAATGTCAGCGACAACTTCAAGATTCGTTCCAACACCTACCGGCTGAAGAATGCTCTAACGCATCTGATGGATAACGCCATGAAGTTCACAGAGTTAGGCCATGTGGAGCTGCGTTGTGAACATGACGGCGATCGGATACGCTTCATTGTGACAGACACAGGCTGCGGCATCAAGGAAGAAGACCGTGATCGCATCTTTGACACCTTCGAGAAAGGAGACGATTTCATGACTGGCGTCGGCTTAGGCCTTCCCATCTGCCGCCGACTGATACACTCCCTTGGCGGAGAGGTCAGCCTTGATGAGACCTACACCAACGGCGCCCGCTTCATCATCACCGTGTAATAGCAATCACCAAAACAAAGGCCGCTGCCTGATTCACTCGGACAGCGGCCATAACCTATCAGCCTGCAATTAAATCACTAACCCATCAAGACAATCTTTTTACCTATTGGCCGACAGGCTGGCTCCTATATGAAAATGGGGATTTCTGGGTTACTGGAGCCAATGAGAGAGAATATATAGGAATCGAATTGGCCTTTTTTGGAAACTCTCTACATATATATAACTAACGAGCACCCAAAATCTTGCACGATTTTTCGGACTTTAACACAACTTTAACATTTCAAAGGAGGTCTTTGCGTTGATCTATTGCTTCTCAGCGCGCTTCGACTCTGAATTGTTGAGATCGTGGCGGACTTGGCGCAGCTTCTTGCCGCCGAAGGAGTAGGTGGCGGTGAGGCCGATGTAATGGGCATGATGATTGGTGTGGCTCAGAAGTCTCATATCCTCAGAATAGGAGAGAGATTGGGTATCTGAGATGTTTCTCCTGCTGCTATAGATATTCTCGTTTGTGACAAACTGATGGAAAGGATCGTTGGCCACAAGCGAAAGTTTCAGGCAATCACCCGGCATTGCATATCGCAGGGCGAAATAGAAATAACCATAGCTGTCTGTCTCTGTCATATCACGATAGTCAGAAAACCAATGCTGATAACGGGCATTCAACAAGAGTGTGTGCTGAGTGTTCAGATACCAGTCGGCAGAAACAGAAATGCGGCTTCCCCATCCGTAGAGATGGCAATCCTCTGTATCATATTGTGCTGTTGCTTCGTGATAGTAACCACTCCCATCAACTGTTGCCAACAGAGACTCTGACATTTGCCGCTGGTAACGCAGGTAAAGACCAGTCTGATTGATGCGCCCATTGTTCTGGGGCATCGTCTCTGCAAGATACTCATGCCTGTTATTTGCCGAGTAGCTCGTTGTCCGTATCACCATATTACTGCCGTGATGGTGATAAGCGGAGGCATAGAGTCCTTTGTGATTATAGTAATTCAGTTCTATGTTGCTTATCCTGGCTGGCTTTAACAAAGGGTTTCCTTCTGAGTATTCCCATATTGACTTATAGACGCGGAAGGGATTCAAGTCATAGAAGTTGGGGCGAATAGTGCTTGTCCCCCATGAGAGACTCAGATGATATCCTTCATGAGGTTTGACTGAGAGGCTTAGCGACGGTAGCCAGTAGTCACGGGTATCTTCGTCCCAGCTGACGTGTTCATAGCGCAGGCCTGCCTTGAAGCCGAAATAGTCCCAGTCGTGATGGAGTGACAAATATGCTGCCTTTGTCTGTTCCTGATAGCTGGAGTCACTATAGCCAATGAAATAGAAATCATCTTCCCCTATCTGCTTTTCTATATGAGTTTGATTCTTGATATTGGTGTAGGAGCCTCCTGCATCAATCGTGGCGAAGCCTAACGGCAATGTCAGATCGAGTCTGGCGGATTGTATATGATAATCTACTTTACTGGCATAGTTTTCCCATTGTACTACGGGGTAAGTGAAATACTGAATATGGTCACTACTATATGCACTTCTATTATAGTTTGTCCAGACCGTAGATCTGCCATCGTCGTCTTTCTTATAATTCTGATAAGTGAGGCTGAGCAGCTTGCCGTTTGAGTCCAAGTGCCAGTCACAATAGGCAGTCAGACTTTTGACAGTAGTGTTATCTTCAGGACTTTGTTCGGCCTTCGATTTTGAGAACTCATCTGTTCTGACCAAATTGATTTCTCCATCGATGACAGTCTCAGGCCATTGAACCTGCCAAGACAGCATGCCTCCTAACTCCAAAAACTTCGTGGGCAGATAACGGAGCATCAGATTGGCGGCCAACTCTTTGTCCTTCAGCTTGGCATGAGTATCTGATATAATGTCTGCATCCTTCCCAAAGGGGTATGTTGTCAGGTTGTCTGTTGTCTGTGTGGTGCGTCCGCCGTGGGCATCGATGGTCATATCAAACTTCTCTGAGGCATAGCTGACAGAGCCGCTGGCGCATCCACTCCAGTCATCGCTGATGCCTGCCTCCGTGCTGACATCCCCTCGCCATCCGAGCGTCTGGTCTCGGCGGAGCACAATGTTAATGTAACCACCGCCCATCTCCATCACATCACGACCTGAGGGATTGGAAATCACCTCTATCCGCTCGATGTCCTCAGAGCGCATAGTCCATAGTTTCTGACGGATGGCATCATCGCCTAAGTCCGTGATACGACCGTTGAGCATAAAATGGGCTGGGCCCTTGCCAAGAATCATCGCCTGCCCACCAGTCATCGTCACCATCGGCACACGGCTGAGCAACTCCTGGCCATTGAGTCCACGGGCAAACTCATCGTTGCTGACAATATATTGTAGTCGGTCTGCCTCGCTGCGGATGACGGGTAGCCGACCACTGACGGTGATGTTGCTCAGGTAGTTGTTTCCCATCTGCATACGGATGGTGCCAACATTGCCAATGGGCATCAGCCGCTCGATGGTCTTGAAGCCCACGCAACTTATACGTACTCTGGCCTGAGTAGCACTGCATGGAATGACAAAGTCGCCAGCCTCGTTGCTGACGCCACCCTCCATAATGACAGAATCGACTGGGTTGTAAAGGATGATGTTGGCATAGGCAACAGGCTGACGGTCAGAGTCCATAAGCCTTCCTATCAGTTTCGTACGGTCTTTCTGCATGCACTCCACGAGGATGTTCCGCCCCTTGACAGACACTTTGACTGGATAGAATCCGCAAACCTCACGTACAGCATCAGGCAGAGAAGCCCCTCGCTTGATGGTCTTGGTGACGGTGAAGTCCTCCAGTTCATCGTAGACAAACGAGATGTCGTAGTGTTTTGTTGACTGGTCGAGTTCGATAAGAGCCTTCGAGAGCGAGGTACCCTGAAAGACATGCTGGGCATGAGCCGTAGCACAGAGGGCATATATTATAATAAGGTGTAGAATCCTTTTCATCACTATTCTGCGATTATCTGGTTGTCAATAAGACGGACGCTGACCTTCTCAAATCCGTTCAGCAGTTCGATGATCTGCTGGAGAGGGGCTGTGGTGTCCCATTTCGTATAGAGCCGGATGTGGCGCGACTGCTCGTTGCGGTATTCCACGCTGACGTGGTAATAGTCTGACAACTCCTTGAGTATCTGTTGCAGTTCGGCATTCTCAAAGGTACGAATGCTATTTGGGTCTGTCTGCGCCTGTTGGAGCGTACCAGCCTGTTGTGTCGGATTTGCGGTTCGCATCTCCTGAGTTGGGGATTCAGGATCTCCTCCAACCACCAGCCGATAGGCCGCGAAGGCGATGCCTGACAGCATCAGGACGCCGATAAACATAGCAGCTATCCTCATGAACCTATTGCCGAGGGAAAGAATCATAGGCCGTTTCTCAGCTTTTGTCGCTTCATCTTTCCTCAGCGCGAAACCAGCCTCTGCGCTGACCATCAACTCGTAGTATTCCCTCATTTCAGGGTCACTCATCAGCTTTTGCAGCTCCTCGTTCGTATAGTCTTGCGGACGCTCTAGCATCTTGAGCAGTTGTTCGATATCTTTCATCTTCTTGTCGGATTGTATTTCTCTTTTAGTTTCTTGAGCGCCTCAGCAAGGTGCTTATAGACTGCCACCTCACTGATGCCTAACCGCTCTGCAATCTCCCTATACAACAGCCCCTCGTCGAAGCGTAGTTGGAATACACGCCAAGTCTGTTTGGAGAAGGTTCGCTCTGCATAGTCGATCATCTCCGCAATTCGTTCCCGTTCGCTTTCACCGTATGCCTGATCATTGTCAGAGAGCGTTATTCTGCGCTCCAACCGTTCGTGCAGGGTCATAAGGCGAATACGGTCTAAACACAGATTGCGGACAGTCGCCATAAGATAGTTTTCGGGATGGTCTGCAGGCACTCTCAGCGAACCTTCGGTGAGTTTAAAAAACACATCGCTCACAGCATCATTCGCATCATCATCATTCTTTAGCATCAGCCTCGCTACAGCAAGCATCCGCTGACGGCAACCGATAAATAATTGTTCTATTATTGTCTTACCTGTCATTCCTAATGCAAAGGTACATAAAAGGACTCAACCATCCAAATTTTTATGTAATTTTCGTGCCGCCTCCATCATCTGGAGACGGCACGGTGTTAGGGTACTATTCCACAATCTCTATCTGCTTGAGTACTGCATCATAATAGTCCCAGCCGGCAAAAATGGTAACTACTACATCCTCATCGAAATGGCGGAAGGTGTAGCAATCCAACGTGGCATTCACTTTCAGGCCTTCTTTCTGATACTCAGCAGGCAGGTCATACAGATAGAAGATGTTTCCACCGTCACAAACAATCTCTGGCCCATGATAGTCGGCTTTAATGTACCACGTATTATCCACCTTGTCACACCAGAGATAGCCCACGTCAGTCATCGTCTTGACAAAGTCAGCCTGCTTAGGCAGCTGGCGCGTCCCATAACCAGACACAGGAGTTTCAGGCTTTACGACATCGTCGTCACTGCTGCAAGCTGTCATCATCGTGCCTGCCATCATTAGCAGCATAGCACCAATCACAAAAAACAAATTCCTTTTCATACTCGTACTTTTTTTTAAATGATACATTTTGTTGTAGAGCTTCAACCCTTTCTCATTCTAAGGCCTCACTCTGTCTATATAACGAATAAGGAGCCCGTTTTCCTAACCCCAAAGCAAAAAATTTATCGAAGTATGACAATTCTGACAAATGACAGTGTCAGATTCTGGGACACGACATTTGTTTGTATCAAGGTAAAATACGACACGAAGCTGAAAAATTAGTGAAGCGATATTATTATATTGTTTATTTTAATTATATTATATATAAATATATAATATAATCTATATAGATAGTAAAATCATAGTCTGTTTTTTCATAAGAACCGCAAACGGCATTGATTTTTTGCCTTCGTGTTGTATTTTCGTTTGTGGTTCTTAAGTGCAAAAGATGACACTGTCATTTGTCATAATTGTCATTTTTCTGCTTTCAGGCGATCTAAGCCGACAGAGCAGTTATAGTTAAATTGTTTTACAAAATCAAACTTCACGTTGCAAACTCGGACTTTACAGGCTGTAAAGTGGGAGTTTCGTTAGGGGAAAGTCCCAGTTTCCTTAGCCCAAAGTCCGAGTTTCCTTAGTCCAAAATCTGTGTGTTCATAAAACTCTGATTATCAGATATATGCACAATCACTGCGAAGAAAGCAAAGAGTTTTGAAATTTGCTTACAAAAGAAGAACGGAGCCCATTAATATCTTCTGAAAAGATAGCCATCGCCATCGTAAGCTACACCGCCATCGAAGTACAGCATTCCATCTTTAACGGAGTACATGTATTTATGTTCGTGGTCGCCAAATTCGTCTGTCACCTTGATTTTAATGACCTGATGCTCTTCATCCACCCACTTGTATGTATATATCCGACTCTGTTCGGTGGCAGTCGTAAATGAATACACGCCACTCTTGAGGAAGGTATCATCCGCTCCTTCTTTTGAATGACTGACCGTCATAGTCATGTCAGCCAAATTAATCTTCAATATGGTCTGGCCTGCCTCATATTTCTTAACTCCTCCATACCCATAATCGGCTTTCACCAATTGCCACCTGCCATCAAGAGTCTCAGCATAATCCGTTTCGTCATCATAGGCTGGGGTGTTGAGATAGGTGTTGTCCATATTGTCTGAGGTATAGAAGGTGTTATACCACGATTGGGTTTTCTCGCCGTCGCTATACTGATACATGGTGTAGCCGTCTTCGCCAGTCTTCTCGATGACGATCCGATATGTAAAGGGATCCTCAATACCATCCCATCTGCAGGTAAGACGGTCGCCGTTGAGACTATAACTGCCGTGATTCAAGTCTTTCTTCCTGGGGCCGTCATCCGTATTGATGATGGCTACGGACTCAATGGTGCCGTTGTTTTTATAGACCACGAGGTCATAATAGTTCTTTGGCATCTCATCACGCCAATACCAAGCATGACACAGTTCCGAAGCTCCCAGCCCGTCATCATCGCTGCAACCCACCAAGGCCATCATCAGCAGGGCTGCCATCGCATAGAAAAAGCTTTTTCTCATCATCCTAACGTTTTATTGCAAAATTATACCTTTCTACTCTTATAACAACCAAAAGGGGAAAATCTTGGAAAGGAGTCACTTCGATTTATACTTCTTTAATATAAACGGGGCGATTATAACGGTCATTAACATTGCAATAAATAAAAGGGGAAAAATTATCCGTTCTTATGTTCTTATGTCTAAAAAAATAAGTACCTTTGCATGCAAATTCAAAACAAAGCATTAATAAGGTATGATACGCTTCTTTCAGACCCCACAGAAATCAGTGATCGCCACAGAGATCGATCACGCACTCAGTGAACAGGAAATCAAGGAATTAACCTGGCTTTACGGCGAGGCAACGCTGCTTGATGCAGACCAGCTCGACGGATTCTTCGTAGGTCCGCGCCGTGAGATGGTGACCCCGTGGTCCACCAACGCCGTAGAAATCACCCAGAACATGGGCCTCAAGGGCATCAGCCGCATCGAGGAATATTTCCCCGTAGCCAGCGAGGATGCCGACCACGACCCTATGCTGCAACGCATGTACAACGGCCTCAACCAGGGCATCTTCACCATCAACATCAAGCCGGAGCCCATCAAGTACGTGGACAATCTGGAGGAATACAACGAGCAGGAAGGTCTGGCCCTGAGCCCTGAGGAGATCGAATACCTGCACGGACTGGAGAAGCAGAACGGCCGTCCGCTGACTGATTCTGAGATCTTCGGCTTCGCACAGATCAACTCTGAGCACTGCCGTCATAAGATCTTCGGCGGAACCTTTATCATCGACGGCAAGGAGATGGAGAGTTCGCTCTTCGCGATGATCAAGAAGACCACGCAGGAGAACCCCAACAAGATTCTTTCGGCCTATAAAGATAATGTGGCATTTGCCCAAGGACCTGTCGTTGAGCAGTTTGCACCGAAGGACCAGAGCACGAGCGACTGGTTCCGCATAAAGGACATCGAGAGCGTCATCTCGCTGAAGGCTGAGACGCATAACTTCCCCACGACGGTGGAGCCATTCAACGGAGCCTCCACAGGAACAGGCGGTGAGATCCGCGACCGTATGGGCGGCGGCGTCGGAAGCTGGCCGATAGCAGGTACGGCGGTCTATATGACGGCGTATCCGAGACTTGAGGACGAGGACATTTCGAGGAACGAGAAAGGAGGAACGAGGAAGGAGATTACCAGAGACTGGGAGGACATCTTGCCTGTGCGCCAGTGGCTGTATCAGACGCCTGAGCAGATACTGATCAAGGCCTCGAATGGTGCTTCAGACTTTGGTAATAAGTTCGGCCAGCCGCTGATCTGCGGTTCGCTGCTGACGTTTGAGCATCAGGAGCCCAACGATACGAAATATGCCTACGACAAGGTGATTATGCTCGCTGGCGGTGTGGGTTATGGCACCAAGCGCGACTGCCTGAAGAAGGAGCCCCAGAAGGGTAACAAAGTGGTGGTCGTTGGTGGTGATAACTACCGCATCGGACTGGGTGGCGGTAGTGTGTCATCCGTTGATACGGGCCGCTATTCGAACGGTATCGAGCTGAATGCCGTTCAGCGCGCTAACCCTGAGATGCAGAAGCGCGCCTACAACCTGGTGCGTGCCCTCTGCGAGGAGGATGTGAACCCTGTGGTGTCTATCCACGACCACGGATCAGCTGGTCACCTGAACTGTCTGTCTGAGCTCGTTGAGGAGTGTGGCGGTGAGATTGACATGACCAAGCTGCCCATCGGCGACAAGACGCTCTCGAGCAAGGAGATCATTGCTAACGAGAGCCAGGAGCGCATGGGACTGCTGATCGACGAGAAGCATATCGAGCATGTCCGCAAGATTGCAGAGCGTGAGCGTGCGCCGCTGTATGTGGTGGGTGAGACGACGGGCGATGCCCACTTCTCATTCAAGCAGGGCGACGGCGTGAAGCCCTTTGACCTCGACGTGGCCCAGATGTTCGGACACTCGCCGAAGACCATCATGAGGGACAACACCGTAGAACGTCACTATGAGAACGTGACCTACAGTCAGGATAAGATTGAGGAATATCTTGAGCGCGTGCTCCAGTTGGAGGCTGTGGCTTGTAAGGACTGGCTGACGAACAAGGTGGACCGTTCAGTGACTGGTAAGATTGCCCGTCAGCAGTGTCAGGGTGAGATCCAGTTGCCGTTGAGCGACTGTGGTGTCGTAGCCCTCGACTATCGTGGTGAGAAGGGTATCGCCACCGCTTTGGGTCATGCGCCTCAGGCTGGCCTGGCCAATCCTGCAGCAGGCTCTGTGCTCTCTGTGGCCGAGGCACTTACGAACCTTGTCTGGGCGCCGATGGCCGACGGTATGGACTCCATCTCGCTCTCAGCCAACTGGATGTGGCCCTGTCGCTCTCAGGAGGGTGAGGATGCCCGTCTTTACGAAGGCGTGAAGGCGCTGAGTGATTTCTGCTGCGACCTGCATATCAACGTGCCGACGGGTAAGGACTCGCTGTCGTTGAGTCAGCAGTACCCCAACGGCGAGAAGATCATCTCTCCAGGAACGGTCATCGTCTCGGCTGGTGGTGAGGTATCAGATATTAAGAAGGTGGTGAGCCCCGTCGTCGTCAACGACAAGAACGCCTCGCTCTACCACATCGACTTCTCGTTCGACGAGCAGCACTTGGGTGGTTCTGCCTTCGCACAGAGCTTAGGCAAGGTGGGCGACGATGTGCCGACGGTGAAGAATCCCGAGTATTTCTGCGATGCCTTCAACGCCATTCAGGAGTTGATCAAGAAGGGCTGGATCATGGCTGGTCACGATATCTCGGCTGGTGGTCTGATTACGACGCTGTTAGAGATGTGCTTCGCCAACACGAAGGGCGGTCTGCATATCAATCTGCACGACATCTGCAAGGACGGCGACGTGGTGAAGGCGCTGTTTGCAGAGAATCCTGGTGTGGTGATTCAGGTGAGCGACGAGCATAAGTTCGAGTTCAAAGAACTGATGGAAGACCTGGGTGTCGGCTTTGCCAAGATCGGCTATCCTGTGGAGAACAGCCGTGAGATAGTGGTCAAGGCTGGCGACGAAGAGAAGAGCTTCGACATCGATGCCCTCCGCGACACCTGGTTTAAGACCTCCTATCTGCTTGACCGCAAGCAGAGCTTCAACGGCAAGGCCAAGGAGCGCTTTGAGAACTATAAGAACCAGCCGTTAGAGATGAAGTTCCCCAAGGGCTTTACAGGCAAGCTGGCACAATACGGCTTGAATCCCAACCGTCGTGAGGCCTCTGGTGTGAAGGCAGCCATCATCCGTGAGAAAGGAACGAATGGCGAGCGCGAGATGGCTTATATGCTCTATCTCGCCGGCTTCGACGTGAAGGACGTGATGATGACGGATTTGATTACGGGTCGTGAGACACTGGAAGAGGTGAACCTGATTGTCTTCTGTGGCGGCTTCTCTAATTCCGACGTGCTCGGATCAGCCAAGGGTTGGGCTGGTGCCTTCCTCTTCAACCCCAAGGCCAAGGAAGCTCTAGATAAGTTCTATGCCCGTGAGGACACGCTGTCGCTGGGTATCTGTAACGGTTGCCAGCTGATGGTGGAGCTCGGACTTACTGGCGCGAAAGGCGCGAAGATGCTTCACAATGACTCGCATAAGTTCGAGAGTGAGTTCATCTGCCTCAATATCCCGCAGAACAATAGTGTGATGTTCGGTTCGCTCAGTGGTTCAAAGCTCGGCCTCTGGGTGGCTCACGGCGAGGGCAAGTTCCATCTGCCTGAGACTGAGAACAGCTATAACGTGATTGCCAAGTATAATTACGAAGGCTATCCCGCCAACCCCAACGGCTCTGACTACAACGTGGCTGGTATCTGCTCGGCCGACGGTCGTCATCTCTGTATGATGCCGCACCTGGAGCGTGCTTTCTTCCCTTGGCAGAACGCCTGGTATCCCGCCAACCGTCGTCAGGATGAGGTGACTCCGTGGATCGAGGCCTTCGTCAATGCCCGCAAATGGGTCGAGACAAAGGTGAAAAGGTAAAAAGGTGAAAAGGTGAACAATATTTATTGGGAATCGTTCAAGACCTTCTTTAAGATTGGCATATTCACCCTCGGTGGTGGATAT
>JAFRQC010000061.1 GCA_017428805.1 Prevotella sp. | reverse complement strand
TTCATCGACTCACGAAAGCAGAAACGGCAGACGTTATAATACTTTTCTTTTCGTCGAAGACTGATTCATCAGTCAAAGGAAAGGTGAACGAGAGAGTAGGGAGCAATGGCGATTGGTACTTCCTCAGTAAAAAGAGAAATACAGATCCAGGAAACTTATGGCATTGAATTCCATCCGTTTTTCTTTTAATCGAAACGAGAATTTGGTAACAGAATGTGGTTTTTGCCTTAATTTATATTAAAAACAAACACACTCTGCAAGAAAAACGTGCAGAATGAACGTAAAGTCATGAGAAATTATTAATTTTGCAAGCAAAATTTGCAGAACGTGCTGAAAAGTCGTAATGCAATCTGTGTTCTAACAATAGTGTTTAACAATTAAAATATCGAAAAGTAGTCGAAGTGACAAAAATGGCTGGAATTATTGAGGAAATCGGGTGCAGAATGTGCAGTACATGCTCATAATGTTTCCCAAATGTTTCCCAATTTTGCCGTAACGTGCTGATAATCAGCTCTCGTTAGCCGTCGCACAGGCTGTTGTAGAGGAATAAGATTCCGACATATTTCAAGAGGGGAGCTCGGAAGGGCTCCCTTTTCAACATTTAATATAAAAACAGGCTTATGAAAAAGATGATTATGACGGTAGCGCTGGCTTTGATGGCCGGTATGCTGCCCACCAGTAAGGTTCAGGCTCAGGATGTGATCACCACTGCTTCACAGGTTGATCCCGTTGCTGCTGCCAAGGCAGAAAAGGAAGCCCGTAAGGCCCAGAAGGCTCAGGAGAAGGCTGAGAAGAAGGCCAAGAAGGCAGAGAAGGAAGCCAAGAAGCGTAAGAAGGCTAGAGAAAATGCCGAGGACGCCAAGAAGGATGCCGAGAAGGCTATGAAGAAGGCCCAGGAGGCTACGGAGAAGGCTTCTCGCGAAGGCACTCCCGAGGCTCAGGCTAAGGCTGCCAAGGCTCAGGCCAAGGCTCAGAAAGTTCAGGCTAAGGCAGAGAAATTGGCCAAAAAGGTTAAGTAAAAAGAAATCCCCTTCCAATCGCGGTAGGGGATTTTCTTTATTTGTATTGTCGGAGGGCAGCGATCAGTTCGCTGTTCTCCGTTTTGGTGCCGATGGTGATACGCAGACAGTTCTGGCACAACTGCACCCGATGACGGTTGCGGACGATGATGCCCTGGTCTACCAAGTAATTGTAAATCTTCGGCGCATCGGTCATCTTCGCCAGGAAGAAGTTGGCATTCGTCGGATACACCTTCTCGCAGATAGGCAGTACCTCAAAGGCATCGACCATTCGGGTACGTTCCTGCAGGAGTACCTTCACCCAGTTGTCCACCTCGAAGGGATCTTTCAGTGCCTCCAAAGCCTGCTGTTGAGTCAGCAGATTGACGTTATAGGGATATTTCACCTTATTAAACAGACCGATGATCTCTGTTGAGGCAAAGGCCATACCCAGGCGGATGGCTGCACAGCCCCAGGCCTTCGACATCGTGTTGAGGACGATGAGGTTGGGGTATTTCGACAACTCAGTACGGAAGGTCGGCTGGGAAGAAAAGTCGCTATAAGCCTCATCGACGATGACCAGACCCTCGAACTGCTCAATCACCTTGACTATTTCTTCGTGCTTCAGGCAGTTGCCCGTCGGGTTGTTGGGTGTACAGAGCCAGATGAGTTTCGTGTGGGCGTCGGTGGCAGCGAGCAGACGGTCGGCCGTGAACTGGTAGTTCTCGTCGAGTAATACTGGACGATACTCAACGTCGTTGATGTCGGCACAGACCTTATACATACCGTAGGTGGGCTCGATGGCAACGACATTGTCCTTGCCAGGATCACAGAAACAACGGTAGGGCAGGTCGATGGCCTCGTCACTGCCATTGCCGAGGAAGATGTTCTCGGCCGACACGCCCTTCACTTTCGAGAGGGCAGCCTTCAGTTCCAGCTGCAAGGGGTCAGGGTAGCGGTTGAAAGGCTGGTTATACGGGTTCTCGTTGGCATCGAGAAACACTCGTGCCTCTCTGCCGGCATACTCATTTCTGGCTGAAGAATAAGGAGCCAAGTCCCAAATGTTCTTCCTACACAACCGCTCTAAACTAATCATAATTCTCAATTATCAATTCTCAATTATCAATTGCGCGTAAGCGGACGCTCATCGCATTCTTATGCGCATCCAACTGCTCAGCCTCGGCCATCAGCTCTACGGCGTGACCGATGCTGCGGATACCATCTGCAGTCAGGTGCTGAAAGGTGACCTTCCGACAATAACTGTCGAGGTTTACACCGTTATAGGCAGTGGCATAGCCGTGAGTGGGGAGGGTGTGGTTCGTACCACTAGCATAGTCGCCGGCACTCTCACAGGCATATTCTCCGAGGAACACACTGCCGGCATTGACCACCTGCTTGGCGAGTTTCTCGTAGTCCTTTGTCTGGATGATCAGATGCTCAGGGGCATAGGCGTTAGAGAGGGCGATGGCTTCCTTTTGGTCCTTGACGAGTACCAGCGTACTGTTCTCCAGCGCCTTCTGTGCTATCTCCTTACGAGGCAGCAGGTCCAACTGACGGTTCACCTCTGCCTGTACGTCGAGGATTACCTGTTCGGAGGTGGTGATAAGCAGCACCTGTGAGTCGATGCCGTGTTCTGCCTGTGACAACAGGTCGGCAGCCACAAACTCGATGTTCGCCTTCTCGTCAGCGATGACACAGATTTCTGAGGGGCCGGCAGGCATATCGATGGCGACATCGTGCAGGCTCACCTGTTGCTTGGCGGCCATCACATACTGGTTACCAGGACCGAAGATCTTATACACCTTGGGCACAGACTCCGTACCATAGGCCATCGCTCCGATAGCCTGAACACCACCGGCCTTGAAGATCTTGCTCACACCGGCGATACGGGCAGCTACGAGGATGGCGGGGTTGACCTTACCATCACGTCCCGGAGGCGTGCAGAGCACAATCTCCTCACAACCTGCAATCTTGGCGGGTGTGGCAAGCATCAGCACAGTAGAGAAGAGGGGAGCGGTACCACCGGGGATATAAAGTCCCACCTTCTCAATGGCGATGCTCTTCTGCCAGCAGGTGACGCCAGGCTGCGTCTCCACTTTCTTGCCCTTGAACTGCTGGGCCTCGTGGAAGGCGTGGATGTTATAATGGGCGAGTTGGATGGCAGCCTTCAGTTCGGCACTGACCAGTCGCTCGGCTTCTTCCATCTCCTGTTCAGAGACAGCGAGTGTCGGCAGGTCCACGTGGTCGAACTTCAGTTCATAGCCTTTCACGGCATCATCACCACGTTTCTTGATGTCAGCCAGCACGGCAGACACCATATCGTTCAGCTTCGATACGTCAAGGTGCGGTCGCTCAACGATCTTTGCCCAATCTTCCTTCTTCGGATATCTGATGATATTCATAGAATCATTTTCTCAATCGGTGTCACGAGGATGCCCTGGGCACCCATCTCCTTCAATTTACCGATAATCTCCCAGAACTGCTTCTGGTCGAGTACGGTATGCACAGAGCACCATTCATCGTCAGCCAGAGGGATGATCGTGGGACTCTTCAGACCCGGCAACACGTCGATGATCTCCTGCAGACGGGCCTTCGGGGCGTTCATACGTACATATTTCTTATCCTCAGCATCCTTCACGGCTTTGAAGCGGAAGAGCATCTGTTCCAGGATCTCACGCTTCTCGGCAGTAAGTTGTTTGTTGCCGATGAGCAGGGCCTCGCTCTGCATCACGACCTCCACCTCACGGAGGTTATTGCTCACGAGAGTCGAACCGGAGGAGACGATATCGAAGATACCATCGGCCAGTCCGATACCCGGGCTGATTTCCACCGAACCAGTGATGACATGAATCTCTGCATGGATGCCATGCTTGTCGAGGAACTGACGGAGGATGTTGGGGTAGGAGGTGGCAATCTTCTTGCCGTCGAACCACTCGACACCCTTGTAGTCTATCTCCTTGGGGATGGCCAGCGACAGACGGCACTTCGAGAAGCCGAGGCGGGAGATGATCTCCGCATCCTCACCACGCTCTACGAACTCGTTTTCGCCAACCACACCGATGTCGGCCACACCTGAGGCCACACTCTGGGGAATGTCATCATCACGGAGGTAAAGCACCTCGAGGGGGAAGTTGGACGACTGCACCAGCAGCGTGCGCTTCGTTGCACTCACCTTGATGTCAGCTTCCGACAACAGGTTCATCGTATCATCGAACAGCCGTCCTTTGGATTGTACTGCAATTCTTAACATCTTTGTCTTTGTAAGTCTCTAAATTTGCAAATTCGCGTGCAAAGGTACGAAATAATTATGAATTATGAATTGTGAATTGTGAATTATTTGTACCTTTGCAGCGATTTTATGGGCTTAGTCAATAGAATGAAGCTGTTTTTGAATAAATATGCGCTTTTATTAGGGGTGTTCGTGCTCCTTGTTTCCTGCACGCAGAAGCAGGAACGGGTGGTCACGCCCTATGGTTCTGTGCTCGATTCTGCCAATGTTGTCGATGAGTTCGACTTGGCAGGCATCCAGACCAGCGGCGAACTGATTATGGCAACGCTCAACGGCCCGGAAACCTATTATGATTATCACGGTCGTCAGCTCGGTACGCAGTATCTCATTTGTCAGCATTTCGCAGACTCGCTGGGTGTGAGGCTGCGGGTGGAAGTCTGTCGTGACAGTGCTGAACTGGCCAAGCGACAGGCGTCAGGTGATGCCGACCTGATTGCGTGGGGCACGCCTGGCCATATCGATGCAGGCAGTGAGAAACCGGAACTGGCTGAGGAGTTGGAACGTTGGAACAGACCTTCCCGTGTCGATGAGGCACGCAAGCAAGAACACGAACTGCTTACGGTCAAGAAAGTGAAGCGTCGCATCTTCTCACCGATGCTCGACAAGAAAGGCGGCATCATCTCTCATTACGACCATTTCTTTATGACCTATAGCCGTTACATCCGCTGGGACTGGCGGTTGATGGCGGCACAGTGTTATCAGGAGTCCACCTTTGACCCGAAGGCTGTCTCTTTTGCCGGTGCGAAAGGTCTGATGCAGATTATGCCAGGCACAGCTGATCACCTCGGACTTGCTCGTGATCGTCTCTATGATCCGGAGAGTAACATCGCTGCGGCTGCCAAATATATCGCAGAACTGCAACGGTCATTCTCTGATATCCGCGACAACTACGAACGTACGAACTTCGTGTTGGCCAGTTATAACGGTGGTTCGCATCATATCCGTGACGCGATGGCACTGACGAAGCGGGATGGTAAGAATCCCCATCGCTGGGCGGATGTCTCTGCCTATGTTCTGAAGCTCTCCAATCCCCGCTATTATAACGATCCCATCGTGAAGAACGGTTATATGCGAGGCTCTGAGACTGTCGATTACGTTTCGAAAATCCGTCAGCGTCATGCGGGTTATCAGGGGGTGAAATCACCACACTTGGGCTTCCATCCTTCCCAACCCCGGAAGGCTGACAAACGGAAGAACAAGTACGATTTATAAATACGACAAGATATGAAGAAACTATTATTCGATCTCTTTGCACTGGTATTGTTGGCATCCTGCGGAAACACCCCGCAGCCAAAGGCTTATACCTCGGAACTGACGAGCGATGACAGTCTGATGATCCGTATGGGACAGTGGACTCTGACCCGTTATCATAGTGAGAAGCTCGGTATGGATATCAACTACCCGTCGTTCCTTTATCATCAGGAACTGCCCACAGAAACCTGTCAGGAACTGTTTGTGGCTGAGGATGTCTCTATCTCTGTGATTGTTGACTCCCTCAATGGGATGAATTACAGTGCCGGACAGCAGATGATGGGTATGGGTGCCGACCTCGTGGATGTAGGCGATAACTACAGTATCCTCGCTGGTGCTGAGGAGAAATGGGAATATTATGGAAAAGTGATTGACGTAGATTCCAGTCGTGTGGTGACAGTGATGCTCCGTTATTATCCGGAGCATGGTGAGGCGGTGGAACCTATCCGGGAATGGGTAAACACTTTCGACGCAAAATAAAAAGTAATCCCCTCGCAGTCGCGAGGGGATTTTACTTTACTTACAAGGGATCTTGTCCACACGCTTCTGATGGCGACCGCCTTCGAAGGTGGCAGTGAAGAACTCGTCCATGATTTTGCGTGCCATGTTGTTGTCGATGAAACGACCGGGCATCACAAGCACGTTGGCATCGTTGTGCTGACGGATGAGATGAGCAATCTCAGGAATCCAGCACAGACCGGCACGCACCTGCTGGTGCTTGTTCAGGGTGATGCTGATACCTTCACCACTACCGCAGATGGCGATACCGGGATAGACCTCACCGCTCTCGATACCCTCAGCCAGGGCATGACCGAAGTCGGGATAGTCTACAGAGGCGTCACTCCATGTACCGTAGTCCTTATAGGGATAGCCCTTCTCCTCGAGATACTCGAGTACGAATTTCTTTAATGGGTAGCCTGCGTGGTCGCATGCTACACCTACAGTCTTTACTTCCATAGTCGTAATTGTTTTTAGGCACGGATTAACACGGCTCTCATTTTGAGAGACGCTGCTTTTTCTGCGCAGCAAGCCGTGTCTTTGATAAAAGCCGTGTAATCCGTGCCTAATTAATTATCCCAGCAAGGCCTTCACTTGTTTATAAACGTTCTCACCAGTGAAGCCGAGCTTCTCGTCGAGCACCTTGTAAGGAGCAGAGAATCCGAAGCTCTCCAGACCCCATACACAGCCGTCGGCACCTACGAGGCCCTCGAGGTTGACGGGCAGACCAGCGGTCAGACCGAACTTCTTCTTGCCTGCGGGCAACACGCTCTGCTGGTACTCCTTCGACTGGCTGCGGAACAGTCCCTCGGAAGGAACGCTGACCACGCGGGTCTTGATGCCGTCGGCAGCCAGCAGCTTGGCACCAGCCTCCAGCGTAGACACCTCGGAACCGCTGGCGAGCAGGATCACGTCGTAGTCCTCGTCGCTGCCGGCAACCACGTATGCACCCTTCGTAGCCTGCGAGTAGTCGTTGCCCTCGGGCAGCATCTCGATGTTCTGGCGAGAGAAGATGAGAGCGGTCGGAGTGTCGGTATTCTCCATGGCCATGCGCCAGCAGACGGTGGTCTCCTCGGCATCGGCCGGACGAACCACGAGCACGGAGTTCTTGCCGTGGTGGTTCTTCAGTTTCTCCATCAGGCGGATCTGTGCCTCCTGCTCAACGGGCTCGTGGGTAGGACCATCCTCACCTACACGGAAGGCATCGTGGGTCCAGATGAACTTCACGGGCAGTTCCATGAGGGCAGCCATACGGACGGCGGGCTTCATATAGTCGGAGAACACGAAGAAGGTACCGCAGGCGGGGATGACACCGCCGTGGAGGGCCATACCGATGCAGCAGCATGCCATCGTCAACTCAGCCACACCAGCCTGGAAGAAGGCACCCGTGAAGTCGCCCTTCACGATGTCGTGGGTCTTCTTCAGGAAGCCGTTGGTATTGTCGGAGTTAGAGAGGTCGGCAGAAGCGCAGATCATGTTGGGCACCTGCTCAGCCAACTGGCCGAGGACGGCAGCCGAGGCGCTGCGGGTAGCCGAGCCGGCCTTCTGCTCCACCTTGCTCCAGTCGATGACGGGAGCCTTGCCGCTGAACCACTCCTCGAGTTGCTTGGCCTGCTGGGGATGACCCTTGGCCCACTCAGCCTTCTCGGCGTAGCGCTCAGCCACGATCTTCTTCAGTTCCTCACGGCGCTTGGCATACATCTCCTGTACCTCGGGGAAGATCTGGAACGGGTTCTCGGGATCGGCACCCAGGTTCTTCATCGTGTTGATGTAGGCATCGCCACCGAGGGGAGCACCGTGGGTAGCGCAGTTCGACTCGTAAGAACTGTTGTCAGCCTTGCGGGCACCCTTACCCATCACGCAGTGACCGATGATCAGGCTGGGACGCTCCTTCTCGGCCTGGGCCTTCTTGATGGCCTCGCGGATCTGGTCGACGTCGTTACCGTCGATCTTCTGCACGTACCAGCCCCAGGCCTCGTACTTCTTGGCGGTGTCCTCGCAGGTCACCACCTCGGTCTTGGTAGACAGCTGGATATCGTTGGCGTCGTAGAACATGATGAGGTTGTCGAGGCCGAGGTTACCGGCGATACGGCCGGCGCCCTGCGAGATCTCCTCCTGCACGCCACCGTCAGAGATGTAGGCGTAGATGGTCTGGTTCATCACGTTGCCCAGACGAGCCTTCAGGAACTTGGCGGCGATGGCAGCACCGACGGCGAAGGTGTGACCCTGTCCGAGGGGACCAGATGTGTTCTCGATGCCGCGCTCAATCTCGCGCTCGGGGTGACCGGGAGTCACCGAACCCCACTGGCGCAGGTTCTTCAGATCCTCCAGCGTGTACTTGCCGATGAGGCAGAGCTGGCTGTAGAGCATCGGAGCCATGTGACCGGGATCGAGGAAGAAACGGTCGCGACCTTCCCATGCGGGATTCTCGGGGTCATATACTAAGAACTCACTGTACAGGGTGTTGATGAAGTCTGCACCACCCATGGCACCGCCGGGGTGACCCGACTTGGCCTTTTCAACCATTGAGGCAGCGAGGATACGGATATTATCCGCTGCCTTGTTCATAACTTTGTTGTCGTTCATAATGAATAATTAATTGTATAAAACGCTGCAAAGATACAAAAATATTCCGAAACTTGCGACAGTTTCGGAATATTTATTTCTAAACAAAGTTAAATTACTCAGATAACTGAATATTAACCGTTGTCTCGGCAGCCAATGACGGCATTCGGCAGGTCACTGTACGCGACTCTCCAGGTGCTAGAGTCAGATAGTTGTCAGACCAGTAGGCAGGGCAGATGAGTTCACCGTTCTGATCCTTTGCCTTCAGACGAACCATAAAGGCCACCTTGTCTGACGGATTGCTGACCGTTGCCTCGTAAAGCCCTTCTGACATTGGCTTGACCGACAACTCACAGGACTTGGTACAGAGGTTGTCGAGCATCGCATACGAGCCATATTTTATAATAGGTGTATGCACCCAGTTGGTCTTTGCCCAGTCGTAGGTGTCTTTCTCTGCCACTATGAAATACTCGTTGGTCGCCAACTCAGTACCCTTGTCATCCGTCAGTTTGAGGAACAGGAAGGCTGCAGGTGCATCTTTGGTGTCGATGTCGAAGACCTTGACCACAGCCCCTGGAATCATCTGGAGTAACTCTTTCTCCCCCTGAGTAGGGGGAGAAAGAGGGGGTCTGATCATAGACTTGTCATTGGCCTGTTCGCCCTTCAGAAGCTTCATCGATGCCTTGACATTCGCTGACTCCAGTGTCTCATTGACAGCATAGACTGCCTTGGTGTAATAGTCATAGATCAACTGCACTGGGGCGTTGGCCTTCTTCACGCCATAGTAGGCAGCATTGGGCTGCAGGTAGTAGTCGTAGAGTTGCCAGTAGATGCTTGGGCGTGCACTATTGAGCATCCACTGGACGATGCCGGTGGTATGAGGCCAGCGCACACGGAAACTCTCGAACATCGCCTTCGTGCTCTCGTAGTTCAGCATATCGGCACGATATAAATACTCGTCGATATCCTTCGCCTCACCAAAACGCTGTTGGATCACCTCACTCAGTTTTCCTAACGTGTTCATCTCCGAACTTGAGGCGGTACAAAGGATGTTCCAACGACTGTCGATGGGGAAGAGTTGCTGACCCAGCATCTTCTGCAACGACTCCTTCACGGGCAGTTGGGCACCGATGCCTGTCTCGGTGTTGAAACCGAAAGCCCCGCCTGGTGCCTCAGGCAGATACCAGTACGATGGTCCCACATACTCGTAGGGCCCAGCCATCTTTGTGCCGGACCATCCCGAGATCTCACTCTCTAAGTTCTTGGCAGAGATGATATAGTCGCGGTCGTCCTCCTGACTGAGGAACTGCTGATACTGTTTCTCCAGTTCAGGCTTGGGAATCCTGTCGCTGCCTACGAACCAGCCGATGATTGACGGATGATAGCGCAACCACATCACCTGGTCCTCGAACGACTGGGCGACGAGGGCGATATTCTCCGGACTGATGATGCCGCCGTAGGGCTCCTCAGTGGGAGAACCAAGATAGCTTTCCCACTCCCAATGGCAACTCCAACCCACGAGGATCAGCAGTCCCAGTTCATCGCAGAGGTCATAGAGACTCTGTGAGGTTCCCCAGAAGCCTTCCAGTCGGACGGTGTTCATATTCATATCGCGTACATATTTTAATTGTAGGCGGTTACTCTCTGGTGTGTCACGCAGATAGATGTCATCCGTCCATCCGGCACCTCTTAAGAGCACCTTCTTGCCGTTCAGTGTAAAGCCGCGATAGCCCTCGTCAGTCAGATAACTCTTCACCTCACGGATACCGAATTTCACGTCCTCACTATCCGACACCCCATTATCCATTGTCAATTTTCCATTATCCATTGTTTGCACAAATTCAATGTGCAAATCGCAGAGTTCGGGCTTGCCCATATTGTGGCACCACCAAAGGCGCGGATGGTCGATATGGATCTCTGTGGGGAGGGTGAGGCGACGCTTCTCGCCAGCAGCAAGAGTCACGGGACAACTGAACGCTTGTCCGTCGACTGTGCCTTTGACAACGCCTTCCACAGCCTGACCTGAGAGGTCCTTCAGTTCGGTGACGACTGTGAGCCAGGCTTCATCAAGCGTTTCCGTATTCACCTTCGATCTGACTGCCGAATGGGATACCGCCACGTTGCCACAGGTCTTCACCCTCACCTCGCGATAGATACCCATGCTCTCATCAGCAGGCCTTGGATTCCAATCGACAAAGCCGATATTGGGTTCTCCGGGCTGGGCTCTGAATACCTCCACGGCGAGCACATTCTCCTTGTCAATTTCTTTGGTTACATCATATTCAAACTGTCTGAACGAACCAGCCATCTCCTGACTATTGGCAATCTGCTGTCCGTTGAGCCACACATTTGCCCGATAGCAGATCCCGTCGAAGTCGAGTAACACATGCTCACCTTCCTTCAATGCCGGCATCTCAAACGTCGTGCGATACCACCAACTCTTCTCAAACTGTGCCTTGTCTATCTTGGCGTAGTCTTCAGCCGTAAGTGCTTCTTTCTCAACAGCATTCTCTGTCAGCACTCCCATAATGGTTGAAGGTACTTTCGCCTTCATCCACCCCTCAGTCTGGGTAGCCTGGGTGGACAAGACTTCACCGCCCACACTCACCTTCTCAGACGACTGCACCATCCACACCATATCTTTTCTCTCTCCTCCCGTTTGACATCCCGTCAAAACCATTGCAAAGAGAAAAGCGCAAGCAAATTTGTGTTTGTTTTTATCGCCTATCATAATCCGTTTAATCCGTTCAATCCGTTGTCTAAATAAATCATTTAATGTCCAGTACTACAATCGCCTTGGCGGGAACCTTCACCGTCAGCACGCCCTTGTTCAGCTTGGCGTCGTTGAAACCCTTGGGGGTAATGACGTTTGGGTTGTTGAAGTCGTTGTAGTCGGCCACGTTCTTTGAGGTAAGGATGCGGCCGGAGACCTGCTGGGCATTATACCCGTCGATCTTGAACTCGATGGTTTGATCCTTGTCGAGGCTGACATTGGTGATGGCGAGCACGATCGAGCCGTCCTGTGTCTTTGCAGCTGAGGCAGAGAGCATGGGGCAGGGACGATAGCCTGCATCCTTGGCGTCAGCCTTCTCCTTGAAGTAGGCCTTGCTCACGGCCATCACTTCGCTTTCAAGGTCGAGTGGGAGATAGGTGGCCTCCTGGAACGGGGTGTACATCTCAAACACGTGGTAGGTCGGTGTGAGCACCATGTGGCCCGTACCTTCTTGGTCGGTGAGGATCATCGACTGCAGCACGTTCACCACCTGGGCGATGTTCGCCATCTTCACACGATCGGTGTACTTATGGAAGATGTTCAGGCTCAGTGCAGCCACGAAGGCATCCCTCAGGGCGTTCTGCTGGTAGAGGTGTCCGGCGATGGTGCCAGGTTCCTCGTCCCACCATGTGCCCCACTCATCAACGAGCAAGCCGATCTTGCCTTCAGGATCTTCCTTGTCCATAATGGCCTTGTGCTTCTGGATGACCTCCTCGATCTCCGTACACTTGCCCAGAGCCCAGTAATACTGGTCGGTGTTGAACTTCGTGGCAGAACCCTTTGAGCCTTCCCAGCCCGAACAAGTATAATAATGCAGAGAGACACCCTGCATCTGACGGCCGATGTTCTTCATCAGCACTGTGGTCCAGTCGTAATCATAGTCAGAGGCACCAGAGGCGATGCGGTAGAGCTTGTTGCCGGGCTGGTCACGCAGGTAGGTGTTGAACTTGCGGAACTCGTTCGAGTAGTACTCTGGTGTCATATTTCCACCACAGCCCCAGGCCTCGTTGCCAATGCCGAAATACTTTACCTTCCAGGCCTTGTCGCGACCGTTGGCACGACGAAGGCGGGCCATCGGTGTGTCACCGTCACTCGTCATATACTCCACCCACTGGGCCATCTCCTTCACCGTACCTGATCCAACGTTACCGCTGATATACGGTTCACAGCCGAGCATCTCGCAGAGGTTCAGGAACTCGTGGGTGCCGAAAGAGTTGTCCTCGATGGTGCCGCCCCAGTTGTTGTTACGCAGCGACGGACGGTCTTTCTTCGGACCGATACCGTCCATCCAGTGGTAGTCGTCGGCAAAGCAGCCGCCAGGCCAGCGCATCACGGGAATCTTCAGCGCCTTCAGCGCCTCGAACACATCCTTACGATAGCCCTGGATGTTGGGGATCTTGGAATCTTCACCCACCCAGAGACCGCCGTAGATACACGAGCCGAGGTGTTCTGAGAACTGTCCGTAGATCTCACGGTTGATCTTGGCTCCAGCCTTATCGGCGTGAACCGTTGCCTTCACATTCTCTGCGGCCGTTGCCCCTGTGGCAAAGGCCAGTGCGATAGTCGCGGTAAGAAATAGTCTTTTCATATTGTTTGTAGGGTTTAAATGATTTGGGTACAAAGTTACAAAATAATTTGGATTCCGCCAACCCTTTTATATTATTTAAGGAATAATGTGTGCATAATCTCGCAAATAATGTGTACTTTTGCAAACAGATTTATTCACTAAGCTTAAAACCGATATGAAAATGAAACAGACAATCGTGATGGCCGTGATGCTGATGGCATTGATGGCATATAAGAACAGCCAGACACAAGTGGCTGAGATCATTGATCTGCCCCGTGCAGAGACTCCCGACAGTGTAGCCCAGGCGATGGAGGGCTTCTTCCAAAAAGCCGCTACAGACTCTTTCGACGTCCACAGCGTGATGATTGTGAAAGATGGCCAGGTCATCTTCAGCCGTTGGCAGAGTGAGGGTGTTGATACGGTGCCGCATGTGCTCCATTCCGTCAGCAAAACCTTTACTGCTACAGCCGTCGGACTAGCCATCGCTGACGGTAAGATGGCATTGACGGACAAGGTGATCGACTTCTTCCCCGACAAACTTCCTGCCGAGGTCAGTGACAATCTGAAGGCCATGACCGTTCGTGACCTGCTCACGATGACGTGTGGCCACGACGAGGAACCTGCTACGCGTCGTGAAGGCGGAAACGTGGATTGGGTTGAGGCCTTCCTGGCTCATCCTGTCGTACACGAGCCTGGCACGTTCTACCTCTACAACAGTCTCGGAACTTATATGCTCTCGGCCATCGTCCAGAAGGTGACGGGCGAGAAAGTTGTCGACTATCTGAACACGCGTCTCTTTGAACCGCTTCATATTGACAAGCCGCGTTGGGAAGAGAGTCCGCAGGGCATCAACACCGGTGGCTGGGGACTCTATCTGAAGACTGAGGATCTGGCTAAGATGGGACAGTTGTTGTTACAGAAGGGTGAATGGAACGGCCGTCAGATCATCCCCGCCGACTGGGTGGCAGAGATGTCTAAGAAGCAGGTGGATAGTGTCAACCCCGGCACACGTCTTGAGGATGCAGCCGCGAAGGGCATGACCACAGAGACCAGCGACTGGATGCAGGGCTATGGCTATCAGATGTGGCGTTGTCGTCCAGGTTGCTTCCGTGCTGACGGAGCCAGAGGGCAGTACATCATCGTCGTTCCCGACAAGAATGCCGTCATCGCCATCACCTCCAACGTGGCAGATCTCCAGGGCGAGCTCAATCTCGTCTGGGACAACATCCTGCCTGTGTTGTAACTAATTAAAATGAACCCACGGGAACATATCTCGTGGGTTCTGCTATTTCAAAATCAAATGCAATTTGCAACTTTGCGTACTTTCAGACAAGCTTTCGGTACTTACCCTTATCCTCACCAGTCCTGATTTTCTGTATCAGCCCGTCATCCTGCAGTCTCTTCACACGGCTGTTGATGCTGCTTTTCACACCGTTATAGCCAAAAGCCTTGTCTATATCCTCTCTCGTAAATGGATTAGGCAACTGCCTCAGGATAGACATAGAACGCTGCTGAAGATGGCTCTTCGATGTGGAACTGATGATCTCCTTGTCATAATACTCTTCGCCGATGCCAAGGAAGAAGTGCTGCTGGAAAGCCAGATGGGCATTGGCTATCAGAAGGGCAAGCCTCTTGTCATACTTGTCAGTAGCAAAGCCCGGACCGCACTTCATACGACCATCCTCATCCTTCACCATCTGATCCCAATGACGGCTGACGACAAAGGGCAAGACATAATTGATGGCGTGCCAGCAAGGACGCTTGACGATATCCTCCATAGCCTTGGAATCTTCCTCAGCAGCATCAGCCATACGCCTCTCCGTCCAGTCATGCAGGGCATCGCTGATGGGCTTGCACGGGATTTCGCCTTTGGTAAGATTGAAGTTCTTAGCCCAGGCCAGGAGCTGTTGGTCGCGCAGTTCATCCTCCTGCGTATATTCCCGGTTCTCTCGCATCTCAAAGTTCGTGTCACCCATCTGGACGGCTGTCGTGCGGAACAGTTTTCCACTCAGGAAACTGGCCTCTGAGGCCTGCTTGTTCAGGGCATCTTTGGTGCCAGTATAAACCACATTGAAGTGGACATCATATTCCCCTATCCTCGACGAGGTGGTCTTCAGGAAGGTACCGTGTGGCTCATTATGGAAACCTTTCAAAAAGAGTGTCTCGATGTCCATATATCCCTTCTTGGACTGACGGATCATATCATCCAGCTCAGAGTTGAACTGGAACACATGCAATGGCCATTCCTCGCCGTCGATATTCTCATGGGCATTGAACTCTGCCTCACGGATGGCAGCTGCCGAGGTCTCTGACGGCATACAGCGGTAGATGCCTTGCGGACGGGGAGTCTTGTTCTTGTTGGCACCCGAGTTCTGATCCTTCTCCTCATTCCATTTATTGAGGGCTGTGACCTGAGCATCATCGGCCTGCTTGACGGGCTCCATCAGAATCTTGTAGAGGTCAACGGCGATGTGCTTACCGCTGCCTGAGCGACCAATCAACTCGAGAATACAATTCAGTCGGCACTTGCGTCCGGGTTCAGCCCAGAACTTATACCAGCAACGAGTCATCAAGGTCATGCAAAAGGCTCCACCAACGAACATCGCAGCCACATAGTGCTTGCATTTCTGTCTGTGGCAAAGCAGCCTCAGCAGAGGATAATACGGAAACAGTTTCTTCAACTCATTGCCGATCCGTTCCAGCATCTGCGTGATGTCATCCCTTTGCGACGGGTCTGTATTGCCCATAGCCTTCTGATGACCCTCCAGCACCAGCATCTTGAACTTACGCTGGGTCACCTTCTCGATGGCACGACGCATCTCACGCGAGGGTAGGAGTTCATACAGATTGTCCGACTCCTTTTTCTGCTTCAGTTTCTGGGCCGACTCAATGATGCTGTCCAGCTCCTTCATGCCACGCTTAGGGTCATCCACCACATCCCTTACCCATTGTAACGAGAGCAGGATTTCCTTCACCTTCTGGGCATCATCGTCACACATGATGAGCAGGTCGCCAGCCAGTTTCAGCATCCAAGGGTGACGGCCACCTACGGGAGCACCATCAGGCAGCAGGGCATAAATGTAATCCACCACAGGATGACCATAGAGTTGCTCATTTGACACCGTCAATACCGACTTGGCCAACTTTTGCTCAGGAGTCACTTCCGTAGCAGGGATGACACCCGCATCCTCCCACGGACGATAATGCTTCTCACCCTTCTTGAAACCTGGGGGCAACTTCTCCTCACCCTTGGCCTCACGTTCTTTTAGGAGTTTATACTCCTGCTGACCTTCCTCTACCGTCATGCTCTCCTCAAAGATGCGGTCGTCAAGATACAACAGCGTCTCTTCGTCGGCAGGGCCGGTAAACATCACGCGCTGCTGGTCGTGGGCATTGCAGTCCATTTCTGTGCGTGTGAGTAGTGACAGCCTGACTTGGTTCTCCAGGATGGTCTTGCCTTTCTCACGTAGGCAGACCGCATGAAGCCCCAATTGGGAGAAACCGTCAGTTCAAGCAACTGCAGCTGTTCCTTCATGTCCAAGAGTTTCTTTGCAATCTCTTGGCACTCATCCTTGCTATGAGAGTCAATGTCATGGGCGAAGGTAGATGCAGAAGTGTGAGAGCCCCTGAGGACACCATCCGGAAGCTGGTCGTTATAGTTGAACTGCTTCAGTTTCTTCTTGGCATCGTCATTACCCTTACGTGCAGCCAAGAAGTTCTTACGGTTCTCTGCTGCGTTCCTAATCTCGACATACTCCTTTCGGGAGTCGATGCAAGCCAGAGGCTCTTTCTGAATGCTTTTTGACTGGTTAATTCCATAATCTTACGTATTTAGCTATTTTTACATAATGGCGCAAAGTTACGAAATAATTCTGAATTATGCAAGTTTTTGTGAGATATTATTCATAAAAACTTGTACGTCTCAAGAATTTTTTGTATCTTTGCAGACAGAGAATTAACTATAATACAAACATAAAGTTATGAAACAAGTATTATTTTCTATTTTGATGTTTGCCTTGCCGTCAGTGGCCCATGCTGACGAGAGTGGGCAGTGTGGTGAGAACTTGACCTATACCTATGTGGAAACTACCAAGACGCTGACCATCAGCGGCACGGGAAAGATGAAGAACTATACATACAACCATGATGCGCCCTGGTACGCATACGCCAGCAACATTCACCACGTCGTATTGAATAAGGGCATGACATACATAGGGAATTATGCATTTGCAGAATGTAGCGAATTGGTGGCGGTGGAGATCCCTGATGGAGTTGCAAGTATAGGAAGCAATGCATTTGAAGCATGTAGCAGCCTAGTTTCTGTCAAAATGCCCCAGAGTTTGACAGGTATAGGAAAATATGCTTTTAGAAATTGTACAAATCTTATTGAAGCTTCCATTCCCAATGACGTGACGAGCATTGGAGAATATGCTTTCGCCTATTGTGAAAGTCTCACTAAGGTTAATATCCCAACAAAATTGAAAGCCATCTCCGCACATGCCTTCTACAGCTGCGATGGCCTAGAAGAGGTTGCCATTCCTAATGGCGTGTTGAGTATCGGAGATTACGCTTTTAGTTCATGTCAGCATCTGACACTGATCACAATCCCCAACAGTGTGACAAGTATAGGAAAGAGTGCTTTCTCAAGTTGTTGGGCCATAAAGACCGTTATGATTCCCAACAGCGTGACAAGTTTGAGTTCTAACGCCTTTTACAATTGCGTAAATCTGTCATCTGTAATTTTGTCAGATCAATTGACTAATATCGAGACAAAATCTTTTCATCATTGCAGATCACTGAAAACCATCAATGTTCCTGCCAGCGTACAGAGCATCGAAGAAAGTGCCTTCACAGATTGTGACAATCTGAAGGAATTGAGAGTCTTGAGCACTACACCGCCAACAATGCCTGAGGGTGCATTCAATAATTATGACCTTGTGCTGAAGGTGCCTGCTTCGGCTCTCACTGCTTATAGTAATATAGAGCCCTGGAGTAAGTTTACGACGAAGGTGGCGCTGACGGACGAAGATCTTGTGATCAAGAAGTGCGCTACGCCTACCATCACTTACACCGAGGACGGAGAACTGGTATTCAGCTGTGAGACGGAGGGGGTTGATTTCCTCTACAACTTCTCCAGCTCTGGCTCCAGCCTCGGTAACAAGGCTGTTCTGACAGACAATCTGATAGTGACGGTCTATGCTGTTAAGTCAGGCTATGCGAACTCTGAGCCAGTCACGGCAGAGTTTACGGCTAAAGGCAGATTGGGTGACCTGAATGGCGACGGAAAGGTGGATGTGGCAGATCATGTGAAGCTGTCATCCATCATTATGAATCCCTAATAAAATTCCCCTTGCAAATTCCAGAGGCTTTTGCTTATGTGTAGAGGTAGCGCTTGATGGAGCGCTTGGGGGTTTTTTCGAATTCCTCGGTGCGGATCTCGATCTCGGAGACTTTCTCGTAGGCGGGGATCAGCGCGTTGAGTCCGTTGAGGTTCTGGTCCATGACATTGCGGATGTCGGCATCGGTGAACTTCATGTTCTTAGCCTCGTCGTAGTCGGGATAGACCAAGGCGACGAGCTTGTTGTCGCGCTGTACGACGACGCTCTCCACGACCATCGTCATAGAATTCAGCTTGTCTTCGATCTCCTCCGGATAGATGTTCTGTCCGTTGGGGCCGAGGAGCATGTTCTTGATGCGGCCGTTGATGAAGATGTTGCCTGCATAGTCCATCGTGCCGAGGTCGCCGGTGTGGTACCAGCCGTCGCGGTCGATAGTCTCACGAGTGGCCTCGTCGTTCTTGTAGTAGCCGAGCATGACGTTCAGTCCACGGGCGAGGATCTCGCCAGGTACGTTCTGCGGGTCGGGGGAGTCGATCTTCACCTCCATGTGGTAGGCTGCCTTGCCGCAGGAGCCGGGGACGAAGTAGTGCCAGTCTTCATAGCCGATGATGGGTGCGCACTCCGTGGCGCCGTAGCCGACGGTGTAGGGGAACTCGATGCGCTTGAGGAACTGCTCGACCTCCTGATTGAGGGCGGCGCCGCCGATGATGACCTGGTACATCTCTCCGCCGAAGGCCTTGAGCACTTCCTTGCAGATCATCTCGCGCACCTTCTTCGAGATGACGGGCATCTGCAGGAGCAGGCGCATGCGGTTGTTCTGGATCTTCGGGAACACCTTCTTGCGGATGATCTTCTCGATGATGAGGGGCACGGCGATGACGATGACGGGCTTGACCTCGGCCAGGGCCTGCGCGATGATGGCGGGCGAGGGCACGCGGTTGAGGTAATAGACGTGACAGCCGCGCAGGAACTCGTAGAGGAACTCGAAGGCCATGCCGTACATGTGGGCCATGGGGAGCATGGAGATGACCTTGTCGCCCGGGTGGATGACGTTTCCGAGCACGTGCTGGGCGAAGTCGGCGTTAGACCACAGGGCACGGTAGGGCAGCATCACGCCTTTGGAGAAGCCCGTGGTGCCGCTGGTGTAGTTGATGAGCGCCAGTTCGTCGGGTGACTGCTCCTGATAATAGCTGACGTGCTCCTTGCGGAAATATTTGGGGAACTTCTTGCCGTAGAGTTCGTTCAGGTGCTCTCGGGCATAAGTGAGTTTGTCGGTGCGCGAGACCATCAGCGAGTAGTCGGGATTGTTGATGATGCCTTCAAGACGTGGCATCTGCATGGGGTCGATGATTGTGGCCACATGGTCGCCCACGAAGAGCAGGCGTGCTTCGGAGTGGTTGACGATATTGTGGATTTGCTCCGCATTGAACTCATGCAAGATGGGTACGGCGATGGCGCCGTAGGTGAGGGTGGCGAGGAATGCAACGGCCCACTGGCTGGAGTTGCGTCCGGCGAGGGCTATCTTGTCGCCTTTCTGAATGCCGCTGTTCTCAAAGAGAATATGGATCTTCTCGATTTTACGTGCCACATCGTGATACTGCAGCGTCTGGCCCTTATAGTCAGTCAGTGCGTCGCGGTCCCAGTTGTCGACGATGCTTTTCTGGATCAATGAGTTAAAACTAGGTATCTGTTCCATAAGCGATTAGATATTCTGATATAAGTAGCGTTTGATACTCTTTTTGGGCGTCTTGGCGAACTCTTCCTCATGCAGCTGGATGGCAGCGATGCGGCTGTAGACGGGCAGCTGGTTGTTGAGTTCCTGACGGTTCTGTTCCATGATTTCTTCCAGTTCCGACTGGCTGAAGTTCACGATCTCGTCTTTGTCGGGGTGAACGAGTGCGACGAGCTTGTCGCCACGCTGTACGACGACGCTCTCTGCGACCATCGCCATTGAGTTGAGTTTGTCTTCAATTTCCTCGGGATAGATATTCTGTCCGTTGGAGCCGAGGAGCATGTTCTTGATTCGTCCGCGGATGAAGATATGGCCTGTGGAAGCCATCGTGCCGAGGTCGCCGGTGTGATACCAGCCCTCCTCGTCGATGACCTGACTGGTGGCCTCGTCGTTCAGATAATAACCAAGCATGACGTTTGTGCCTCGGGTGACGATCTCGCCGGGGATTTGCTGGGGATTGGCAGAGAGTATCTTCACCTCCATACGGTCGACGGGCTTGCCGCAGCAGCCGGCTAGGAATTCCTTATAGTCGCAGTAGGAGATGAGCGGGGCGCACTCCGTGGTGCCGTAGCCCACGGTGACGGGGAAGTTGATGGAGAGCAGGAACTCTTCCACTTCCTTCGATAGGGCGGCACCTCCGACGATAACCTGATAGGCCCGTCCGCCAAAGGCTTTGTACACCTCCTGACAGATTCGCTCCTTCACCTTCTTCGACACCACGGGCATCTGCAGCAGCAGGCGCATGCGGTTGTTCTGGATCTTCGGGAACACCTTCTTGCGGATGATCTTTTCGATGATGAGGGGGACGGTGACGATGAGCGTCGGCTTCACTTCTGCGAAGGCCTGCGCGATGATTGCTGGCGACGGCAGGCGGGTGAGGAAGAACAGATGACAGCCGTGGCAGAAACCGAAGAGGAACTCGACGGCCATGCCGTACATGTGGGCCATCGGCAGGATGCTCAGCAGGTTGTCGCCGGGATGTACCTTACGGCCCAAACGGCTGATGATGAACTCGACATTGCTCCATATCGTGCGGTAGGGCAGCATCACGCCCTTGGAGAAGCCCGTCGTACCGCTGGTGTAGTTGATGAGTGCCAGCTCGTCGGCGGTGTCCTCGTGGTAGTGGACATGCTCCTTGCGGAAGGCCTTGGGATATTTGCTGCCGAACATCATATTCAAATGTTCGCGCGCGTAGGTGACAGACTCTGAACGGCTGATCATCAGCGAGAAGTCGGGGATGTTGATGATAGCCTCGAGATTGGGCATCGCCTCCGGGTCGATGGTCTTCACGGCATAGTCGCCGATGAAGAGGATCCTGGCACCCGAGTGGTTGACGATGTTCTGGATCTGCTCGCCGTTGAACTCATGCAGGATGGGCACAGCCACGGCCCCGTAGGTGAGGGTGCCAAGGAAACTGACAGCCCAGTGGGCGGAGTTACGGCCGCAGATGGCGATCTTGTCGCCCTTCTTGATTCCGCTGTTCTCTAAAAGTATGTGGAGTTTCTCTATCTTACGTGCGACATCGTGAAACTGGAGGGTGATTCCCTGATAGTCGGTCAGCGCATCCTGATCCCAGTTTTCGGTGATGGCTCTTTGTATGTAAGCATTGAAACTGCTAAATTGCTCCATGAAAATTGCACATTTGTTTTAATTTTGTGCAAAGGTAGTGCTATTATTGCACATTAGCAAAAAAAATGTGCAATAATTAACAAATTTTATTCATATCTCATGGATTTGGCAGGATGGATGTGTGAAACGAGGTAACTGGGGGCAATCAGAACGAAGACGCAGACGAGGAGCGTGGCGAGGTCGAGGAGGGCAATCAAGGGGAGATTCAGCTCCATGGGAGCCTCGCTGACGTAATAGACCTGTGGGTCGAGTGACACGAAGCCCGTGTGCTGTTGCAGCAGCACGATGCCGATGCCCAGGATGTTACCCCAGAGCATACCTTGTCCGATGATGAAGACGGAGAACCAGAGGAAGGTATGGCGGATGGTCTTGTTGCGTGTGCCGAGGGCTTTGAGGATACCGATCATCTGGGTGCGCTCGAGGATGATGATGAGCAGTCCGCTGATCATCGTGAAGCCTGCGACGCAGACCATCAGCACGAGGATGATCCATACGTTGATGTCGAGCAGTTCGAGCCAGGTGAAGATGGTGGGATAGATCTCGTAGATGGTCTGGCTGATCATCTGGTTGCCGTGGCCGTCGTCGGTACGGTTGACGTTGTCGATGAAGGCGTCGGCGGTAACAGAGAGTCTATCGAGGTTCTCGACGGTGGCTTCCACGCCTGTGCAGCGGTCTCCGTCCCAGCCGTTCAGACGGTTGGCGGCATAGAGGTCGGTGAAGCAGAGGTTCTCGTCGAAGCGTGTCATATTGGTCTGGTAGATGCCGGCGACGGTGTATTTGCGCGTCTTCACGTTCTTGTCGCCGATGAAGTAGGCAAACACCTTGTCGCCCACGGAGAGGTGGAGTTTGTCGGCAATCATCTTCGACATCAGGAGCTGGTAACGGCTGGTGGAGTCGCTGAAGACGGGTATCTCGCCCGCCACGATGTTCTGCTGGAGGAAGGCGTTGTCGAACTCTGGTCCCATGCCCTTGAACATCACGCCGAGGAAGTCGTCGTCGGTCTTGAGCAGGCCCTGGGTGATGGTATAGCGCTGTACGTGACGGACGCCCGGCTGCGAGCGGAACACCTGCATCATACTGTCGTCGGCACAGATGGTATAGGGGTCGATGTCGTTGTACTTCATCAGGTTGCTCACCTGGATATGTCCGCCGAAGCCAGCCACCTTGTCGCGGATGGTGTGCTTGAAGCCCAGTACCACGCAGATGGTGACGATCATCACCATCAGTCCGATGGCGACGCCCACAATGGCAATACGGATAGCGGGGCGACTCACTTTTCGTTTGTCACCCTGGTCACTATAAATCCGTTTTGCTATAAAAAGTGGTAGATTCATTCATCAACACGACCGGGATAGGCCTCGAGGGCTTTGCGGAGAACGAAGAGGGCGCGTTCGAGGTCTGCTTTCTTGAGGACGTAGGCGATACGCACCTGATTGATGCCGGCACCGGGAGTGGTGTAGAAGCCAGCGGCAGGCGCCATCATCACCGTCTCTCCTTCGTAGTTGAACTCAGCCAGGCACCAGCGGCAGAATTTCTCTGCATCGTCGACGGGCAGTTTGGCTACGGTATAGAAGGCTCCCATAGGAATGGGGGAATAGACACCGGGGATGCGGTTCAGACCGTCGATGAGACACTTACGGCGCTCGACATATTCATCATAGACATCACGCAGGTATTCCTCGGGCGTGTCCAAAGAGGCCTCTGCCACAATCTGTCCGATGAGGGGCGGGGAGAGGCGTGCCTGACAGAACTTCATCACGGCAGCACGTACCTTGGCGTTCTTCGTGATGAGGGCTCCGATACGGATACCGCACTCGGAATAGCGCTTCGACACGGAGTCGATGAGGATGACATTCTGCTCGATACCTTCCAGATGACAGGCGGAAATATAGGGTGAGCCTGTGTAGATATATTCACGATACACCTCGTCGGAGAAGAGATACAGGTCGTATTTCTTCACGAGGTCGCGGATCTGGTTCATCTCACGGCGGGTATAGAGATAACCTGTCGGGTTGTTGGGGTTGCAGATCATAATGGCCCGGGTGCGCTCGTTAATGAGCTCCTCGAACTTCTCCACCTTCGGCAGCGAGAAGCCTTCCTCGATGGTGGTGGCGATGGTACGGATCTTCGCACCGGCCGAGATGGCGAAGGCCATATAGTTGGCGTAGGCAGGCTCGGGCACGATGATCTCGTCGCCGGGATTCAGACAGCTGAGGAAGGCGAAGAGCACGGCCTCAGATCCACCGCTGGTGATGATGATGTCTTCAGCAGTCACGCTGATGTTGTATTTCGCGTAGTAGTCCACCAGCTTCTCCCTGTAGCTCAGATAGCCCTGGGAGGGTGAATACTCGAGAATCTCTCGGTCGATCTCTTTCAGCGCGTCGAGAGCCACCTGCGGTGTGGGCAGGTCGGGCTGACCAATGTTCAGGTGATATACCTTCGTGCCCCGTTTCTTGGCAGCGGCAGCCAAGGGGGCAAGCTTTCTGATCGGTGACTCCGGCATCTCAATGCCGCGGACGGATATTTCTGGCATCGTTGAATAATTTACGATTTACGATTTACTATTTTTTTATTTTCGGGTGCAAAGGTACAAATTAATTTTGAATTTGTGCGTTTTTTCGATTTAATTATGTACTTTTGCAGCGAAATTCTGTCCGCAGGATTAAATCGTAAATCGTAAATTTGTAAATCGTAAATTAATTTTAGAGGTGAATTACGAGGAATTACTTGAGACGCGTGACGTCCGTAAGACCACGAAGGTCAGACTGCCGTACGGCTATTTCTATAAGCGGTTGATCGACGGGAAATACTCCAATTTTGTGGAGTTCCACGACGAGGTGGCTGATGCCATTACCTTCAACAATAGTGTGATGGCCGAACATGAGGCCTTGGCTGAGATCCATTCGAAACAGCAGCTGCACTATACCCCCAATGAGGGTGAAGACGGCATCTATGCCATTGCCGTAGAGGTGGGTAATTATGTCACCATTGAACAGTTGCTCAACGAGAACCCCTCGATGGTGGCAAAGGGTGACTTTGTCATTTCCACGTTGCGTGACCTTTTTGATGTCACCGTCGAGCTGCATGCGCACAATATCTACCACGTCTGCTATGCACCGTCTAATATCCTGGTGCGTAAAAACGACGGTTCTGTGCGTCTGCTCTGTCACGGTTCATTCTATGAGAAGATTGGGGCTGATATCCTCTATGAGGATCTGGAGGGCTTCGTTGCGCCAGAGGTACTAGCAGGTGATAGTGCTGATGCCCGTAGCGATGTCTATTCCTTAGGACGTTTCATTGCTTGGATCTATCAGTCGTCGGGGCTGCCCATCGAACTGCGTCATATTGTAGAGAAAGCCACCGCCGAGGCACCGGACAACCGTTATCAGACGGCAGAAGCCATGCGGCAGGCCATCAACAAGGCACGTACCATCCGCAAGACGGGTGTCATAGGAGCGTCGGCCCTCGCCATTGCCCTCTGTCTGGTGGGATTTTATTTCTATCTTTTGCCCAGCACGGAGCCTGTGGAGTTTGTCAAGCCCGTGAAGGAACCCATTCCCGACGACTTGTTTGAGGATAATATGAGCGAGTATCTCGGTATCGGCGATGATCTCGATTCTGCCACCATCGCTGCCATTGTGGCTCAGGAGAAGCAGAATGATACCACTTCCGTCGATGAGAAGAGAATGCGCCTGTATAATGCGAAGGCAGAGGCCATTTTCCGTAAGCAGTTCACCAAGGCGGCTGATGTCATCATCTCACGTGTCTATAATACGGAGTCGATGAACGGTGAGCAGAAGGTGTTTGCTGCCAAGTCGAAGCAGATGACCGAGGACTTGGCCAAGAAACAGCAGGAACTGGCCTCGCAGACGAATCTCAGTAATGACCGTACACAGGCCATTGCAGCGGAGATCATCGAGAATATCACCCGCAAGAAGATGGAGGCGATGGATAAAGACTATATCGGTCTGAGGACAGTTCCCGAGGATAAGAAGTCGAACACATCGTCTGTCTATGGAACTACTTCGACAGATGTTACGACGTCTGGCACTACAACGACAACTACACCCTCGACTTCCACCTCTTCGCAGCCGAAGAGCAGCAGTCAGGACCTTTACAGACAAAACAGGGACAAATACGGCGTAGATCCGTATGATCCCGTTGACCCCGATAATTATAATTTAAGAAAGAAATAAAATGAGATCAAGAACAGCAATTTGGTTTGAGTGCAAGATCCGTTATGAGAAGGTGATGGAAGACGGCTTGCAGAGGAAAGTGAATGAGAATTATGTCGTCGACGCCCTGAGTTTCAGCGAGGCAGAAGAGCGTATTATGGAAGAGATGTCCAGCTATATCAGCGGCGAGTTCGACGTAGCCGACATCAAGAAGGCTGCCTATAAGGAGATATTCTTCTCCGACGACGATATGGCCGACAAGTGGTACAAGGCCAAGCTCCAGTTCATCACCATCGACGAGAAGACGGAGAAGGAGAAACGCAGCACGGTGACCTATCTCGTGCAGGCTGGTTCCTTCAACGGTGCCGTGAAGAACATCGAAGAGGTGATGGGTGGCACGATGATCGACTATGTCATCGCCTCCGTTGCAGAGACCACGCTGATGGATGTCTTCGAATATAAGAAAGCAGAATGATGTTCGACGTCAAAGGAAAGTTACATAGTGTATTGGACACATTGCCACAGGGTGTACGCCTTGTGGCAATTTCCAAGTATCACCCCAACGAATATATAGAGGCCGCCTATGAGGAGGGCCAGCGCATCTTCGGTGAGAGTCACGAGCAGGAACTGCGTCAGAAGCACGAGTCGCTGCCCAAGGATATCGAGTGGCATTTCATCGGTCATCTGCAGACGAATAAGGTAAAATACATTGCACCGTATGTGTCTATGATTGAGGCTGTTGACTCTATGAAGCTCATGCGGGAGATTAACCGTCAGGCAGAGAAGTGCGGACGGGTGATCAAGGTGCTTCTCGAACTGCATATTGCTGAGGAGGCAACGAAGTACGGCCTGACGCTCGATGCCTGTCGTGAGCTCCTTGCTGAGGGCGAATGGCGCGAGATGAAGCATGTCCGCATCTGTGGTCTGATGATGATGGCGTCGTTTGTCGACGACCGGGAACAGATCCGTCGTGAGATGCAGACAGCCGCAGACTTCTTCGATGAGGTGAAGGCCAAGTATTTCGCCGATGATGATGCCTTCTGCGAACGGTCGTGGGGCATGAGCGACGACTATCCCATCGCCCTTGAGACACGTTCTACGATGATCCGTGTGGGTACGGCTATCTTCGGCCCCCGAGTGTATTAATTTCCCCTCCTGAGTAGGAGGGGTGCCCGTCAGGGCGGGGTGGTCTGATCAACGCTTTTTGAAATAATATTGTCCCCGCCGCCTCGTAATGCTCCCATAATTGATAGCATGCACGGGACAATGATGATAGCAGGCCAGACAACAAGTACACCGTCCGTTGTGAATCCACACGGGCGGTGTACCTTTGATATTATCCACGGGACAGACCTTTTCGCATTTGCCACACTTGATACACACATCCTCATCGACGGTGAATTTCTTGTCCGTAATCATCTGCTTGTTGAAGTAACCTCCGATGACATAGGAATAGAGTCGGGGAGTGGCACCCTTTTCCAATTCCTCAATGCCGCGGCGACGTTCCTCGATCATCTGGATGATATGGGGCAGTTGTAACTCCGCCAGCTCTATTTTCATCGCCTCCTTCTCCTCGGTGTCGGTCTTCATAAACGGCAGACAGACGTAGCTCTCGGGCATAATCACGGAAAACAGCGTCTCGGCCTGCAGCGGCTGACCGTTGGCAATATTTAACTGCGGATTCTTTGCCAGATCCTTATTCAATATGGTCATCGCCTCACCCATATTATCCCCGCACGTCGTCAATGCCCAACAAAACACATGAGTATCCTTTTCCCCTCCTGAATAGGAGGGGTGCCCGTCAGGGCGGGGTGGTCTGATCAATCTCATCTTCCGAATAAACTCCCTGACAATCCCCGGCGGCTGCCAACCATGAGTGGGGAAGCAGAATCCTATCCGCTCCCCCTCATGCCATTCATATTCGTACTGTCCCTTCCTGATGAGGTCGGGTATGTAAAGCATTTCTTCACCGATGGCGTCGGCTATCTGGCTCGCCACCCATTTCGTATTACCTGTGCCTGAGAAATAGAATATCATATCGGGCACAAAGGTACGAAATAATTTTAATCTTTTAATTTTTTAATTTTTAAATTTTATCAAATGCCTGCGACAAATCTTCGATAATGTCGTCGATATGCTCTGTACCGATGGAGAGTCGGATGGTCGACGGCGTGATGTGCTGTTCGGCCAGTTCCTCAGGTGAAAGCTGTGAGTGCGTGGTGGTGTAAGGATGGATCACCAGACTCTTCACGTCGGCGACATTTGCCAGCAGCGAGAAGATCTGCAGGGCATCGATGAACTTCCAGGCCTCTTCCTGTCCACCCTTGATCTCGAAGGTGAAGATGCTGCCGCCGCCATTGGGGAAATACTTCTTGTAGAGTTCGTGGTCGGGATGACTCTCTAAAGCCGGATGGTTCACCTTGGCCACCTTCGGATGCTTGGCGAGGAAGTCCACCACCTTCAACGTGTTCTCCACATGACGTTCCACACGCAGACTCAGCGTTTCGACACCCTGCAGCAGGATGAAGGCATTGAAGGGTGAGATGGCTGCGCCGGTATCACGCAGGATGACGGCACGGATACGGGTGACGTAAGCCGCAGCACCTACGGCGTCGGCAAACACGATGCCGTGATACGAAGGATCTGGCTTCGAGAGGGTGGGGAACTTGTCGTTAGCCTTCCAGTCGAACTTGCCGCCGTCGACGATGACGCCGCCGAGTGAGCTGCCGTGACCACCGAGGAATTTCGTGGCCGAGTGTACCACGATGTCTGCGCCGTGCTCCAGCGGACGGATCAGATACGGTGTGCCGAAGGTGTTGTCCACGATGAACGGAATGCCGTGCTTATGTGCCACAGCTGCCACACCCTCGAGGTTGAGCACATCAGAGTTCGGATTGCCGAAGGTCTCGGCATATACTACCTTTGTGTTGGGCTTGATGGCTGCCTCGAGGGCTTCGAGGTCATTCACATTGATAATCGTATTGCTGATGCCCTGTGTGGCCAGCGTGTGGGTGATGAGGTTGTACGAACCGCCATAGAGGTTGTCTGCTGCTACGATATGGTCGCCATTCTGTACGATGTTCTGCAAGGCATAGGTAATGGCAGCAGCACCAGATGCTACGGCAAGACCTGCCACACCACCTTCGAGCGCTGCGACACGATCCTCAAACACCCCTTGTGTCGAGTTGGTCAGACGACCGTAGATATTACCGGCATCACGCAGTCCGAAACGGTCGGCGGCATGCTGCGAATTGTGGAACACATAGCTGGTGGTCTGGTAGATGGGCACGGCACGTGCGTCGGTTGCGGGGTCTGCCTGTTCCTGGCCTACGTGAAGCTGTAAAGTCTCAAAACGATAATTCTTCTTACTCATAATCTTTTCCTTTCTTTTATTGTTATTAATTGATTTGAATCTGGGTGCAAAGGTACGAAGTTTAGAAATATCCACCAAATTTCTTGCATAATTCAGAAAATATCCCTAATTTTGCAGCCGAGAAAGAAAATCTTTCCCTTTCGGGCTCCCGAAAGCCCCTCAAACAGAATAAAACTCTAAAATATGGCAGAAATCTTGGATGAAACCGACCTGCAGATCCTCAGAACGCTGCAAAAAAACGCGAAATTGACCACAAAAGAGTTGGCAGATGCCGTCCATCTGACCCCAACACCCGTCTTCGAGCGTCAAAAACGCCTCGAACGTCAGGGCTACATCCGTAAGTATGTGGCCATCCTTGATCCGGAGAAACTGAACCTCGGGCTGCAGGTCTTCTGTAAGGTGAAGCTCAAGCAGATCAACCACGAGATTGCCGATGCGTTCGTGCGTCGCATCCAGCGCATCCCGGAGGTCACAGAGTGCTACAACACCTCTGGAGCCTACGACTATTTATTAAAGGTACGCGCCCGCGATATGAAACAATATCAGGAGTTCGTGCTCAACAAGTTGGGTGAGATCGAGAGCCTTGCCTCCATCGAGAGCACCTTCGTCATGAGCGAGGTGAAACAGTCGTATGGACTGAATATTTAGTTTACAGTTTACGGTTTACTGTTTACAGATGATATGAAAACGGTACTGATATTAGTGGGGAAGACCACGGATAAGCACTTCTTTGCAGGAATCGCGGACTATGTGGAACGAATCGGACATTATATGCCCTTCGAACTCGTGACAATACCTGAACTGAAAAATACGAAGAGCCTGACGGAGGAACAACAGAAGACTGCCGAGGGAGAACTGATTCTGAAACAGCTGCAGGCGAGTGATACCGTTGTGCTGCTCGACGAACACGGCAAGGAATTTCGTAGCATAGAATTCGCCCGTTGGCTGGAACAGAAACGGAACACCGCCCGTCGTCTCGTGTTCATCATCGGCGGATCCTACGGCTTCTCACCTGCCGTCTATGCCCGTGCCAACGAACAACTGTCATTGTCTAAGATGACCTTCTCGCATCAGATGATCCGTCTTGTCTTCACCGAACAGGTCTACCGTGCCTGTACCATCATCCGTGGCGAACCCTACCACCACGAATAATTACTTAATTGTCGTTTCTTCGAGGAACGTCTCAAACTGGCTCTGGTAGCCATTGAACACGTTGATGTCCACGTCGCCCTGGATACCTGCCACGCGACCGTCAGGACACAGCTGCCAGTAAGTCAGCTTCACGTCGGGCTTATACTCACTGTATCTGGCTATCCACACGCCGTAGTTGCGTTTCAGGTCAGCCTGCTTCGAGAGGTGCTTGTTCACGAACATCTGGTTCACATAGAGGATGGGCTTCACGCCCGTATAGCGCTCCACCATATTCAACCACGTGCGTATATGCGCGAACATCTTCTCCTCTCCGCCCATCATCTTTATCTGTGCGTCAGTAGGCTCCACGTCGAGCACGGGAGGCAGGTCGCCGCTGCGGAACAGCGTGTTGCGGATAAACCATTGTGCCTGTTGTGTCCCGCTGCTGCGTACCGACCAGAAGTGGTAGGCACCTGTACGTATGCTGTGCTTGCGGGCCTCGGTATAGTCTTTCAGATAGAAACGGTTGCGGATGGTCGTGCCCTCCGTCGATTTGATATAGACGAACGACACGGGATAGTCTGCCGTACCGCTGACGTTCTGGCTGCCCCGTTTGCCCACGCTGGTGATG
>JAFRQC010000060.1 GCA_017428805.1 Prevotella sp. | reverse complement strand
TCTTATCTTGGTGTAGAGAGGCGCCTCGCCCTCCTCACGTTTTGATCTTAGAAAAAACTGTGCCATAACAAATATTCATTAAACTGGGTGCAAAGGTACAAAAAACTTCTGAAAGTTGCACCCAATTTGCACCCAATTTTTGCAATTCAATGAATATTTAACACTTGAGTGTATTTCAAATCAAATTTATAACTATTTGATATTAAGTTTCTTATGTTTTCAAACGATTTCTATTGATTTCAAACGTTCAAGTTCAAGCCCATCCTGAAGCGCGTAAGAATAAGAGAGTTACGAAAGTAGCTCTCTTTTCTTTTTATCATTCATTTCCTTTTTTCTTCCCACTATCCCAAAATTCGGATTTCAAGTCAAACCATAACTCATTTCCCGGCTTCATATAGAATCTGTTTGGGCTGTTGACGATAAAAGTGTCAAAATCTCTTTCGATTTTTCCAAATTCATCACCTTGGAGGTCCCCATCGAAGACGATGATGCCATACGGAGAGATGGTGTCAATGAGTTTGACTTTTATTCGTTTCGACACGTAATCAATATCTGTAATCTTACCTTTGGGCAACGGGATGAAGTTATCATCATATAACTCTAACGATATCTTATCTTCCTCTTCAGTAGAGCACCCGTATGGATACATAAAATAAACCGTCTTACCCTTTGCATATCCCCCTTTCTTTAATTCGCGTCTTGTCTTACGGACATCTTTGTTCATATTCTGTTTCAGTCTTACCCAAAACCTTCTCAGTGGACCTATCTTCCTCACTTCATAATTGCCAGGATTTGGTTCAATATCATCTTCAATAGAATAATCCAGTCCTTGAATCTTTTTCTTATAGTATGTCTTCAGAATCTGATCCGACATATCATCAGGGTGGGTCACTTTCCTGTCGAGAAAATACCGCTGAAGGCGGGATCCTCCCCACAACCCCCAATTGTTCCTCATCCACATTCCTAACCCGAAATGACATCTGGCGCGAAAATCATCCAAGGACAAAGAATCGGTAATGTGGCGTTTGTCCTCAGAACTGATGATTACGTCCAAAGAGTCAACGGCTTCGTCTATATCCTTTGGAATATATACACCTTCAATTCTTTCCGCGAGGTACCGATAGTCTCGCTGATATGAAACTTTCTCCTGTGCAACTGATGAAACACACAGAAAAAGTGCCACAATAATGAAGGTTGCTGTTTTGTTTGTCATGTCTTTAATAATTGCTACAGAGATACAACAAATTATCAAAAAACAGCACGAAATCCAACTTTTTCTTGCGTTTTTTATGAAGAAAAAATTATTTTTCCTGCATATTTTCATTTTCAGTCTGGTTGGAAGTTTCATCCAATTTGCACTTTTATTTTAATGCTCCAGTCTGTCTAACCTCCGTTTTCTGTCAAGGCAGAAAAGCAACAGGGCGATGAAGAGCAGAACATAGCATACCTTCTTGAGAATAGCAAAGTGTCGCACGGCATCACCCATCACCTTAACACGCGATGCTTCGGTGATGCCGTCGATTCCCCGCGCTGAGTTTTCCAATTCAGCAATCCAAAAATAGGTGCCTTGCAGCCCATCAGCACCACCCCACAATAGCATAAGGGCGGCAACGACAACGATGATAATAATAATGTAAAAAGTATATTTCATTGTTCTCATCTAATATCCATACACCAGTCCGTATTTCTCATGGAGCAGATGCAGCGATCCGTCGGCCTTCATCTGGGAAATGATGGTATTGACAAAGGCGAGAAGATCTTCCTGCCCTTTACGCATCAGCACACCGATTTCTCCATGGGTGAAAGGAGCATTAAGGAGTGGGGCGGCGAGACGCGCATCATTCTGCACATACCATGGAGCCTCAGTGATTTCGGTAATCATCACGTCGGCATTGCCTTCGACCACCTGATTGGGTATCTCCTCGTTTTTCTGATAGACGATAATGGTGGCATGGGGCAGATTCTCGTTGGCGAACTTCTCATTCAGACCGCCGGGGTTCACCATCACGCATATCTCGGACTTGTCGATGTCGGCCAGAGACTGGTAGCGCTCGGCATCGGCGGCACGACACAAAATGGTCTTGCCGTTGACCAAGTAGCCGTCGCTCATCAGCATCTTCTCGCGCCGGGTTTCGGTAATGGTTATGCCGCCGATGGCGAGGTCAAACGTCTGCGGTTCTGCCTGCACATCGGCAGTCAGCGTAGGCCATGAGGTCTGCACGAATTCTATATCTACACCTAAGCGCTCGGCTATCTTCTGTGCCATCTCAATACCGAAGCCCCAATAGTCGCCGTTTGCCTCGCGATACGACAACGGTCGATAGTCGCCCGTGGTTCCCACCAACAACTTGCCTCGCTCAGTGATGCGTTGTACTGTGGGCTGCTGTTTCTCAACAACAGGATTATCGTCACTGCTGGTGCAGCAAGTAGTTATGCAAACACCGCAGATGACAGCGAGGATGGCAGCAAGCATCCATTGTTTAGTCTGTTTCATTTCCTACTATATTATGTTTTCTGGTGTAAAGTCGGGCGACCATCGCACCACTGATATTGTGCCACACGCTGAAGATAGCACCGGGAATGGTGACCAGGGGATAGGCGGTGAAGTGGAGCATGGCTAATGACGAAGCGAGGCCGGAGTTCCGCATGCCCACCTCGATGGAGATAGCCCGTTTCTTCGGCTCGGCAAGTCCTAACAGCCGTCCTATCAGATAGCCAAGAGTAAGTCCACAGAGGTTGTGAAGAATGACTACAATAACAATAATCAGACCACCAGCCAACAACTAGGAGGCATTGGCGGCAAAGATGATGGCTTGACTATCCATATTTGTATCATTTTTTGTCAATTTTCCTCATAAACGGCAACGTCTTGGCCTGTTCCATCATCATGTCAGCCAACATGCCGTTGGCATCGCTTTCGCCATTGATGAGGTCGTAGAGCGATTTCAGACCGTCGCACCCGCCGTTGTGCTTCAGCACATAGACCAGACAGAGATACTGCAAGGCCGTATTCGATGAGAGGATGTCAAGGTCGGTAATGGCAAGTTGTGAGAGGGCCAACTGATAAGCATCGTCGCTATTCTCGTCGATAAATTGCTGAACATCGCCGAGGTTTTCCAGTCCGAAGGATTCAAGCACGGGCAAATAGGACACCATCGAGACGGGCCAGATTTCGGCTTGGTTGACAGCGGCGATACGCTTGTTCAGACGGTCGAAGGGATGCAGTTCAAGATAACTGCGGAATGTGTCGCGCGACAGAGGTACGTCGTCAAGCTGTCCGCTCTTCACCAATGCCAGCGTCTGGCGGCGGTAGTCGGTGAGCACGATGCGCAGCCGACTGAACTCGTCGTCAATCAATTCCATCATACCTGCCAGACGACTAAATTGCCTCATGTACTCGCGGGGAATCTTCACGTCGCCCTTGTAGCCAGTGTCGTGCTCGATGGTGGACCACACATGTTGCAAGGCCGTGCGCATCTGCAGTTCGAAGCGTGGGCCGCCAGTTTTCAAACGGCAGATGTAGTGGAGCGAGTTATAGCCGAACGAGTCCAACTGGTGAAGCTTGCGCTTATCAACACTTTCCTGCCAATCAATATCGAAGGCACGCTTGGCAATGGCAGCCACCTTGTCCACCTCGTCGGTATAGAAAGTGATGACGCGTAGACCCACGAGGTCGGTGATGTCGTCGATGCTTTTGTACTTCGCCCCCTTCAGCTCCAGTTTTCCTGCCAGCGACTTCTCGGTCTTCACCCTGTGCTCCATGGCCGTGATGTAGATGCCCTGTTCGCGCAGAGCGTGACGCAACTGGCTGCTGGCTTCGTCGGCCAACTGCTGCAGCGTGGGCAGCAGTTCGCGATATTGCTGCATGAGGGCCTCGCCATGCGCATCAAGTGTTACGCTGCTGCCCATCATTTGAACTCAAATATGTTACTGAAACCCGTGATGGTGAAAATGCCTCGGACAGTATCGTTGATGCCCTTGATATAGACATGTCCGCCCTTCACCCTGGCATTCTTAAGCACGCTGAGGAACAGACGCAGACCGCTGGATGATATATACTCCAGACGGCTGCAATCGAGAATGATCTCCTGTCCCGCATAGTTGTTCAGAGGCTCAATGTCCTTGGCGGTTTGTAAACTTGCCGCCGTATCGAGGCGGCCTTCGAACATGACGACCATAGTGCCGTTTTTCTCTTCAATTGTTGTTTTCATTGTTATTATGTTTTTATTTGAGTTTCTTACTTAATGTCAGGATATTCTTTCCGTCTGTGCGCTCATAGTTTATATAGTCCATAATTTTACGAACCAGATGAATGCCCAAGCCACCGATAGAACGCTCCTCCGCAGAGAGTGTCGTATCGACTTCGCCCTTTGTAGTTGGGTCGAATGGTTTGCCGCTGTCGCTGATGACAAACTCCAACTGATTATTGTTTGTCCGCACCTCAATGCTGACATTGCCTACGGTACCGACAGGATAAGCATAATTCATAACGTTAACTACGGCCTCCTCTATGGCTAGGTTCAGCTTCATAGCTATTGCCATGTCGATCCCTTCAGCTTCGCAAGCCTCGTCTACGAACTGTGCCAGTTGTGGAACTTGCTGCACATCGTTCTGGAGTATTAATAGTTTTTTTTCCATATTATAATCGTATGCCGACACTGCCTATAAACCAGCGTCCCTGCTGTGGTATGAGGTTGGTGTTCATGCCACTGCGGTAGTAGTGTGTGCCAAGCAGGTTATGAATGTCAAGCCCTATCGTAACAGGCCCAACGATGTATTGTCCACCGAGATTAACGATGGCTCGCGTCGACATGTCCTTCTGCATGGTGACATGCTGCATGGCATCAATAGCCATCAAGCCGTATTCTCTCGCATGGTCCATATCACCCTGATTGTAATATTCGCTGGCTGTGTAGATGTATGAGGTGGCCTGGATAAGCTTTACCAGATCTGTATTATAAGATGTCTGCCTGCTTTCGAACAGCAAGTGGCCATGCAGCCGGAGCCGCTTCGCAGCCTGCCAGCCTACGACAAAGTTGCCACGCAGGGCTGGCGTATTGTTGTTGGCATCGATGTCGGCAGAATAATATTCTTTCAGTTCATCGGGCAGTTCAAGTCCCATCAGGTTCGACTTGAAGGTCTTTGTCCAGGTAAGGTTGGCATGACAGCTCAGCGGGCCTGACGGTTCATAACTGGCCATCAGTTCCACGCCACAGGTCTGGTTCTTGCTGACGTTCTCGTAGTCGATGACGTGTGTCATAATGAGGTCGTTGGCACGATTATAAAAACCGTTCACCTCGAAGTTGAGACCACGCACCCAGTTTGTGCCTGCAAACGACAACTGCAGCGAGTGTACGCGCTCTGGCGACAGGCTGCCGGCATCATTGGCAGACCCTCCGCTCATAAGTGTCGACAGCAGATTTGCTTTGCGGTAGATATAGGGTGCATCGACAAACGACTTAGAATAGCTGAGACGGGCGCTCCACTTGGGGCGCAGCAGGATGAGGGCCACTCGGGGCGAGAACTCATTGACATGGGTTTCGTCGTAACGGTCCTTATAGTCGTAACGCAGTCCGGCATTCAGGATAAGCGACTGCCACTGGTGCTTCAGCTGCACGTAGGCATCACCGCTGTTCTCGCTGCCTTTGCCGGCATTGCGCAGCAGAGGATCTTCAAAGAAGGTCTGTTCGAAGTCATAGCCTATCTGGTAACGTATATCATCGAGCTGGAAGTGTCCGTACTCGGCACCGAAACCGATGTTGCCCTTATGATGGTCGCCGATGGTATAGCTGTAGTTGCCTTTCAACTGTGCGCCGTAGTCCTGCTCCTGACCATTAACATAGCGCGAGATGCCACCATATTGGGCAAACACCGTGGTGACATCCTCAGGCAGTCCGAGGGCCATGCCCAGAGTAGGCATCGGCTCATCGTTTATGACCTGATAACGCGTCAGATCCGACTTGTCGTAGGTAACGGCATACTTCATCTGCACGTTGCCCAGTTGGTGACTGTAGCTCAAATCAGCATGGCGCGAGGCTGTGCCGAAACCTGGGAGCAACCCGTTATAGGTGCGATATCGGTCGTGGTCGTAACTCAATGCCAACGATGTCATCGTAAATGGTGCCACTATCTGTGAAAAATGGGTGTCGTAGAGAAATTGTAGTCCTTTATAGCTTAGTTGAAGACCGAAATCGTAGGTAGGACGTGTGCCGACACGTCCAATGCGAACCTCATCGACAGGCATACCGTAAGGACTCTCGTCGATGCGCTCATTGGTGACATTGTATTTTTCTCCGCTACTACGATAGACACTCCCCCAGACAAGCATATCAAGGTCGAAGTAGCGTTTGCCCAGGACAGCATCTGCCCTCACCTGACCATAGTTGCCAGCACCAGCCTTGGCATTCAGACCATCTACGTCGGCACCCTGCTTGGTGATGATGTTTACGACCGCGGTAAGTGCCACACCGCCATAGAGCGAAGATGCCGGACCACGCAGGACCTCTATCTGCTTAACTTTCTCCAGCGAGATGCTGAAGTCGGGGGCAGCGGTATTGGTGGCATGACTGTTCAGTCGGTGACCGTTGAGCATAATGAGCATCTTCTCCTGCGTGTTGCTGTAGATGCCACGCATGGCAATGTTGATATCATCATCGCAGTCGATGATGTTCATTCCAGGCACGTAGGCAGCCAGCACCTCCTGCAGGTTACGTCCGCCACAGTCGCGAATCATCTGCTCGGTGATGAGTGTCGTGGGCACTGGCACCTCTGCCAGACTCTCTGCCTGACTGGAAGCCGTGGTGATGGTGGCTGTCATGCCGGCCTTAATGTCGCTGACCATATCGGCTAAAGTCGGCGGGTCGCTGGCCGACGGTGTATAGTATGGATTCTCCTGAAGCATCTGAGTTGCATACTTTTGGGCCTGCTCCATGTCGAAGCGAGCCAGATAGCTGAGGACGATGAGCCGGAGCGCGTTCTGTCGCAGATTGCCATGAAAAGCCGTGAGGTCGTGCAGCAGCGTGTCGCGGGCCTGTTCTATGCGGCCTATGCGGTAGTCGCTCTCCGCCTGGGCAAGCACCTCACGCATACGGGACTCGCTCTGCTTCGACTCTTGAGCACAGACTATACAGGTGCAGAGAGTCAATAATAATATGTAGATGCTCTTTCTCATTTCATAATGGGTATTGTAAATGTAAAGGTGGTTCCTACACCCAGAGTTGAAGTAAAGGTAACCCTACCACCGTGTTTGTTTTCGATGATGTCGCGGGTGATGCTCATGCCCAACCCCGTTCCCTGTCCGATGGGCTTGGTGGTGAAGAAGTTTTCGAAGAGACGCTCTTTCACTTCGTCAGTCATTCCCTCACCATTGTCAGCAATAGTGATGACGATTTGGTCGTTTGAGATAATGCCAACGCTAATGCTGATTTCCGGCGTATAACCATCTGTGGCTGTCTGTGATTTCTGCCACACTGCATAGCAGGCGTTGTTCATTACGTTCAATACGGCTCGACTCAAATCCTGCGGAATAACCATTACGGGGGGCATACCCTCCTGATACTCTTCATGCAGGGTGACGTTGAAACCCTGATGATTGGCACGCATGGCATGGTATGACAGACGGACATACTCCCTCACGATATGACATACATCGGCTGGCATACGCTCGTTCTCCTTACCACGCGATATGAGCAGGATGCTCTGTATGATGCTGACAGCACGTTCGCCGTTCTCCTTGATTTGCTCCATGTTCTCCTTTAGGCTGTCCACGATGTCGGTGAGGTCTTCACGGTCAGCCTCTGGCAATAGACTGGCATTGTCGTCCACAATGGCAGTCAGATCACCGAGGAGCCGGTCTGACATCTTCGAGAAGTTGATGACAAAGTTCAGGGGGTTCTGAATCTCGTGGGCAATGCCGGCACTGAGCATACCGAGCGATGCCAGTTTCTCCTGTTTCTGCAACTGCTGTTTTAATTCGTGGATTTCATCCGACCTTTTCCTTGCCTCGGTATAGTCCAAGCAAGTTTGTCCTCTACTCTCAGCTTCATGAAAACAATCTATCTCTGTCATATCGCTTGATGGTTTGGTAACGTAATCGTAAACTCTGTATATTCATCCTTGACGGATGTCACACTAATATCTCCACCGTGGTTCTGTATGATCTCGCGACTCAGGTAGAGACCTACACCAGCAGCCTCATCGGTGGTTTTGGTGGTAAAGAAGGGATCGAAAATCTTGCTGAGAATCTTCTCTTCGATACCGATGCCGTTGTCGCGGATCTTCAGCACATACTTTCCATCTGCCACGGAGGCGGTAAGGGAAACTTCCGGGGTGTATTGCTGCTTCTGAGCCTTCTTCACTACAGCATAGACGGCGTTTCCCAACAGACTCATCATCGTCTTGCTGAGCATGTCGGGATTGCCGTACAGAGGCATGGCCAGAGATTTCAAATCCCCGTCAACAGACGAAGGAAGATTGAATATCGTATGGATATGATACTGCTCTATCTCCTTGGCAAAATAGTTGACAAGCATCTCCTTGTTCTGTTGAAGCACTGGCAACAAGTCCATGTCAACATAGCCGCCGGTGCGGTCTTTCAGCATCTCCTCCATAGCTTTCAGCGTGCGTGTGGTGTTTTGGCCATACTGGTCCACATTCCTCAGGTTCTCTGTCAACATATCGAGCACATCGAGCGTGTCCTCATAGTCGTCGGCATTGATACTGTCCTTATTGTTGTCGATATTCTCCTTGAGGTCTTTCAGCAGGCCGTTCGACATCTTCGAGAAGTTGATGATATAGTTCATCGGGTTCAGTATGCGGTCGATAAGTCCCTCGGTCAACTTACCCACGGAGGCCATCTTCTCCTGACGAATCAGTTCGTGCTGGGCATTGCGCAGATCAGCAGTACGCTCCTCTACGATACGTTCAAGTTTGATCTTGTCTCGCTGTAGTCGTTTCAGACGATAGCGGAAGAGCTGCCAGACGATATAGGCAAGGATAATGAAGTAGAGCACCACCATATACCAACGCATCAACAGCGGATAGGCAATGCTGAATTCAACGGAGGCCACCTCCGACAGTTCGCCATTGGCCAACTGTGCCTGTACGCTGAGGGTGAAGGAGCCGGAAGGCAGATTCAGGAACTCAACATCCTGTTTCTCACTCCATACACTCCACTGATTGTTGTTAAGCCGGTAGCGATAAAGAGTCTTTCCTGAAAGCGGCGCATAGTCGAGGGCATAGTAGAAATGCAAGTTTCCTTCGTCGCTGCCCAATTTTGGTAACTCCCCGGGCATCGTTCCATAGCCGCCCCAAAGCACGCTGTCGCCGCCCATCGTGATGCTGCGGAAACGCAGGGTACGGCAGTCTATGAGTTTGGTGAGTCCCTTCTTGTCGGTATCGACGACGGCCAGCACTTCGTCGCCACCAATCCATACTTGGTCGCCATGCTTGTACTGAGCCTTGACCTCAATATCGCCAAGTGGTTTCAACAGATAGTCCGGCAGGTTGGCAATAGGTTCTTTGGCCATACCAAGGTATTTGCCTTCGGTCTTACCATGAACGTTCTGCAGATAGAGGCTACCACCTGCACCTATTCTAATATCTGTTACCAACTGTAGGTCACTGGCTTTCGTCCGCTGTCGAAAGTCCTGCTGATAAAGCCACACACCGTCGGCCTCTCCTGCATACACCTGGTTGCCATCTACCAGCATGGCCGTGGTGGCATTCGATGTGAGTCTGCTGACGCTGCCGCCAAGCTTTATTCTGTAAATGCCACTGGAGGTAGCGGCGAGCAGATGACCACCATAGTGACACAGCGTCCAACAGATATTATTGATGTCGGGAATATGATTGATTTTCCGAGCGCTGACATAGTAAAGTCCGTTGGTACCGCCAAAGTAGATCTTTCCGTCGAAGGCAGTGATGGTATGAACTTCGCCGGAAAGGCCATCCTTGGCCAACAGATAGCTATAGACCGATGGCACCTCAATGGCAAAGATACCGTGGGCAGTAGCTCCCCATAGCGTGCCGTGGCCGTCGTAAACCACGTAGGCCACCTGATTGGAGCATAGACCGTTGTCCTCCGTAATCGTGTAGAGTTCGCGGCCATGCTCATCGGCTATAATCAGCCCACAGTTCTTCTTTACCTTCACCTGAAGTCCTCCGTCTATCTGCTCCGTCTGGGTGATATCTTCCAAAACGGTAATTTTTCCTTTGGCTTTCAGAGCCTCTACTGATACGACATCTGACTCCACGCCAGGACGGAGATTGGAATTCGTGCGTTGCTGCAGCGAGATGGTCTCTCCTTCCACTTTATATATATTATTGTCGCTGGCGACGAACTGCAACATCCCACCGTCCTCAAAGATTTCCATCACCTCACCTTCGAACTGATTGCCATTTTGTCCTTCTCTTTTCTGATGGGTTCCTCCTATCTGTTTCATCATCAGTTCGCCGTTGGCACGCCGCTGCACACGGGCAAAGAAGTTAAAACCTCCCACCCAGACGGTATTCTTGCTGTCACGATAGACCACCGTTACACGGCTGATGTCAGGGGTGTGTATCATACGCCACTGGGTACGGTCGTAGTAGAGCAGCCCTTCGAAATTGGCAACATATACTGTGCCGTCCTCGCCCGTCTCTATGTCATAGCAGCGGTTATGTCCGCCATATTCTGCCACTGTATAGTTGCGTATAAGGGGAAGGCCCTGCGCCAATGCGTGGCAAGTGAAGAGTGACAAGTGAAGAGTGAAGAGTGTTACACATAGCAACACTCTTCCGGTGATTCTAGTGATTATGTTGTTTTTTATCATAGAGGTATCAAAACTCTTTACTTTTAACACTTAATTCTTCACTTCCCTGAAAGGGATGCCCTTCCCCACGTAGTAGTTCCATTCCTCCTGCGTGAAATTGCGCTTCACATTCTGACGCAGACGCTGGGCAATTCTTGGCAGTGCAATAAGATACTCTGTGACGGTGCCGTTGTGTTCGCCAGTCCAGATAAAGTTCTTGTCGCTGCTGAAGATAAAGTCGGTGAGCCAGCTGGCCGATTGGAACAGCGTGATGGGCTTGATTTGCTCTTCGCCAGTCATCCAGAAGAGTAGTTTGCCGTCATAACTGGATGAATAGAGGCGCTTGCCGTCGAACTTCAGCCTTGTCACCTGTGAGAGATGCCCTACGAGCTTACGAATCTTACCATTACCATTCTTCAGCCAGATGGTGCCGTCGTACATGCCGTAGGCCGACAGATGCTCATTTTTACTGCTGGCAAAGGCTGTCACCTGTCCCTCTGTTACCATTCCCGACGGTTTTCCGTTGGTCAAAACCCTTTCGTTTGTTATATCGTCAAGACTGTTCACCAAGTGCATGCCACCACGGTTGTCAAAGAGCAGGGGTTTATAGTCACGTCGGCCACAACACACAACACGGAAGGGCAGACGGCGAGAAGCGAGAATCTTATCGGTGGCAATGTCGAGAAGCATAGCGCTATTCTCTCCGAGAATAAGCAGTTGCCGGCTGTCGTTCATGTTTTCCATGCAGAAAGGCTTGTCAACGTTCTCTACAGGCAGAACCTGCGTCCGTTTTCCGTCGATGATAACCAGATGGCCGGTATTACTAATGGCATAGCACTTGTCGTTTTTGACAGCAAACACATCCCGGAAACAATACTGTCTGTCGTTCAACAGTCTGTCAGTAATGAGCTTGTCGCCCGTCATCGTATGGGCGAAAATCTCGCCGTATGTACTCACAGAAAACAGTTTTCCGCTGTTGCGTAACATATAGATGCGAGCAATGCTTCCGTTATGGATACTCCAGCTGAGACGGCTGCCTGCCGACTGAGTCAGAGCCTGGAAAACCGCCGGTGCGTAGAGGTCACCACCATAGTCGCTGGTGTAGAGATAGGAGGCGTAGGCCAGCATATTGCCCAGTTCCGTGTCTCCAGCCTGATAGATGGCGTATGACTGCGTACCGAGGGTACGTCCCAGCGAGATATAGTTCAGCGTGTCGGCCACTAACTTGGCGTGTTCCGCCTGTTGGCGCTGCCTGTCAGCCTCGCTGCGCTGGCGCTCGGCCATCTGGTAGGCGTTCATTGCCTCCGTGGCCGACTGTTCCGCAATCCCCTGTGCTTCGATGGCTTTCTTACGCTCTGCCTCTGACAGAAGCGTCATCCTCTGGGCAATCTCCGACTGTCGGATAGCTTCCTGACTGCGCTCCTCAGAGAGGGCCTGCTGACCGTAGGCTATCTCTTCCATCTGCTTACTGACGCGACGATCTACCGCCGACTGTTGTTCCTGCTGGCGCAGTATACTGAGTTGGGATTCCAACTCGCTGATACGGTCATGGTCGGCCTGGTGTAAGTATATCCCTGTGGCCACCGAAGCCATCAGCATTCCACCCAATAGCCCTGTGATGATATGATGTTTTGCCACCCTCTAAATTCTTAACACTTAATCCTTAACTCGCTATGCGCTTCACCACAAGCATCGTGATGTCATCGCTCTGTTCGGCATCGCCTACAAACTCCTTGATACCAGTCTTGATTGCTTCCACAATCTTCAGACACTGGGCATCGGCCTGCTGATGGAGAATGCTATCCAAGCGTTCTGTACCGAACTCCTTGTATGTTGCATCTGTGGCCTCGGTCACGCCGTCGGTAAACATCACCAGCGTGTCACCCTGTTCCAATTGAAGGGTGTCCTCCTGATATTCCAATCCGTCGAACACACCCACGATAGTATTCTCTGACATGGGCAGCTCGCTGACGGTGCCGTCTTTCCGCAACAGGTGTGGAGGGTTGTGACCGGCATTGCAATAGCTTACTTGCCCTGTCTTGATGTTGTAGACGGCATAGAACACGGTGACAAACATATTGTCCACCGAATAGGCAGCCAGCAGACGGTTCGACTCTGTCAAACACTCAGCGGCACTGCACCCCTGAACTCCCTTCGAGCGGATAATCGTTCGACTCACCGCCATGAACAACGCGGCAGGGATACCCTTGCCGCAGACGTCGGCTATCACCAGGGCGATGTGGTCGTCATCAATACGGAAGAAATCGTAAAAGTCGCCGCCGATGTCCTTCGCCGCCTCCATCGAAGCGTAGATGTCCACCTTGTCGCTATCATCGGGAAATGGGGGAAAGACACGCGGCAGGATATACTGCTGTATGTCGCGGGCTGTGGTCAGGTCGTTCTTCAGCGACTCCAACTGCGTGTGTTCCTTCTGCGCCTCATGCACATAGTTAATCTGCGCGATAGCTTTCTCGATGGTCAGACTCAGGTCGTCCATGTCGATAGGTTTCGTGGCAAAATCGAAGGCTCCATTGTTCATCGCCTCGCGGATATTCTTCATGTCACCGTAGGCGCTGACCATGATGACGCGCAGCGCGGGGTTGCGCATCTCGTTCACTTTGGCCAACAGCGTCAGACCGTCCATCTCAGGCATATTGATGTCCGAGAGGATAATCTCAATGTCGGGGTTGTTATACAGAATGGAAAGAGCCTCCAAGCCGTTATGGGCGAAATAGAACTCATACTCGCCGTTACGAATCTTGCGTCTGAAATACTGTCTCATCAGCAACTCCAAGGGGGCCTCGTCGTCAACGCTCAATATCTTTATTGCTGCCATAATTATGTTATTTACTGGTCACTAATCGAGTGCAAATATACACAATTTTATTTGTTTTGCATACATGTAAGGTGCAAATAATTCTAAATGTAGTGCTCCATGAGCATCTGGCCGTGCAGGTCAAGCAGATAATTCATCATTTTGTAGGATTAGAAGAAAAAACTTGATCGATAAGTTGTTCGAACTCCTTGTAGGCGAAGGTGTCGCGGAGTTCGCAGAGCGAGGCGGCCAGTCCCCGGTAGTGCCACTCATGGTCCTTGGGATCCTTGGCGTGGAAGAGGTTCCAGAGTTTATCGCCCTGCTGGGCATAGTCTCGGGCGATAGCCCGCATGTTCGAGAGCTTGTCGCCCAGGGCTACAATCTTGGCATCGTGCGAGGCACGGGCCAGACGGTCGATGGCAGCCTGCTTGCGGGCGTGCCAACTGTCCTCAGCGGGTAAACCGTCGAGCACGGTGTCGGTTTCCGAGGCCACAAGCGAAGCGATGCGGTCACCGAACTCGGCGCGTATCTGCTCCACAGTCACGTTGGTGTCTTCCACCGTGTCGTGCAGGGCAGCGGCGGCCAGCAGTTCCTGGTCACGTGTCATCGTGGCGACAATCTCCACGGCCTCCATGGGGTGAACGATATAGGGGAATCCTTTACCGCGACGCTCGGTCCCGGCATGGGCGCGGACGGCGAACACGATGGCGCGGTCCAACAGTGTGGTGTCTAAGGGTTTGTTTGCCATAGTTATGTTACGAATAGTATTTTTTCATAAGTTTGCGTACATAGATGCCGAAGAAGAGTTTCTCGACGAGGGTGGGCTTCTGGAAGACGGTGCGGAGGACGACATCGAGGGCGGCGAAGCGTCCGGCCTGGACGTCGAAGGAGGCGTGGTCGTCCTGCCCGGTGTATTCCTTGGCGAAGGCATCCCAGAAGCAGTGGAACTGCTCCAGAGTCATGTGGAAGATGTCTTGCACCCGCTTCATGGGAGCATAGATGTGGCAGATGAGGAAGAGGTGACCGATGTCGAACATGGGGTCGCCGTGGGCAAAGCGGTCCAGGTCAATCCAATAGAGGTTGTCTCCAGCCTGGATGATGTTGCCCGGCTGGAAGTCGCCATGCACGCAATGACTATCCTCGGCGATGCTCTCTACGAAGGTGCGTAGCCGCTGCCGGTTCTTGCGGCTGACGAAGGAGGCTTGCTCGATGCCCTGCAGTGCCTGCGCGCGCCGGCTGGGGAAGAACTGCGTGTTACACTCCGTGGCGAAGAGTTCCTTGCCCTTGCAGCACAACAGGCGAGCCATCTCTTCGGTGCGCTGTGGCTCGTCGTGGCAAATGCGCGAGAGTGACCGCTTGCCCTCGATGCGCTGCGAGATGGTGGCGAAGGCCTCGCCGACGTGCACGATGCGGTACATCGCGGGGACGGAGATACCCAGATCGGCCACGGCTCGCGAGACATCGTATTCGCGCTTCACCGCCTCCCATGTGCTCAGGCGAGCATGGTTCACTTTGAGGATTTCGCCAGAGGCAGCAGGGTTGACGTAGGTCTTCCCATTACCACCCTCGCCTATCTGCGTGTAGTCATCCAAATTGATTCTTTCTAATTCGTTCATAATAAGGAGGTGTTACCGTTTCCTTTATTCTGATGTCAGGTATTTTACCCTCAACTGTTGCTGTTCTTCTTTCGAGAAACCCAGTTGGTTCTCGATGTAGGCGGACAGCGAGCCGTAGCGCTGGTCTATCAGGTCGAGCGTCGCCTCGAAGTTCTCGCGGCTCACGCCGACCATGGCGCGGATGAAGGCCGCGGCTTCCTTGCTGCCGTTCATGCCTTGAACCTTGGCGGTCAATGCCTCCACCTGACGGGCGTAACTCTGGTTAGAGAGGTCGAAGTCCTCGACGATGGTCTCGCGACTGGCACCGAGGGCTGCCAGAAGGAAGGCCGACGCCCAGCCGGCGCGGTCCTTGCCCTGCGAGCAGTGCCAGAGCACGCCGCCCTTGGCGCGGAGCACGCCACGGAGGAAGGCACCGTAGTAGTTCTGCGCCGTGGAGTCGGTCACGATGGCGGGATAGAGCCGTCGGGCCATCGCCTGCGCCTGCGGGTCGAAGGCATACTTCATCAGCACGGCCAGCATGTCGCGCGTGTCCATTTTGGTCGTATCTGGTCTGCTGGATGAGAATCCCTGAATGAATGCCTGGGGCAGCGTGGACAGGTGGGTGTAACTCACGCCGTCGATGATGCGGTCGGGGGCGGCGTTGGCCTCGGCCTCGAAACGGAAGTCGAAGACGTCCGTCAGCCGATATTTCTCCTTCAGCACCGCCACGTCGCCGTCGGTGGCTTTCGAGAGGTTTCCGCTGCGAAGGAGCATGCCCGCGCGGACCGTCTGTCCGTTCTGCATGACGAGCGTACCCATATCTCGGGCATTCTCGATGCCGCTGAAAGCGATGGCTCGCTGCGAGTGGGCTACTTGGGCGGAGAATGTCATGGCAAGCAGGATGATGGCGGCAGAAAAATCGTTATTCATTTTCATTCCGGCAGATATTTGTCAATGACTTGCAGGAGAGGCGCTGTGACAGGAGCCTTCTCGCCCGACACCTTGGTACTCGCAAACAATATCTTGGCGGCGATGTAGGGGTGCAGTTTCCTGACCTCGGCCTCCAGTGCTTCCTGGGAATCGGTACCGTAATAGACCGGCGCAAAGGCATCCCAGTGCGCTCTCAGTGTCGCATTGTTCAGATGGAAGATATTGTCGCACCGCTCCTCACTCATAAAGTGGCTGGCGAAGTACATCATGCCCAGGTCCCATTCGGGCGTGCCGTAGGCAAAGTCGCCCACGTCAATCCAGAGTTCCCTCTGTCCGTCGGTGATGATGTTGCCGATGTGCAGGTCGCCGTGCAGACAGGTCGGCGTGGCGGGTACGGTGTCGAGGAAGCGGTGGATGCGCTCCTTGTAGGTATTGGGCAACTGTTCGCGCCGGTCAACCATGCTCCTCACCATTTCCTTCATGTCCGGCAG
>JAFRQC010000138.1 GCA_017428805.1 Prevotella sp. | reverse complement strand
TTATCTTTGTACCCAAATATTACATTATTAACAAAAAGAACAGTATGAACAAAAAGAAAGCTTTGAAGTTGACCTTTGCGCTGAGCGCTTTGGTCGGCGGAATGACCTCCTGCGTTAATGGCGTGCCCGAGGTCGTCCCAACATCGTTTGAGACATTGACAATTACGAAATCGGACATTGAGGTGCCTGTGAAGTTCAGTGCCAGGATGAAAGGTCAGAACGACGTAACGGTAACGCCGCAGGTGAGCGGACAGTTGATGAAGATTTGCGTGGCCGAGGGGCAGCAGGTGAGACAGGGGCAGACGCTCTTCGTGATCGACTCGCGTAATGCCCAGCTGGAACTGGAGGCTGCACAGGCCAACTTACAGGCCGCTTTGGCTCAGGAGAACTCTGCGAAGCTGGAGTATGAGTCGAACAAGAACCTGTTTGAAAAGAAAATAGTGAGCAGCTATTTGCTGAGCAACTCAGAAAATTCCTACAAGCAGGCCCAAGCTTCGGTGGCCCAGGCCAAGGCAGCCGTGAACCGTGCCAAGGTGAACCTCGGTTTCTGCACCATCACGGCTACGGTATCTGGCGTGATCGGTGAGATTCCCGTGCGTACTGGTGACCAGGTTTCGCCGATGACACAGCTGACCATACTGAGTGGTAATACGACGATGTATGCCGAGATCTCCATCACGGAGGCCATTATCGAGAGTGCCGTGAAGGAAGGCATGAATGCTGCTGATATAGAGAAGTACATTACCCAATTGCCTCCAGCAACATTTGTCATGAAGAATGGTACGGAATATCCCCACCAAGGTCGTTTTTCCAGTTTGACAGGTGTTGTGAATGCCGCTACCGGATCGTTGACCGCTAAGGTGTTGTTCCCCAATCCTGACGGTCATCTGTACTCCGGCATTCAGGGTTCGGTCGTGATGAAATATGATGAGAAGGATGTGATTGTCATTCCCCAGAATGCTGTGGTACGCCTGCAGGACAAGTCACAGGTTTATAAAGTGCAGGCCGACAGTACGGCTACTGCTATTGAGGTGACCACCGAAGATACTGGCAATGGTAAGGACTTCATCATTACCAGCGGTTTGAATGTGGGCGACAAGATTGTGACCACAGGTGCCAATAACGTGACGGAAGGACAGAAAGTGCTTTTTCCAGAAGTGAAGAGTGAAAAGTGAATAGTGCAAAATAGACTTCCATATGAAGAACAATATATTTATTAATAAATATGTGATGGCATGTGCCATCTCTATTGTGATAGCGCTGGTGGGCTATATCTCGATGAGCACACTGGCAGTCGAGCAATACCCGGATATTGCACCGCCTACGGTGTCGGTTACCACCAGTTACTCCGGTGCTGACGAGAACACGGTGATGAAGTCGGTCATCCAGCCTCTGGAAGAGGCTATCAATGGTGTGCCCGACATGACCTATATGACCTCTAAGGCTGCCTCTGACGGTAGTGCTGATATTACAGTCTACTTTAAGCAGGGCACTGATCCCGACATGGCGACGGTGAACGTGCAGAACCGTGTGACCCAGGCCCAGGCCTTGTTGCCTGCCGACGTCATCAAAGTTGGTGTGAAGGTAGAGAAACGTCAGAATAACATCCTGCAGATCTTCGCCGTGAGGAGTACCGATGGCAAGTACGACGAGGACTTCGTGTCGAACTATGTCGACATTAACATCAAGCCGCGACTGATGCGTATCACCGGTGTGGGTAACGTACAGAGCCTGGGTAACACTTACGCCTTGCGCATCTGGATGAAACCCGACGTGATGGCGCAGTACGGACTGACCCCTAACGACGTCTTTGCTGCCATCGGCGGACAGAGCTTCGTGGTTGGTGTGGGTTCCTTGGGTGAACAGTCGGAGAACTCCTACCAATACTCTATGCAGTATAAGGGTACGCTGAAGACGGTTGAGGAGTTTAACGACATCGTGTTGCGCACCAGTGGTGGCGGCATGCTGCACCTGAGTGATGTGGCCGAAGTGAAGATTGGTGCCATGAGCTACAACTTCACCTCGAATATCAAGGACCGTCCGGGTGCTATGTTCATGGTATTCGCGGCACCGTGTGCCAATGCTACCGAGGTGAACGCCCGCATCAAGAAGGCGTTTGAGGAGTCGAAGCGGACGATGCCTGCCGGACTGGAGGTAGTGACCCTGATGACCAGTGACGACTTCCTCTTCGCCGCCATCCATAACGTGGTGGAGACGCTTGTCATCGCTATCATCCTCGTGATCTTAGTGGTGTTCTTCTTCCTGCAGAACTTCAAGGCCACCATCATCCCCTCGATCTCGATTATCGTGTCGTTGTTGGGTACCTTTGCCATCGTTTCGCTGGCAGGTTTCTCACTCAACATCCTGACGCTGTTTGCTCTGGTGTTGGCCATCGGTACGGTGGTGGATGATGCCATCGTGGTGGTTGAGGCTGTCATGGCGAAGATGGAGGGTGGTATCAGCGATGCCCGTGAAGCCACCCGTCAGGCCATGAGCGAGGTGTCGGTAGCTGTGGTATCGTGTACCTTGGTATTTATGGCTGTCTTCATTCCTGTGACCTTTATGCCCGGCACCTCAGGTACGTTCTTCACCCAGTTTGGTGTGACGATTGCCTCGTCTGTCGGTCTGTCGTGCGTATCGGCCCTCACACTCTGTCCTGCGCTCTGCGCCATCATGATGCGCATGAAGGAAGGCAAGCAGGAGGGCAAGGGCTTGACCTACTACACGAAGAAGGCCTACACCGTGAGCTATAACGCCATCTACAACAAATACAGCAAGGCTGTTCAGAAGTTTATCAAGCGTCCTGTCATGGCATGGAGCCTGTTGGCACTGGCTGCCGTGCTGCTGGTGTTCTTCATGAAGAGTCTGCCTTCTGGTCTTGTGCCTCAGGAGGACCAGGGCGTGTTCCTGGCTGAGTTGCGTGCACCGGAAGGAACCACGCTGAAGCAGACCCGTGAGATGGTGAAGCAAGTGGAGGCCAAGGTGAAGAATATTCCCGAACTGGAGAGTTTTGCCGTATGCTGCGGCTACGGTATGTACTCGGGTGCCGGTTCCAACTTCGCCACCCTCATCGTCCGTCTGAAGAACTGGGACGAGCGTCCTGGCATGAACCACCTGTCAACCCTCGTCATGTATCGATTCTACTTTGACTGTCAAGACATCAAGGATGTACAAGTGCTGCCCTTCGAGCTGCCTCAGATTCCCGGCTATGGTACGAGTAACAGTGTGAGCCTGATTGTGGAGGATCCCACCGATGGCAACCTGTCGGAGTTTGCCAAACAGACCGAGCACTTCCTGAACAAACTGGCTGAGCGCCCGGAGATTGCCTCTGCCATGTCGACGTACTCTGAGCGGTTCCCGAAGTATCAGGTGGATGTAGATGCCGCCCAGTGCGACCGTGCCGGTGTGTCACCAGCCGACGTGCTCAACACACTTGGTACCTTCTGTGGTGGCGCCTATATCGGTAACTTCAACCAGTTTGGTAAGGTTTATCGCATTATGGCTGCTGCATCGCCTGAATACCGTCTCGACCCGCAGTCGCTGCACAACATCTTCGTGCAGGTGGGCAACGGTAAGATGGCTCCCATCTCCGAGTTTGTGACGCTGAAGGAGATTGTTGGTCCGCCAAACATCGAGCACTTTAACCTGTTCCAGAGCATCACTTGCTATATCTCTTCAGGTAGTGGCTATACCGAGGGCGATGCCCACAAAGTCATTGCTGAGGTGTTTAAGGAGGAGATGCCCTCAACAGCCACCTATGAGTATAGTGGTATGTCGCGCGAGTTGGAAGAGACTGCCGGCTCTAATGCCACCACTCTTATCTACGTGATCTGCGCCATCCTGATTTACCTCATCCTGGCATCGCTTTACAACTCGTGGTTCACACCGTTGGCTGTGCTGTTCAGCGTACCGTTCGGACTGATGGGTGCTTTCATCTTTGCCTTCTTCGGTAATATGTTGGGTCTGCCTGGTATGGACAACAACATCTACCTGCAGACGGGTGTCATCATGTTGATTGGTCTGTTGGCTAAGACGGCCATCCTGATTACTGAGTTTGCTACTGAGCGCCGTGCTCAGGGCATGACCATCAGTGAGGCAGCCTTCGAGGCTTGTAAGGAGCGTCTGCGTCCCATCCTGATGACAGTGGCCACGATGATTATCGGTATGATTCCGCTCGTGATCGAGGGTGGTGCCGGTGCCAACGGTAACCGTGCCCTGGCCCTGGGTGTCATCGGCGGTATGAGCGTTGGTACCATTGCCCTGCTCTTCGTTGTACCAGCCTTCTTCATCGTGTTCCAGAAGATGCACGAGAAATTCCAGGGCAAAGAAGTCGTAGAAGTCGCAAACAGCTAATGTATATAAAGACCACGAATTACACGAATTAAACGAATTTTCTATGCAGAGAAAGAAAGCACAAAAAAGAATTAGTGTAATTCGTGAAATTCGTGGTCGAAAAAAGAATAATGTATGAAGATGAAAAAAGTTGTATTAATATTGTTCTCGGGTCTGATGCTGTCGGGCTGCGGGTTATATAATAATTATGAGAAGACTGTACAGGAGCCTGAGGGCGTGTTCGGTGCCTCGCAGGACATCACGTCGGCAATGAGTGAGTCGTCCATCGCCGAGATGTCGTGGCGTGAGTTCTTCACCGATCCCCTGTTGCAGCAGTTGATCGAGCAGGCACTGGCTAATAACACCGATCTGAACTCTGCCCGCATCAATGTCGAGAAGAGTCAGATTGCATTGAGGACCAAGAAGCTGGCCTTCCTGCCGTCACTCTACTTCTCGCCACAGGGTTCCATCTCCAGCTTCGACGGTGCCAAGGCTACGAAGAGCTATTCTATCCCGTTGGATGTGTCATGGGATGTCGATGTGTTCGGTTCCTTGAGGAATAAGAAGCGCGCCGCCCAGGCCGCCCTGTTGCAGGCTCAGATGACTGAGGAATCCACACGCTCTAACCTCATCGGTACGCTCGCACAGCAGTATTTCTATCTCCAGCTGCTTGACCGCGAACTGGAAATCTTGATTTCGACCGACAGTCTGTGGAAAGCCTCATTGGATACCCAACAGGCTCTGTATGAGAACGGACAGGCCTACTCAACGGCCGTCAACCAGCAGGAGTCGTCATGGCTCGACGTGAAGCTTCAGATCGTTGCCATCAAGCGTGCCATCCGTTCCACGGAGAACGAGATATGCAGTCTGCTCTGCATCACGCCGCAGCACATCGAACGTTCGAAATGGTATGCAGAAAACACATATCACTCATCTGCAGACAAGCGCCTGTTCGAGGAAAAGTATATGAACGTCGGTGTACCCGCCATGATGCTGGAGCGCCGTCCTGACATCCGTCTGGCCAATTTCTACATAGAAGAAGCCTTCTACAACGTGCAGGCTGCCCGTGCTGCCTTCTTCCCCAGCATCACGCTGACGGGAGAGGCCGGATGGACAAATAATGGCGGACTCGTCAATCCCGGCAAACTGCTTTTGCAGCTCGTCGGTCAGCTCTCGCAGCCCATCTTCGCCCGTGGTCAGATCAATGCCAACTACAAGACGGCTCAGCTGACGGAGGAGAACCTGAAGAAGAAGTATGTGCAGGCTGTCGTCGATGCCGGCAACCAAGTGAACGAGGCGATTGCCGACTGTCGGGCTGCCCGTGAGAGTCATGAGTACTACCATCGTCAGGTGGAGGTGCTGCACGAAGCCTATAACGGCACTCACGAACTGATGGACAACGGCAAGGCCGCATACCTCGAAGTGCTCACCGCTCAGGAGTCACTCCTCGGTGCCCAGCTCAATGAGGCTTCGAACATGTACAACGGCGCTCAGGCTCTTATATCCCTCTATATTGCCCTCGGCGGCGGCACGAAGTAGTTCGGTTCAAGATACCCGGAAACCTTTGGTGACGTCGTAGCCGAGTTGATCCTGTTCCTTCTCCTGTGGGTTGTTGGGAACAGGATTTTCTGTTTTTTCCAGATAGTGGCGGTAGGCCTCTTCGATCTCCTGCTGCTTCTCTTGTAACTTCTGGTTTGCTTTCTCCTTGACGTCGTCGAGGATGTCTTTCAGGTCCTGACGGGCTTCTGCCATATCCTTCTCGGATGAGTACATCTCTACCTCACTGAATTTCTTCAGTCCGGCGGCATACTCGCCATCGAGGCGTACCATACACTGCTGGTGGAGTGCCTTGACACCATTGTTGAGGAAGTCGCGGCGGTCTTTATTCACCTCGGGCATCGTGTAGAGCAGGTATTTCGTCTCATCACTATCTTCATCGAAAATGTCGTCCAGTCCCAAAACGCTGTTCATGTCCGGTTCTTCGTTGTCCAGTTTCTCTTTGTCGGCTTCCTCTTTCTGGCTATTCTCCTGGTTTTTCCTGTCCTCGTTTGTGTCCCTGATCTCGAGTTTGAACTCTGGATGGGCCTCGAAGACACCACGGATGATGTCTTGCATGTAGTTGGGGATGTTGGGGAAAATGGCCAGCTGGTATTCGTTGGGCATGCTGACATTGGCCACATCCTCAAGGTTTAGTTCCTGATGGCCTGTGTTGACGGTGACAGGGAGCAGGGCTACGGGGTCTGCCTTAACGCAGAGATTCTTGTAACGCAGGTCGAGCAGAGACAGGTAAGCACCCATCTTCTTCTGCGTGTCGTTGATATGTTTAATTAATAGGGTATTCATACTTTACTTTGAACTTTGAGCTTTGAACTTTGTGATTACTTTTCTTCCGGGGCATCCTCGGTCTGGAGCTTGGCGGAGAGTGAACCGCCGCCACCACCACCTCCGGCAGCCATGCCGTCTTCGATGTTCGTAGACTTGAAGTGCGATTTGGCCTGGATATCGTCGCCGGTAATCTTCGGAGCCTTGAACTCGCCCTTGATCTCCGTCTTGGCGTTGACGGTGGTCTCGCCATAGAGCTGTGTCTTGCTGCCGCTGGCGGAGAAGTTGCCACCTTCGAGCTGTACGAGGGCCTTGCCGTCGCCCTGCTGGATCTCCAGCGTCTTGTCTGCAAAGGCACCGACCTCTTCGGATACCACCTGCACCTTCTTGCTCTTGACGTCCTTGGTCTTGGCGCCCACGAACATCTTCTCACTGACGAGCACCATCGTACTGCCGGCGGCGAGGGCAGAGTCGGCCTTGCTGTCCTTGTCCACATCCATCGTCTTCACTGCGACGGCCTTGGCATTGACGTTGATACTGCCGGTGGCCTTGCCTTCGGTATCGGTGGCGGCAAGATCCATCTTCTCGGCACGGACTGACACCTTGCCTTCGGCCGTGAGTGCCTTCTCCTTCTTCTCGCCGTTCTCCAGGTCGTAGTCGACGCTTTCGACGGTGACGGTCTTCGAGCGGAGGATGAAGTCGCCCTCAGCGGTATAGTTCGCCTTGGTGAGCGCACCCGTGTCGTCGACCTCGATGTTGGCAGAGTTCTCAGTGCTCACTTCGACGGTCTTGGCGCGTACGCTGATGCGGCCGTCCTGGGTGAGGGCTTTCTCCTGCAGTTTCTTCTCCTTCACCTCATAGTCGAGGCTCTCGAGGGTAATGTTCTTCGATGTCAGGATGATGTCGCCCTCGGCGGTATGCTCGGCAGTCTTCACGATGTGTTCCTGGTCGTCGAACTCCACTTTGTCAGCACCGGCGGTAGTCACTTTGACAGTCTTGGCCTGGATACACACCTGACCTTTCTCCTTCAGCTTGCCGTCTTTCTCTGCAGAGACAATGTTCACCTCGTTGCCGAGAAGGCCGATGCCGGCACCCTCGTTATCGCGGATGTTGCCCTCACCGTCGATAGAGACGATATTGATGTTCTCGCTGGCGATGGATACGCTGGTACCCGTTGTCTTCGTCTTGAAGTCGTCACCTTTCTTAATGGCGTTCTTTTCCTTGGTAAAGCAGTCAATCTGTCGGTTCACCTCAGCGAGCATGGAGAGGACCTGACTATAGGAGAACATGGCATCGGACAACGTACCTGACAGACGTTCTATCTCCTCGTCGATCTCGTAGATATCCTGATAGTTTGAACGGGCATCGTTGTCGTCTTCCACAATCTTTGCCTTGTCATCAAGCAGATTCGTCAGTTCCTTTACCAGATCTTTGAAACTGCTCTTGTGGTCTTTGACCTGTGTCTTGAGTTGGCTCTTCCGGTCTTTAAAGGATGAAATAAGATTATCCAGCCGCTTCTCCCGGCTCTCGGCTGTGGCGAGGGCACCGATCTCAATAGTCTGGTCGGCATGGATGCGCACGCCGCTGCCGCCGGTAGGAACGGTGACGGCTGAGAAGGCTCCATCGGCATTATCGCTCTGGATGACGATGTTACGGGCCTGGCTGACCACCTGTGACACGCCTGTGACGACGTGCTCCAGTCCGTCAATGCCCGGGTCTTCGGCCGTCTGGCGGATGCTGGCGGCTCGTGTTTCCACTTGTCCTTCCTCGCCAGCACCCTGCAGGGACACCTGTATGCCGCGGACAACCACTGTGGAGGCAGCACCGCTATAAAGCAGGCCGTTGGGGTCAAGATTGCCGATAATCACTTCCGGGGCAGAGAGGATCAACCGCTGGTCGTCGCGGATATAGTGGCCTTTCGGCATTTGGTTGGTCAGTTCCGCCTTCAACTGCTGGATATCTTCCTTACACTGGCGAATGTCTTCCAGTTTCTTCTCTACGCTGTCCTCAAAGGCTGACAGCTTCTTTTCCCAATCTTTGAATATATAGTCCATACGTCAGGCTGTTAGTTCATATATCTTAATAAGTACTCGGTGAGGTATTTCCAGTTACCACGGTTCTCCGTGCGTGAACCTCGCCACTTGCCACTCTCAAAGGCCTTGGTCATATCCTTACGGTCGGAGAGCAGGATGAGACCGTCTGGACGGTCGTTCCATACCTGACGGTCACCGATTTGCTGCCAGATGTTCTTGTAGACCTTGTCGCTGTGGTTGGTCAGTTCCTGGTTCAGCTGCAGGGCCGTCTGAATTGGCGTGATGATAGCATCCGCGGCGGCACGTGCGAACCAGGTGTCGAACTTGCGCATATTACCGACGAACTGCTGCCAATAGTAGGGCAATGCCAGGCGTTCTTCCTTCAGGTCTTTCTTCTCGTAGTGGATCTTCAAGTACTTGCCCCTGCCGCCTATCTTCGCGAACGGATCGGACAATAAAGCGGTGAGACCTAATTTCGGCATGGCATATTCATCCTTGGACGCCACATCTGCGATGAAGGCGGCAGCCAAATAGCGCTTGAAACCTTTCATCTTGTGATAAATCGGGTCATCGTCGATATTGTCCATTTTGTCTCTGAGGAATTTGTCGGTGGGCTTGTCCTCTCCAGTAGAGACGTAGGCGTCCACCCACTCCCCTGACCTGGTTTTCTTGGCATCGTCGAAGTCCTTCTTCAAGAGTTCGTCCATAATCGGTATCGGTGGGTTTTTGACCGGGGTATCGAAAAGTGCCAGGAACTTCGAATAGCAACGGTTCACCTGATAGACGGCCTTGGCACAAGCGTTGCTGGCCTGAAGCAGCCTGTCTATTGTCTGTTCGTAAGGCTCAAAGCCTTCGTCATTGAACTGCAACACCTCTTCAACTTTATTATCGAAATCTTGTGCAGTGAAGACATCTTCCCATGCCTCTTTGAAATCGTACTTCCATCCTTTGGCCAATGGGTCGATGTCGTTCTTGTTTTCGTCCTTTATCAGGTACTTAACATCATTCCAGGCTTGCAGTTTCTCGTAGGCATCATCCCATGCAATCTTATATCTTTTGGCGATACCGTCACAACGGGTGTTGACGGCTTCTACACAATCCATGAGATTGTTGAAGAATGTTTGCTCAGCCTTGGTGTTGTCCTGCTCGTTGGGGGCATAACGTTCCTGCGGGATATGGGCCTTACCCTTACCGGCCTCGAGCATGAGGTAGCGCTTAGACTTGATACAGTTGGTGCCTTCGATGGGGCGGAGGAAAACCTCGGCCATCGTGCGGACAAAGGTCATGTCGATATATTTAGCTGCTGCTTCTACGCCGGCTCCGATCATACCTGCTACAGCACTCTTTATACCGTTGGTGACCTTATAGCGCTTCTTCGGGTGGCCTTCCACGGGATACTGGATGTTGTTGCCAGAGGTAATCTCGATGTTGTTGCCGGCCTCGATACTCACGTTCTTACCCACAATCTTCACGTTGCCGTTAGGGGCAGAGAGGGTGATGCCCGAGAAGGCGTCGATGCTCACGTCACCCATTGGCGAACTGATGTTGATCTTGCGCTCATGTGATGACATCGACAGTTCATAGATACCATAGCGGTCGCCGATATGAATGCCGCCGGTACAGTCCTTGCCCCAGTCGATTCCGGCCAGCGAGTTGATGCCAGATGCCAGCAGACCTACACCAGGCTGTATGCCACTGAGGAATGCCGAGCCTTCGGTGGGATCCTTGAAGGCAATATGGTGGCCATTGGGCGACATGATGGTGGTGGTGGCTTCTTTCAGCAGGTCGCTTTGGGTGGCCGTGCAGTTGAGGAACTCGTCGGGGTCGGGGACGTTCTTTGAGAACAGGCTTCCCACGACGTAGGGACGCTCGATGTTGTCGTTGTCGTAGTTGACGAGCACCTCGTCGCCCACCTGCGGCTTGAAGTAGGTACCGCCTCCCTTGGTGGCCATGGGCGTTGCCACGCGCACCCAGGGCGAGGCAATATCTTTCAGTTCATCAGTCCAAGCTTCGGCGAGACTGTCGGTCTTATTATTTAACTCGTTATAATTCTTCTCGGCTTTCTCCTTCTCTTCTTTTGCATCATTCAAGAGATTATTGTTGTTGTCGATCTCATCCTGCAGTTTCTTCATTTCGGCATCGAGATCCACCTGTTCGCCATTCAGTATTTTCAGGACGGCTTCGAGTTCCTCCTTCCGTTTCTTCAGGCGTTTGGTCTTCTCCGCCTGGGCAAGGCGCGAGAGATACTGGAATATATTGAGGGATCCGCGGCTACCGTCTGCGGGAAGTTCAAGTGATTTGAGAAGGAGATCGATAGAAGCAATCTCCTGTTCTACAGCCTCTTTCTTTTGCTTCCTTTCCTCGTCTGTCATTGTACTGATGTCCTTCAGTTCTTCTTTCTCCAAAGTGAGCAAATCCAGGAGATATTTCAACTCATTGATTTTGTCTTCAATGGCCTTGACGGACTTCGTTGCTGCGTCCAGCTCTATTTCTGCCTGCATCAGGTCCAGACGTTTTGGTGATTCGGATGACTGCCAGGGGTAGGCGATACGCACGCGCCCCTGGTGCTTCGGGTCTTTGTTGTCGACGACGAAGGCGGTCTGCGGACCAGCCTTCCTGATGATGCTCACCGGTGCGACGGGCGGCATGGCTCTCTCCTTGTCATCCTTGTCCTTATAGGTGGGGATGGCATAGATGATCTGCGACTGTCTGTTGGTATAGATGTCGGTAGAGTTGTCCGAAGAGTCAAACTTTTTGTAGTCGCGTGTCCACATCTGGCTGGAGACCTGCCTGATCTCGATGACCACATAGTTGCCTTTGAGGCCTTCCACTTGGATGGTCTCTCCCAGCTTCACGTCGGTGTAGTTGGTGCCCATGTCGATGCAAATGATCTTCTTCTGCTGTTGCTCCTCATACTTGCGTATGTCAGCGTAGTAGTTCACTGTCGTCCATCCCTCTTCATTCACGGAACTGAACTGTACGCCGTGAAGACTGTCGTAATGTTCTTTCTTTTTTTTCAGCGGGTCAATGAATTCGTCGGTCTTGGCCTTGTTCGTGAAGTACAGTTCTGTGAGTGCGAAGAACGCTAACGAGCCCCATTCTGTGGCCAGTGCCACACCCCAGTCTATAGCGTTGAGGATATAGTCGGTCTGTGTGTTCTGTAACTCGTTCTTTAACATTGAGAAGACGAGAGCGATGGGGAGGTCGGTGATTTTGTCAAAGCCTGTTTCGTGGCGCAGGTTCGTCCATTTCCCGCGATAGAGTGGGTAGATATATTCGTCTTGCGCCAACTCGGAGTTGTATTTCAGGCCTTTAGGGAAGGCATCATCGGGGAATCCGTCACGCCCCGTTTTGATGACACCGGTGTTCAGACCGAGTATCTTTACATCGCCATTTCCTTTTTTCACACTGTCGCGGGCATAGGTCTCGACATTGAGCGGATTCTTAGAAAAGTCCTGGAAGGTCACGGTATCGTAGGTGGGTATGCTCTCGACGGTATTCGTCACGGGAAGTCCAAGATAGAGCGTGCCGTCCTCAAACAGCAGGAACTCGCCACAGCGGTTGGCTGTGCGCACGATGAAGTCGTGGAACGTCTCATTATACTGCACCAGATAGGGCTGTATGAACTCCAGGCTGGTCTTCAGTTCGATGCTGTTGTCTGCGAGGTCCTTCGCATTTCCTTTGAGTGGGTATCTGAGGCGACGCAGATAATAGTTGTTGGTCTGGAACAACACGTCCTTAAACCCGAAACTTCTGCTCTCGTAGTCGAGGATGTCGCCGAGCGTCCTTGACACGTAAGCCTTACTGTATTTGTCGAGTGTCATCAACTTGTCCATACTGTTGATGGTCAGCTTGATGAACATCGAAGGCTTGCCGTTGTTCATCACGATCTGCGGGTTGACCATGAACACGAAATAGTTCTTGGCAATCTTTTTCTCCTTGTCACTGTCGGTAGTACCGTTGGGGTCGATGATGGAGAGTTCGGCATAACGCATGCTGAAAAAAGCGTTGGCATCATCGATAGTCGGGACGGAGTCGAGGCTTACCTCGGCCTCGATAAGACCGGGCTCGTAGATCTTACGTGTGAACTTCACTCCTAAAAGTGTGACAGTGCGTACGGTGTCGCCGATGGTGGCCTTTTCCCCTTTTT
>JAFRQC010000059.1 GCA_017428805.1 Prevotella sp. | reverse complement strand
TAGCCGTAGGTGATCAGGCCGTCCTCGAAGTCGGTGAGGCGGCCGGTTGGGCCGAAGGAGGCGTTGAAGAGGAACGACACGGGCGTGTTCTCACTCAGGTCCATGCACTGGTAGAAGAACTTGATGGTCTCCAGGTCTGACACGACCACGGAGAAGTCGAGATACTCCGATAGTATGCCGCCATAGGGGTTTCCCTGCTCGTCGCGCTCGCGGTAGCAGTGGTAATGATAATCTTGCACGGTGAAGCACTGTGACTGTACTACGCCTCCGGCTATCTCTGCCACATTATTAGTATAGAGGACAGCCTTCAGATATTTCGGATGTTGATTGACTTTAACCATAACTTACTGTCTTTTATAGGTGATACCATTGATAGTGACCTTCTCTGCCACGAACTGCAGGCGGAGCACACGGCGCTGGTTGCGGTTGATGTGGTACTCCTCTTCGAAGGAGAAGCACTGGGCCTCCTCGAAAAAGATCTCCTGTTCGTCGGGCACGCTCTGATTCGGCTTCGGCGGCAGTTGGATGAGCAGCCGGCCGCTCAGCGTAGATCTGTTGATAAACCATTCATACATCAGCATGTCCTCGCGACCAGGTGCTATCACAGTGGCCTCTATGTAGTCGCAGTATTTGTCTGCACGGGGACGGTACTCGTCGTGTAATCTGTGGGTACGGCATTTGAAATCCGTGAGCAGATACTCTTTCGTGTACCTGCCGGCGCGGTTGTCGCCAATTTGCATTTTCTTGATTAAAGACATAATTCTTCGTTTTTAATTGTTCTGCTTGCAAAAATACACAATTTCTGCGGAACTGACAACAAAAAGCAAAGAAAAAATACGCAAGTTGTTGCGACAAAGAGCTAAATTATGGACAAATCGGGCAAAAAGGCCCAAAATTTGTCCATAGTCCCCCTTGTCAGTCTAATTTGAAGAGTCTGGTGAAGCCTGTCTCGTCGAATACTCTGCGGATGTATGGACTGAGACCAGTGACGCTGACGTTGCAACCGTTCTTACGCCCCTCCTGCAACAGAGCGAGGAACAGGCGCAGGCCGGCGCTGCAGATATACTTAAGGTCTGTCAGGTCGAGCACGATATTCTTGTCGTGATAGTCATACAGTTCCTTCATGTCTTTCTTCACCTTGTCTGCATCAGGTGTATCAAGCCGTCCCTCAAAATACATGACGAGGCGGTCTTCTTCCTCACAAAGCTCTGTTTTTATCATATCGTTGATTGAATTTGGATGCAAAGGTACAACTTTTAAAGGAGTTAAAGGAGTAAAAGGCGTTAAAGGGAGTTAAAGGACATCACTTTTTCACTTTTTCACTTTTTCACCTTTTCACTTTTTCGTAACTTTGTCCCCATCATACACATTTTATATTATTATCAACCAATTTAAATAACAACTTATGAAGAAACTATTTTTACCGTTGTTGCTCATGGTGGCAATGTCTGCCCAGGCAGGAGAGAATCCCGTGTTGACGATTGAAGGCGGTCAGGTGCAAGGCGTCGTGGCCGACGATCATCCCGATGTGTTTGTGTATCGTGGCATCCCCTACGCTGCGCCTCCCATCCGTGAGAACCGCTGGAAGGCCCCGCAGCCCGTCGTGCCCTGGAAGGGTGTTAGGATCTGCGACACCTTCGGACGTCCGAGTTTCCAGGCCATCCAGTACACTGGTGGCTACTACACCGAGTGGGGCTATGGCAAGGAGGCAGCCTTCAGCGAGGACTGTCTGTATCTGAACGTGTGGACGAAGGCTCCCGGACAGGTGAATAAGAAACTGCCAGTGGCTTTGTGGATCCACGGTGGCGGCTTCCGTGAGGGTTTCGGCTCCGAGCCGGAGTTCGACGGCCAGGAGTGGGGTGCCAAGGACGTGGTGCTCGTGTCCATCAACTACCGTCTGGGTGTGTTCGGTTTCCTCGTACATCCTTTGCTCTCGGCAGAAAGCCCGAATAAGGTATCAGGCAACTACGGCATCCTCGACCAGATTGAGGCACTGAAGTGGATCAAGAAGAACATCGCCCAGTTTGGTGGCGATCCTGACAATGTGACCATCTTCGGACAGAGTGCCGGTGGTGGCAGTGTGCGTACCCTCTGCGAGAGTCCACTGGCCCGTGGCCTGTTCCACAAGGCCGTGATCATGAGCGCCCAGGGACTCACCATCCCCGATGCTAATGGCAATCCGATCGGTGGCCGTTACAGCGGTGGCACCTTTGCCGATGCTGAGGCCAATGCCAAGAAAGTGTTCGACTGGGCTGGACTTACCGACCTGCAGAAGATGCGTCAGGCCTCGACGGAGACCGTCTTCGCCCTGAACACCCTCTACTACCAGATCAACAACGACGGTAAGCAGGACAACAGCCCGATGGCATTCATGCGCCGCGGTCTGCCCTTCATGCCGATGATCGACGGCTATGTCTGTGTGAAGAGTTTCGACGATGCCACGCGCGAGGGCACGCTCGCAGACATACCTTATATGATTGGTTTCACCCTGAACGACATGGGCAATATGGCACCCAACATCGCCGAGTTCTGCAAGGTTCGCCAGCAGAAGGGCGGCAAGGCGTGGGCTTATCAGTTCGCCCGTCCGTTGCCCGACGACGGTTCCCATCCCGAGGTCACACAGCGTCTGAAGGGTGCCTTCCACTCCTCTGACCTCTGGTTCGTATTCAAGTCGCTGAAGCACTGCTGGCGTCCCTGGACGAAGGGTGACTGGGATCTCTCGGAGAAGATGCTGACGGCATGGAGCAACTTCGTGAAGTACAGCGATCCTAACGGTCCTCAGGGTGGTGCATGGACTCCCTGCACTGAGCAGAGTCCGAAGTTCATGGTGTTCAAGCTCGACGACAAGGACGCAGAGGCTTCGTTCCTCGGCGAGCCCGAGAAGGCTCCCCAGCCAGCCTTCCCCTTCGGCAGATAACGTATGGCGGGAGAGGCGACAACTCTGACGGAGGCCCGTCACTTTTGTCGCCTCTGCACCGCCTTGTCGCTACTACCTAGGATGAAATATGGCAAAAAACTTGTGAGAAGTATACAAATGCCGTACATTTGCACCAGCAATTACATAAAATGATAAATATATGGCATTAGCAGCAGTTTTGGAATTCGGCGATAACAGCATCAAGCGTTACTCTAAGCAGTACCTGGTGTCTGACTGTCGGTTTTTATTTGCCCGACCCTTCAATGGGTTCACTCCTGAAGGAAGAACCCGTTGCGAGCGGGTAGAGGTGACGGTGATTGCCCCGGGCAAGGATGATCATGGTCTGATTGAGTGGTTCTCCGCTCAAAGTGTGCAGAACGGACGGATAGTCATTAGCCTGAGCAACGAGGGTAAGGACAGTGAATCCGACACGCAGATCCTCTATTTCGAGGAAGCCAAGTGCTTTTCCCTCTCTGAGTATTATGATATCAGTGTCAACCGTCGCCGGCTCCTGAAACTGGCCATTAGTGCAGAGTCCATGGAGATTGATGGTGTATCGCTTCATCGTATTTAAGTATGGCTACATTATATTCAAACGAACTGAAGGCCCTTCTGGTGCCTGAGGATTTTCTGGAGAATCCCATGAGTGTGTTGAAGGAGCAATGTCTGACCGTTCAGCACTTCGACTATCAGTGTGAGCACAAACGCAATGCCTCAGGCGAGGTCTATGGTTCGACGGAGCCAGTGACCCTGAAGTTCTCAATCCGTGTGAACTCCCCGAGACAAGCGAAGGTGTTTTATAACAATCTGCTCAGCAACAGTGACCACAGTTATTCATTCCTCTTTAATGCCACCTTCAACACCAACCAGCGTCTGAGCAATTGCGAGGACGGTATGGTGGTCAATGGCTACGTGGTGAGCGTGGAAGAGAATTACAGTGCAGGCAAAAACGTGACCGGCGAGGATGAACAGATTCTGCTCGACGTTACGATCATGGTCCGTCGCGTCACTTATCTGGGGCGTGAGGAGCAGAGCCATTATACAAGTGTATTCATTCAGTAAATTCATAATCAGATGGCAATATTAAATCTCACAATCTATGGTGTCAGCATCTCCAAAAAAGCTGATAATACAGCAGAGTCCAATCTTGTCCTTTCAACAGAGGAAAAGATTGATGGGCAGAAGATGTCGGTCGTCAAAAAAGAGGTAGAGTTGACTAATAAGGATAACGCAAAGTGTTCTTATTACCTGAGTTTGGTGAATCTCCAGTTCCGTAAGAAAATGTACCAGCCCACTGAGATCAATGCTGAGATATCTGTGGTCCTGAAAAAGTCAGATGATCCCTGGGTGCCCGTGTCGCGTTCTGCTATGGAAGAGTTGTTCCTTAAAAAGAAAGTGTCTCTCGTCGACATGCAGGGCGTGACTTCGGAAACGATCCCTGAGTACAAGAAAGTGGGTGAGGATTTCTATGTCCAGTCTGTCCATGTCAAATATAAGTCGGACTACATGCGCGTCATCTTGCGTATTTTCAGTCTCGACAAGGTAATGACACTTGAGAATACCTGTCGTACCTTTGTCGGTAAGAAACTGAAGGCAGGGATTCTTACCAATGGGATCAAGGAATTCGTGGCGCCTTACGACAAAGAAAAGAAACTGACCTTTGATGCCGACAGCATGAAAAATCTCGCCTATCAGTATAACGGGACTACTAGCAGTGAGCATATCTTCCCCTTCCTGGTGCAGTATAACGAGAGCTTCTACGACATGCTGGCCCGTACTACCAACCGCTGGGGTGAATTCATGTATTATGAGAACGGTAAGCTGTTTATCGGCTGTCCTGAATCGACAGCCTATAAGGTGCCTACCACTAAAGATGAATTCAGTCAGCAGCAAGGCGACGTCAAACTGCCATTGCTTGAAAGTATGAGTTATTTTGATGTGGATGAGCAGGAGGCCAGAGGTGATAAGTATGACTGTGGCGCAGGCTATGAGGGCAATATGTTGGATGATCCCATCCGCATTGATCCTAAGAAAATCTCGGGAAACCTGTTCTGTTGGGGCGGTAAGTTGGATAAAGTAGTGATGAAGAAGTTCTCCAGTTTCTTCAAGAACGATAAGAACATCCCGACTTTTTTAGGCGGTGAGCTGTTTAACGATCTGTATGACCTTGCCAAGCAGGGTAGTGACGTCTCAAGTTCCAATAATGATCGTGAAGATGCGTTCTTCACTGACGAAAAGAAGAAGCTGGCGGAGCCTGAGCAATACGGCGAACACGATTTTGGGAAAAAGGGAGATGAAGATAAGGCGATGAGCTTTAACCCATTCTCTGAGATAGGTTCCAAATATGATAAGGAAAAGTATTTCAACATCTTGAAGAATGAGATCAGCGCCGGCAAGGATGCTGTCTGCATCAATTTCGACACCAGTTATCCGAATCTGAAGTTGGGGCAGATCATCGAAGTATATGCCCAGCAGTATATTGTAACGCAGATTGACTGTCTGACCAATATCCCCATAAAGCTAAAGGACGACCTGTGGGTGGTCAGCTCCAATAAGGCCGACTATTCCTTTCAGGTGTACGCTTTAGCCAAGCAGGCCAACCAATTCTATCCCACGGTGATTCCAGCTGGTCACGTCAGGTTGGCTGATCCTCAGATCGCCACTGTGACCGATGCCGATGATCCCAATGACAGCGGGCGAGTCCGCGTAATGTTCTCCTGGCAGGATATCAAAAAAGATGAGGATAAGAAGATTACTGATGACACCAAGAAAATTTCTTCTCCTTGGATTCAGTTCGCTGCCAATGCGGGTGGTCAGAAAGGTATCATGGGCAAGCATTACGAGGACGACAAAGTCTTTGTGGGGTTTGTCGATGGTAACGTGGAGCGTCCTTACGTGATGGGTGCTATTTCGAAAGGTGCCGGTGCGGATATACACTGTGCGACAGCCGGCGGCCATCAGCTGAAGATCAACGACGATGCAGCAGGCATCATGAGTTTCCTGACGGGAATGTTTTCACCGGCTTGGGGGTCATTCTCTGACTTTATCCCAGGCATGGGCGACCTGAATCCGTTTAGCAGTGCCAAGAACAATCTCGCTTTGGCCGGTGGTTTTGAGTTGTCCGACAATTATGGCCTGTACAAGATCTCAGGTTCTACTGACAGCCGTGAGGTGAATATAGCGTCTCCTTGGGGCGATGTGAACATCAACGCCTTTACAGGTATCACGATCTCCGCGCCTAACGGTGACGTCACCATCAAGGGTAAGAATGTGAGGATTGAGGCCGGCAATAACCTCGACCTTGTCTCAGGCACGAACGTCGGTTATAAACTTTGGAAATCCAAGAACGACGAGAAAGCGTTCTCCGGCGCGACCCTCGCCGTATCCATGGCGGCACTTGTCGCTAAAAAGCTGGCAGAGAAGTTCATACAGGTAGTCGACCTGTCGATGGTCAGGTCCGTCGTCGAGGTCGTGATGCGGCCTATGGAGGGCGCGCTGACCGTGAAGTCAAACAGATTCCTGAAACTGGAGTCTGGCGACAAGGAGTGTGAGTATCCGAAGCTGGCCTTCAACGAGGAGAAGAAGATGGCCCTGCTGAATGCGGAAGCCAAGGATTCCATCCTCTCAACCGTCGGCTCTGGGGCGAACCTGAGTGTCGGAGATGGTACCGTCACACTGATCAATGCGGCCGATGCCGTGGCGAAGGATCTGTGTACGCGATTCAAGGAAAAGTACAACGTCTGTGTTGATAAGAAAGAGGAGTTTAATGTTCTTGTCATGGAATTGACGAGATGGGCAGATGACAACACGAAAGCCGTTTGCAATACCTATGACGAGATGAAGAACGACCTGTGGAAAGAGACCGATCTTGACAAGAAGTTTGAGGAGGACAAAGTCGGCATCAAGGATGATAACGTGAAGATCTCTGACCGCATCAGCACATTGTCCGATGCCAAGAGCCTTGTGAGTGATGCGTGCTTTGCACGTCTGAAATCCAATTTCCAGGGTTCTGACTTCAAACGCTATAAAATGATTATTGGCAAGAGGAGAATGATGCGTTTGGCCGTCATCAGTGCGGCGAGAGATCTGCGGAAAGCAATCTGCGACCTGTATAAGCTGGAGATGAAGCAAGAGGATGTCAACAAGCATTTCTCCTGGTATTGGACGACGATGCCGAAGGACTTTAAGAAGAAGATGCTGAAGGCGGTAAGCAGGGAGAAATGTCCGAATGCTTCTGTTTACAAGATTAAAGACATCAAAAAGAACCTGAGCTCTCGTATGCGGAGTATGCCCAACACCCAAAAGTATATGAAGCGGCTGATTGCCATGAACCTGTTGGAAGAACTGGGCTTTACCGATGACATGCGTAAGAAAGTCAATGGTGCCGTCGTGGCCAAGCCGGATGCTTCGACTCTGTCTCCAGCCACCGCAGGTAACATCATGCATGACGTGACGTGGAGGAAATACGTCAAGAGCTTGAGTGGCGTTCCGCCCATCAGCAAGGCCACCGACACGTTAGGCGGTGCGGTGAAAGGCGCGGTGAAGGGCGTTATCGACGACATGTACGAGACAGCGAACCTCAAGAAATCTTATCATGAGTGGTATGCATGGGGCGACGGCAAAAAGGGCAGCATCCTGATCGGTTCGGCCGACGACACCTTCGAGCTCCGCGGAAATGAATTCAAGAAGGTGGAAGATGTCTTGAAACCCTCACTCAAGAGTCTTAACGGGTCAACGCTTGACGATTCGGAAAAGGAGAAGGTCGAGGCATTCGTCAAGAAGATAAAGGGCGCATTGATCAAATTTTAAGAAGTTGAATCATGGGATATATATTTGATAATTGGAAGACCTTACTGGATAATTTCCAGAAGTGTGTGGAGAAGGATCTGGAAGAGATCCATCAGCAGAAGGCTGAGGTCCAGCAGATCAAGGTGGACATCATGAACCGGCTCGACAGCGGAATCTTCTACCGCGACGACAACCGTATCGTCATATCAGCCCCGGAGATCGTGATCGGCAATGTCGATAAGAGCGGCATGCTGCATGGCGGTGCACAGGGACGCGTGATCATAAAGGGCAGTGAAGTGGCCCTGGATGGCGTCGGCGAGTCGGGACATATCGTCAGCCGTGCGCCCAGCATCCGCCAGATTGCCGTCGATCCGGGCGTTGACGGCATGGAGGATGTGGTTTGCGAAACCTCGGAAGTCATCTCCCAGGCCTGTGACATCGTGCTGCACAGCAGCGATGCGAAGGATGCCTTCTCCGCGATTCCCGTTCCGGCGGGGAAAGGTGGCATCAACATCCATGCCGACAATCATCTTAATCTGGAAGCGGCAGTGTCTGCTGAAGGCCGTAAGAAAATCATAGAGGGTGCCATTAATGATCTGTCGGAAGAGAGCAGCGAACTTAAGCAGCAAATGGAGGGACAGAAGAAGGTCGTCGATGATTGCTTCTCCAAGATGACCAAGCTGTTGGATGATGAGCAGAAGTGGAATGTCGAGGATAATTTTACCTCGCGTGTGAACCTCCTTGACATTGAGGAGATACACGAGGAAATGGAATCCATGCTGCCGACGCTGTACCAGGCCACTCAGACCTTTATCCATCTCGTATCCCAACTGGCCGAGGTGAACCGCCGTAAGAAGGCGCTTGAGGCTGAGAAGAAAGAGATCAAGACCGGTGATGACTTTAAGAAGAATACCACGGGCGCCACGATGAACATCGTAGCAGAGACCATCAATATCGCTTCTGCCGACGGTGATGGCAACACCCATACCAACCCCGAGGCCGGCATCAGCGTCGTCACCCCGAGAATCGGTGTATCCATGGAGGATGACAGTGGTAAACTGGTCGAAGACGGTGGCCTCTCCGTGAATGCTCAGAACATATCTTTCACTACGGTTAATTCCACTGACGGTAAGGAGTTCCCAGTAGTCGGAAACGTGGAAATCCGCTCAAAGAACATCAATCTGGAAGCAATCGACTATCAGAGTGATGACAAGGGCATGAAGGAGAAAGAGCTCACGAAGGATAGTAAGATAACGATGACCGCTAAGACCGTTGAGGTGGCTACCACGAACCCGAAGAATATCGAGCGCGACGATAAGGGCAAGCTCACCAAGGGCGAATACACCGCCGAGGGCGATGTGATCTTCAGGTCGAAGACCTTCGCGGTTGAGAGCCTCGACTATGAGGTGAAGGACGGCAAGCTCGAGACCAAGGCCCTGACGAAAGACGGTAAGGTCTCTGTACGTGCTGAGAAGACCGCCTTCCTCGCTGCCGATGCGGAAGGTAAGGCTACCGGTAGCTTCAGTGTTAACGCAAAGGCTGTAGATTTGAAGTCGATGAATGTCGACAAGCAGAAGCTCACCGATGACAAGTTGGCTGAGGGCAGCACCATGACGCTCGTCTCTGAGAAGATGTATGTGGGTGCCAAATCCAAGGACATCAAGAGTAAGAAATTCCAGACTGTATCCGAGGAGATGGGCCTCTTTGCCGACAAGACCCTCGAGGCTCAGCAGGGCGACGGCAAAGCCGTGCTCCAGCTCGATGGCGGCAACGCCTCGGTGGGCGGCAGCAAGACGCAGGTCTACGGCGACACCACCATCAACGGCAAGACCGAGGTCAAGGACGAGCTCAAGGCCCCGAAAGCTACCGTCGACAACCTGGAGGCAAAGACCAGTTTCAAGTCGAAGAACATCAGCGACGGCATCGCCGTTCCCGGCGCCGCCGGTGGCGGCAGCCTGAGTGCGAAGCTGAAGACCGAGGACGCACCAAAGGAAAAGTAAAAAGTAAAAATGAACAGATATGAGAAGATCGATTATAAAAGAGTTTGACCAGTTGGGCGAGTCGCTGAGCAATCAGAGTGCCCAGTTTGCCTATCGCATGAAGAATCTCTGCGTGAAGGCAGAAGAGGTGGCACTGCTGCCTGTAGAGATACTGATAGAGGGAGAGTTCCAGAAACTGGAGTCATGTGCCACGATCGGCAAGAAGGACGACTACAGTTTTATGGTGTTCCCGAACTATGAAGAAGATCTGGAAACCATGGCGAAGGGAATCTTCAGGGTTCATCCGGAATTCAAGCAGAAGATAGAGAGCATGCAGGTTGACAGCGTCGATGAAGCCGGCAAGAACAAGTCGATGGATGTCCATTACATCCTGCTGACGATGCCAGAGGTGGACGACGACCGTTACGACGTGTTGAAAGACGGCGTGAAAGTCTGTTATGAAGAGTGCAAGGCCCGCATGGAGGTTCTCAACCGCAAGGCCGATGCCAAGTTCGCCGAGTTGACCATCGGAGATACTGACGAGGATGTCAAAAAACTGAAGGCAGCCCGTGAGAAACTCAACGAGCAGTGGTATGGTCATCGCGACAAACTCTACAATGAGAAGCTCCAGGAGATTGAAGAGGCTCACAACAAGTGGCTGGCTGAGCGTGGCGAGGAGGAGCGGAAACGCATGGAGGACGAGGCTTCCCATAATGACGATGTCGCACTGTCCATGAGAATGACCCCTGAAGAAGACTAAGAATCATAAAAAAATCACTGTCTGGATTAAACCTTTCCGGAGACAGTGCGTCTAAGGGATAGTTATCAACTTAATTAATCACTTTTAAAATTTACAACAGACAATGAAAAAATTAATGATGATGGTTGCCATGCTGGCAGTTTCTTTCGCTATGCAGGCACAGACAAAGTTCCACGACGTCGAGCTCAATGAGGCCAAGGGTGCCGTGAAGAGTATCAAGACTAACAGAATGGGTCAGGACATCGTGATCAACTTCACCCAGGACGGCAAGATGTCGCAGGAGGGTATGAGCGATGCCAAGTACGATGCCGACGGCTATCTGCAGTCTGCCAAGATGTCGATGATGGGCAACGAGATCGAGATCAAGTACAAGTGGGAGAACGGCCGTGTGGTAAGCCAGAAGATGAACGTGATGGGCAACGACATGGAGGTGAAGCGTACGTACAACGACGACGGCACACCGAAGGCAGACATCATGGACATGGGTGGCAACTCAATGGAGTCACCCTACACGAACTACAAGTTCGACGACAAGGGCAACTGGATTAGCCGCTCTGGCGAGATGATGGGCCAGACCATGGAGCAGACCCGCATCATCGAGTACTACGAGTAGTTTTTGTTTGAAATTAAACAAGGGGGAGCCGATCGGCTCCCCCTTGTTTATTTCCTGACTTTATAGATGCGGAAGGTCTTGGAAGCGAGCTCGTCGGTGAGGGTAGAGGATTTCTTGCCCGGAGTGACGGCGATAGAGCCAGAGACTGGGATGATCAGGTCGGGACGGTCGAGGGTGTTCTCACCGTCCATGTTGTCGCTGTGGAGGGTGATCGTCTGGGCCTCGGTGGCGCTGTTGACTCCTAGGAGGTTCAGCGTGATGGGCTGGGGGGCATCAGAGGTGTTGACGACCTTGATGATGACCTCGCCCGTCTGGCTGTCGAAGACGCTGGAGGCGAAGAGTCCGTCCTGTCCGGGCTGTCCGGCCACGGGCTGCTTCTGCATGGTGAGCGAGAGCACGTTGGTGCCCTTGTTCATGGCGAAGAGCTGCTGGACGTAGTAGCTGACGGAACGGAACGAGCGGAGATTGTCGAACCAGATGGCATCGGGACGCCACTGCCAGCCCTCGACGTGGGCAAAGAGGGGAGCGTAGGTGGCCATGTGGACGATGTCGGCATTGCGCTCGATGCCTGTCATATGGGCTGCCTCGTAGAGCGAGGTCTCGAAGTGGTTCCACTTCTTGCCGTTGGCGCCGTGGCAGGCATATTCGCCAGCAAAGACACGGGGACCCTTGCGGTCGTAAGAGTCGTAGCGCAGACCGTGGGTGAGGAACCACTCCTCGTTGCGATAGTAGTGCTCGTCGTAGAGATCCACCTTGAGCTGCTTCATGCGGGGCTGCAACAGGTCGAAGTCCCAGCCTTCGGAGTTGGGGCCTGTGGTGCCGATGAGCTTGAGGGTAGGATATTTGGCGCGGATGGCGTCGGAGAACTTCTTCAGGCGTTCTGTGAACACAGGGCCATAGTTGCCGTGGGCCTCGTCATAGTCCCACTGCTCGTTACCCACGCCGAGGAACTTCAGGTTGAAGGGCTCGGGATGGCCCATGTCGGCACGCACCTTGCCCCACTTGCTGCTGACGGGGCCGTTGGCGAACTCCACGAGGTCGAGGGCATCCTGGATATAGTCGTCGAGGTCATCGACAGCCACGTGGACACCTTTCTTCGTGGGGTCGGGGTTCTGGAACTGGCAGGCGAGTCCGCAGGAGATGACGGGCAGGGGCTCGGAGCCGAAGTCCTCACAGAGCTGGAAGAACTCGAAGAAGCCGAGGCCGTAGGACTGGAAGTAGTCAGGATAGAAGCGGTGGCCGAAGGTGTAGTGCCAGCGGTTCTCGTTCAGGGGACGGTTCTCGACGGGACCCACGCTGTTCTTCCACTGGTAGCGCGACTCGAGGTCGGTACCCTCGACGATACAGCCGCCTGGGAAGCGGAACACGCCAGGGTGCATGTCGCAGAGGGCCTGAGCCAGGTCGCGGCGCATGCCGTTCTCACGGCCTTTCCAGGTGTCGGTGGGGAAGAGGGAGATATGCTCCACGTCGGTCGTGGCCTTGTCGCCCATAAGGAAGAGGCGGAGGGCAGCCTTCGGGTCGGTGCGTGGCGAGGCTAGGGTGGCAGTGTATTTCTTCCACTCCTTGCCGCTGATCTCAACGTTGACGGTGGCGAAGCGCTGGTCTTCACCCATCGTGGCGTTATCGACGAGGCTCACTTCGAGGGTGCTCTTGCCGCCTTCAGGACAACGGGCCCAGAGGGAGAAGCGGTAGGTCTTGTCCTTCATAACGCCGATGCCGAAGAAGCCTTCGTTCTCCAGGCCGGTGAACTTGTCGCTGTGGCCGGAGTACTTCAGACGGACGTAGTGGGGATTGCGGTCGAAGGGACCACCCTCGTCCTCCACGTCGAAGTTGCCGAAGGCGCGCCAGCCCATGAGGTGCTGGGGGAACTCGAACGAGCGGTTCTTCACCATCTCGGCATAGAGGCCGCCGTCGGCAGCGTAGTTGATATCCTCGAAGAAGATACCGTACATCGTGGGCTGCACGGGTGCCCCAAGTTTGTTGGTGTTCACGTCCATGACGTGCGTCTGTGCCGTCGCCGCAAGGCTAAAAGCAAGCAGGAAGAGTGAAGTCAGTTTTCTCATAAATTTTTATTATATAAGTAGTATATACTGTTAGTTGGGCACAAAAGTACAAAAAAAGTACGACATTTCACAACTTTCTTTATTTTTTTAACGTATTCAGTCGAAAAAGTTTGGTGGTTTCAAGGAAATTGCCTATTTTTGCAGCAGTTTCCTAAAACCGGAAGAAATGAGGATCAACCATAAGATAAAATCGTTGCTCTCCGTCATCGTCATGGCGGTGACGTTGCCGTTGTCGGCGCAGACACCTCAGTGTAAGGATACAGCGGAGCATCGCCGGTTGCAACAAGCCATGTGGGAAGCTAGTGGTCAGGATGTGGATTCGGTGGTCTATAAAGCGTGCGTCAACTTCCTGCATCACGCCAGGGAAGACAAAGACGTGTCAGAGATCAACACGGCCTGGATCTGCGGTATTATGTATAATCTGGGAAAGATGAACATCTCGTCGGCCTACCACATCGTGCAGACGATGAAGGAGGACATCACAAGCAGCGACTATGCCGACGAAGCCAGCTATTATATCTCGAACATGATGGGTCACGTGTATAACACCTGTGGCAATATTCCAGGAGCGGAGGCGGAGTTCAAGAAGTCGGCAGAGCTGATCAAGGGTACTCCTTTTGAGAAGGAGGGGCTGGCTTTCGTGTATATAGCGCTCGCCCACGTACATCTGAATAATGATTTGGGCCAGACACTCTACTGGCTCGACGAGACGGAGAAGGAACTGAAGAACAGGGAGGACTCCTGGAACTACCACCGTTGTGTGACTGACGTCTGGGCCATCAGGGCCATTGTGAGGTTCAAGCAGGGGGATATGGAAGGATTCCGCCACTGCATCAGCCAGATGGAGGATGCGGAGCGCCAGAACAAGATACCCACAGGTGATCTTTTTGCCCCCTATGCCCGGATTTACAAGACGCTGGCCGACGGTTTGACGGAAAAGGCACTGGAAGAGGCCGATGCCCTGCCGAACCTGAAGGAAAGATACCTGTTGAAATGTGATATCTACCGCTATGCAGGGGATAACGAGAAGGCTTTCCTGACGCAAAGGGAACTGATGCATATGCGCGACTCCATCACGGGTGTGATGATCGACGAGAACATCCGCCAGCATGAGCAAGAGGTGTCACTGTTCAAACAGAAGGAGAAGATGTCAAGGCGGATCTATCTCATTCTGGCTCACACCGTTGCCCTGGCCATCCTCGTCATCATCCTCATGGCCAGAAACATCCTGATCCGCCGTCGCTCCAGACAGAGACTGCTGGCGAAGAACGAAGAACTGAGAGAGGCTAACCGTAAGGTGACGAGGGCTGACGAGATGAAGACGCAGTTCATCCGTAACGTGAGCCACGAGATAAGGACGCCACTGAACATCATCAACGGTTTCACGCAAGTGCTCACCAACGAGGAGAACACCTTCGAGCCTGAAGAGCGTCACGAGATAGCTGAGACCATCGGTACGAGCACGAGGCAGATCACCTCGCTGGTGAACAAGATGCTCGCCCTGGCCAACCAGAACACGAAGGACCTGTTGAAGGAGGTGGAGGATACCGATGCCCTCGACATCTGCCATAAGGCGTTGCAGGAGATGCCGCCTGTGGATGCGAACCGGATCAAGGTGGAACTGGAAGACCTGACACATGACAAAGGCACCACCCTCTGCACCAACAGCGACAGTCTGTTGCAGATGTTGGGCAATATCCTGGAGAACTCGGTGAAATTCACGGAGAAGGGAACGATCAAGCTGACGTTGAGGAACGACGGACTGATGATGTGGTTCACCGTTGAGGATACGGGCTGTGGCATCCCAGAAGACAAGATCAGCACTATCTTCGAGAGGTTCGTGAAGGTCGATGAGTTCAAGGAAGGCTTAGGTCTCGGTCTGGCCTACTGTCATGAGACGGCAGAAAGGCTGGGCGGTGTCCTGCGACTGGACAGTACGTCGGAGGCTGGCACGAGCTTTACCCTCGGACTACCATTAAAAGTAAAAAATTAAAAGATTAAAAAATTAAAAAGGTAAAAAAGTGAAAAGTGAAATAAAACGTAAATAAAAAAACTAAACATTATGGTAAATCAAACAGAACAAGGTAGCAAAGCCTACCTCATTTCAATTGTGATGGTCGCCGTGTTGGGCGGTCTGCTGTTCGGTTACGACACAGCGGTTATCTCTGGTGCAGAGAAAGGTCTGCAAGCATTCTTCATGGAAGCCAAGGACTTCGCCTATACCGACGGGTGGCATGGCTTCACTTCGGCTTCGGCACTCATCGGCTGTATCATCGGTTCGGCCATCTCCGGCCTGCTCGCCACGAACCTTGGCCGTAAGAAGTCGCTGATCATTGCCGGCCTGCTGTTCTTTATCTCAGCACTTGGCTCGATGGAGCCCGAGTTCCTGTTCTTCGAGCACGGCACACCGACCTACTCACTGCTCATTATGTTTAACATCTACCGTGTGATTGGTGGTATCGGCGTGGGTCTGGCTTCTGCCATCTGCCCGATGTATATCGGTGAGGTGGCTCCCTCGAACATCCGTGGTATGCTCGTGTCGTGGAACCAGTTTGCCATTATCTTCGGTCAGCTGGTGGTGTACTTCGTGAACTTCTTCATCCTGGGCGACCACATTCAGCCGCTCGTGGAGGAGATGGGTAGGGGGCTGGCAGCCATCAACCCCGCTGCCCAGTGGACGGTGACCACAGGCTGGCGTTATATGTTCGGTAGTGAGGCTGTGCCCGCAGGACTCTTCGCCCTGCTTATCTGCTTCGTACCTGAGACACCGCGTTACCTCGTGAGCATCGGTCAAGACAAGAAGGCCGAGGGTATCCTCGCCAAGATCAACGGCAGTCTGAAGGCCCAGAAGATCCTGCAGGATATCAAGGACACGATGGTGGTGAAGACGGAGAAGCTGATGACCTATGGTGCGATGTGTATCTTCATCGGCATCATGCTCTCAGTGTTCCAGCAGGCAGTGGGTATCAACGCCGTGCTCTACTATGCTCCGCGTATCTTCGGCGACATGGGTATGGACGACCCGATGATGTTGACCGTCTTTATGGGTATCATCAATATCTCGTTCACGCTCGTGGCTGTGTTCACGGTTGAGAAGTGGGGGCGCAAGCCGTTACTCATCAGTGGTTCATTAGGTATGGCCCTCGGAGCCTTCGGTGTGGCAGTGACCTTCGGTAACGATAGTCTTGCACTGGTGACGGCCGCCTCGCTGTTGATCTATTCGGCTTCGTTTATGTTCTCTTGGGGTCCCATCACCTGGGTGCTCATCGCCGAGGTGTTCCCCAACACCATCCGTGGTGCTGCCGTTGCCATAGCCGTCGCCTTCCAGTGGATTTCTAACTTCATCGTCAGCTCGTCGTTTGTGCCGATGTTCAACATGCACCTGACAGAGGGTGATGACTTCGGACACTGGTTCACATACGGTCTCTATGGCATCATCTGCGTGGTAGCAGCCCTGTTCGTCTGGCGCCTCGTGCCTGAGACCAAGGGTAAGACGCTCGAGGATATGAGCAAGATGTGGAAAGACAGACTGGGGAAAAAGTGAAAAATTAAAAGATTAAAAAATTAGAATATTAAAAAATCAGAGATATGAAAAAGATTTTAATTGCAGAAGACAATGACAGTAACTTCATCCTGATGACGTACATCCTGAAGAAGTACTATCAGTTTGAACGTGCCAAGAACGGCCAGGAGGCTGTTGAGATGGCCGAAAAGAATACCTATGATATCGTGCTGATGGACATTAAGATGCCTATTATGGACGGATTGGAGGCCACGAAGGCCATTAAGGAGAAATTCCCTGATCTGCCCATTATCGCCCTGACGGCCAACGCTTTCGACAGCGACCGTCAGCTGGCACTGGAGGCAGGATGTAATGACTTCCTCTCCAAGCCCGTGAGCAGCGATCTCTGCCTGCAGACAATTAAGAAGTTTGTGGGAGAGTAGGGAAAGGTAAAAAAGTAAAAAGGTAAAAAAGGCCTTAGGCCAGTTCGAGATCGAAGTCCTGCCGTAGTTTTTCTATGGCGGGATTTTCTTTGCTCAGGGCCTCGAACTGTTCACGACGGGTGAGCAGTCTCTTTTGACCTGTTTGTTCGGCGACGATGATCTCGAGGGTGATGCCTACGTTGTGCAGGCTGTTGATGAGTGTCTTCACGATACGTCCCTTGAAGTCCTCCATCTGTTGCTGGATGAGCGTGTTGTCGACCGTCACCTGTAACTTGGGGAACTCCGTGATGACAGGATTCATATTCTTCATACGGGTGGCGATGCCGCTGAACTCCTGAGGCATACGGTTACACATAGCCATCCATTGCAGTTCGAGTTCTTCCTGGGTGAACTCCGCATTGGTCTGCTGTTCCATCGATCCAGAGACGGTGCCTGGGATGATATTCATCTTCCCTTTGGGATTCTTGTTCTTCTGGAGGAGCGTGCCCCAGGAGAAGCCGATGTTGTCGAGCTTCATCTTGGGGGCGGCAGCTTTTTCAGATTTCTCAGAGTAATCAGATTTCTCAGAGTACTCGGATATCTTGGCCTTTGGGGCCACGGTTGATGCAGCGGTCTTAGCCGGGGCTACCTGCGGGGCCACTTTCTTGGGCTGAGACTGCTGTATCAGTTGCTTAAACAGGGATTTTAATCTTCTGGGGCGACGCCCCGCACTGGCACCGTCATCTGGCTGGGTGATCTGTGCCACCTCTATCAGCGTCAGTTCCACCAACAGGCGTTTGTTCGACGACTGGCGGTAGTTGATGTCGCACTGGTTCATCAGCTTCAGGGCCTGATAGAGGAAACGGGTGTCGCACTTCTTCGCCTGTTCGGCATAGCGCTGGCGTTGCTGGTCGCTCACTTCGAGCAGGGGCAGTGTCTGCGGATCCTTCGCCATCATCACGTTACGCACGTGCTTGGCCAGACCCTGGATGAGCAGTCCACCGTCGAAACCCTTGTTGATGATGTTGTTCAACAACACCATAATGTCGCTCACCTTATTTATTATAGAGAGATCGACGATCTGGAAGTAGTTCTCGGAGTCGAGCACGTTCAAGTCTTCGATCACTTTCTCGTAAGTGATATTGCCCTGACAGAACGAGGCGGCTTGGTCGAAGATCGAGAGGGCGTCGCGCATACCACCGTCGGCCTTCTCTGCGATGACGGCGAGAGCCTGTTCGTCATAGGTGATGCCCTCTTGCTCGGCCACGTGCTTCAGATGATTGACGGTGTTACGGATGGTCATCCGTTCGAAGTCGTAGATCTGACAACGGCTGAGGATGGTGGGCAGGATCTTGTGCTTCTCCGTCGTGGCGAGGATGAAGATGACGTGTGCGGGCGGCTCCTCCAGCGTCTTGAGGAAGGCGTTGAAGGCAGCCGTCGAGAGCATGTGAACCTCGTCGATGATGAACACTTTGTAACGTCCTAACTGCGGCGGGATGCGCGTCTGCTCCATCAGCGTCTTGATGTGCTCCACGGAGTTGTTCGAGGCCGCGTCGAGCTCGAAGATGTTGAGTGATCGCTGCTCGTTGAACGACTGGCACGACTCACACTCATTACAAGCCTCACCGTCGGCAGTGGGATGCTGACAGTTGATGGCCTTGGCGAAGATACGGGCACAGGTGGTCTTTCCGACGCCACGGGGACCGCAGAAGAGATAGGCGTGAGCCAGCTTGCCGCTCTTCACGGCGTTCTTCAGCGTCGTGGTCAGCGCCTCCTGTCCCACGACGGTGTCGAAGGTCATCGGACGGTATTTCCTGGCTGATACGATGTATTCCATATATGTGTTACTGATAAATTGTGGTGCAAAGATACAACTTTTAAAGGAGTTAAAGGAGTTAAAGGAGTTAAAGGGAGTTAAAGGACATTACTTTTCACTTTTCACTATTCACTTTTCACTTCTTTTTATTACCTTTGCAGTCAAATAAAAGAAATATGAAGGTTATCGACAATATCAAGAAATATACGCTCATCGTCTGGAAGTCTCAGGCCCTGAAATATGCGGTGGTCTGTGTGGCGGCGGTGCTCATCGTGGGATTCCTCGACGAGAACAGTATGTGGAATCATCTGAAGAACCGTCAGCGCATCGAGGAACTGACGGAGGAGAAGGCCCGTTATAATGCAGACTACGAGCGAGATAAAGCCCAGATCCGTGAACTCGACCGTAATCCGAAGGCGATGGAGAAGATTGCCCGTGAGCGTTATTTTATGAAGGCTGACGATGAGGACATCTTCGTGATGAAGGAAGAAAACCAAGAACCGGAACAGACCGTGAACGATGAGACAGCTCAATAAGATACAGAACCTCATCTTCCTTGTGGGTGCTACGCTGATGGTGGTGGGTGCCGGCGCCAGTGTGCTGGCGTGGAAGTTCGCACCATACGTCTTTGCCGTCGGAGCCATCGCCTTCACTTCGATGCAGTTGCTGCAACGTTATGAGGGCACGAACTTCGTCATCCGCCGTCTGCGTCGTATGATGATTCTCAGCGATTTCCTCTTCCTGCTCTCTGCATTATTGATGTTCGCGAGTATGGGGAACGTGTTCGGCCTGAGTCAAATCGACTATATTACCTATATATATAATAAATGGGTGTTGACGCTGCTCATCGCAGCCCTTCTCCAACTCTATTCTATACACAGAATTGACCGAGAGCTGGCCAAAGAGACAAATTCTTCTTCAAAAAAACTATAAAAGTTTGCGCATTTGCCTTAAAATGCGCAAATTTATTTTTCTACCTCCATATATCTTTGTATTTTTGCGCCACGAAACGAAAGAAGTTATGAATAAGATCATATATCTATTTCTCATCATTGCCGTGCTGACGTCCTGCGCCGAGTCATATTCGATACAGGGCTCCTCGTCTGTCTCGTCGCTCGACGGTAGTAAACTCTACCTGAAGACGGTGAAGGATCAGGAGCTGAAGAATATGGACTCCTGCGACGTGGTGCATGGCAAGTTCCGCTTTGCGGGCCTTCTTGATACCGTCCGTCTGGCTACGTTGTATATGGATGAACAGTCGCTGGCAATGCCCGTCGTGGTGGAGAGCGGCGAGATTGAGATTCATATCGACAACACAGGCCGTAGTGTCACAGGCTCGCCCCTGAACGACAAGCTTTATCAGTTCATCAACCGTCACGACCAGATTGGCAACGAGTTGAACGAACTTTCCCACAAGCAGAGTCAGATGCTGCTTGAAGGCATCGACGAGGATGTCATCAACCGTCAGCTCTCCGCGGAGGCTGCCCGTCTGGCACAGCAGGAAGACTCGTTGGTGACCAACTTCATCGTCGAGAACTTCGACAATGTGCTGGGTCCTGGCGTCTTTATGATGATGACCAGCGGCTATCCTTATCCTGTGCTCACCCCGCAGATCGAGGACATCATGAGCAAGGCCACGAAGAAGTTCAAGGAAGATCCTTACGTGAAGGAGTACTATCGTACGGCCAATGAGATTCAGGCTCGTCAGAACGGCCTCATGGATGACAATGCGCCTCAGACCGCCCAGCAACCGCCTGTCTCGAAGCCGGATACGATGCCAGACTCCCTGCAGATGCCGTCACTCAGCCTTCCGCAGAAATGACGACGCTGGTAAAAGGGGGAACGCTTGTCAATGAAGGCAGGACATTCAATGGCTCGCTGGTCATTGAAGACGAAAAAATCACTCAGATTATAGAGGGAAACCATACACCCGAAGCGTCTTATGACGAGGTCATCGACGCTTCGGGCTGTTTTGTGCTCCCAGGCATCATCGACGACCACGTACATTTCCGTGAGCCAGGTCTGACGGAGAAGGCGGATATCGACACAGAGAGCCGTGCCGCCGCCGCTGGAGGTGTCACCACCTATTTCGATATGCCCAATACGGTGCCACAGACTACGACACTGGAGGCTTTGGAAGAAAAATTCTCCCTCGCAGCCCAGAAGAGCCACGTGAACTACAGTTTCTTCTTTGGTGCCACCAACGACAATGCCGATCTCTTCCCCCAGCTCGATCCCCATCGCATCCCTGGCATCAAACTATTCATGGGTTCCTCAACAGGCAATATGCTTGTAGATCGTCGTGAGGCTCTGGATCGTATCTTTGCCACAGCGCCCATGATCATTATGACGCATTGTGAGGATACGGATATCATCAATCGCAACATGGCTACGGCAAAGGCAAAATACGGCGACGATCCTAAGGTCACACACCATCCTGAGATCCGTAGCGAAGAGGCCTGCTACGAGAGCACTCGCCTCGCCGTCGAACTCGCCACCAAGCACCATGCCCACCTCCACATCGCCCATCTCACTACGGCTAAGGAATTAGATTTGCTTGCTTTAAGTAATCATAAAGCTCAAAGCTCAAAGTTCAAAGTTCAAAGTTCTGGCATCACTGCCGAGGCCACCGTCTCCCACCTCTATTTCTGCGACCGCGACTACACCGCCTTGGGCACCCGCATCAAGTGCAACCCAGCCATCAAGACGGAGCGTGACCGTGATGCCCTCCGCGAGGCCCTCAACGACGGACGTATCGCCGTCATCGGCACAGACCACGCCCCACACTTGCTGTCTCAGAAAGAAGGTGGCTGTACCCGTGCGGCCAGTGGCATGCCGATGATTCAGTTCTCACTCGTCACGATGCTCGAACTCGTAGATCAGGGTGTGTTGTCCTTGGAACGTCTCGTCGAACTGATGTGCCATAATCCAGCCCGTCTCTTCAAGGTGCGCCAGCGTGGCTTCCTTCGTGAGGGATATCAGGCAGATATCGTCCTCGTTCGTCCCAACACAGGCTGGACGGTGACGCACGACATCATCCAGAGCCGTTGTGGTTGGAGTCCGATGGAGGGTCACATGTACCTCTGGCGTGTCGAACGAACCCTCTGCAATGGACATACCGTTTACCATCAGGGTAGGGTAGACACCTCCTACATCGGCCAACCCGTCGCCTTCCGATAATTATCCATTATGATAATAACCTACGATATCTCTGAGTTGATACCCTATATCAACTGGCCCTATTTCTTCTTCGCCTGGCAGGTGAAGGAGCCGTCGGAGAAAGACCGTCTGCACCAGGAAGCCGAGGCATTCCTGCAACAGTTGGAAGGGGAATACCATGCTTATGGGTTATTTGAGCTTTTCGATGCACATAGCGATGGGGATGATATCGTGGTGGGTAAAAAAGGAGACAGGAGTCAGGAGACAGGAGTCAGTAGTCATGAGTCAGGAGTCAGTAGGATACCTTGTTTGCGTCAGCAACAAGGCAATCCCCCTTACCTCTGCCTCTCCGACTTTCTCCCGCCTCATATCATATCTACTGACTCCTGTCTCCTGACTCCTGACTCCTCTAAAATCTGTGTCTTCGCCTCTTCCGTCTCCCTCGGCCTCGAAACGGACTTCGACTCAGACCCCTACCAGAAAATGATGGCCCAGCTTCTCGCAGACCGTCTCGCTGAGGCAGCGGCTGAACGTATGCACGAACAAGTTCGGAAGGAATACTGGGGTTATGCGAAGGATGAAAAACTCTCCATCCCTGATATGCTTGTGGAGAAGTTTCAGGGCATCCGTCCTGCCGTAGGTTATCCCTCATTGCCTGACACCAGCCTGAACTTCGTCCTCGACGATCTCATAGATATGAAACAGATCGGCATCCGTCTTACGGAGAGTGGTGCCATGAAACCCCACGCCAGCGTCTCAGGTCTGATGCTTGCCCATCCTGAGGCCCGTTATTTCTCCATCGGCAAAATCGGCAAAGACCAACTCCGTGACTATGCCCACCGTCGCGGTCTTCCCCTTGAACTCTGTCGCCGCTTCCTCGCCGCTAATTTGTAAAGAAGTTCAAGATTTTCTTGAAAATACTTGATTTCGTTGGAACTACTGTCCTCAAGCGCTTTATTTCTTTTCCCATCGAATCAATATAGGTTACAATGAGTGCCTTTTTCAGATTAATCCTCTCCTGTATCTTGATTAAATTGTGGATAGTGCTTGCTGGCAGGCAGGCTCCTCACATCGACCACACAGGTAATACCATACGTCTGAATCAGACGCAAGAATTCCTCTTGTGAATGGTTTGAATGTCCGATGGTATAAATAGTCATATGTCAAAATTTGTATTTTCGGTAGTCCAGACTACCGATTTAACCTCAATGTACTTCCATGCCTCATAGAAACGGGCATCAGCTTGATGAAATGTCTCTTTCATAAGTATAATTTTTAAGAACAACAATAAGTTTTCGCTTGCAAAGATAGTAGTTTCTCTCGAAACCACCAAATCTTTTCCACCTTTTTTATAATAATAGGGGAAAGAGTGTATGATTTCTGATGCAGAGGTATGCAATTTTTGTGATACTAAAATAGCCTATCTCATAATCTATTTACAATTTTACTAATAAACGTCACTTTATAGTCTAACTTATTGTATATCAGTATAATATATAGTGACGTTTAGTGTTTTAAACGTCACTATATCGTCACTTTTACCATATTTTGGTAATAATATTACACAAAAATTAGGTTAATATTGCTTTAAACTACTGGAAATGAGGCAGTTTATCAATAACACAAACGGATTGAACTGTCAGTTTATATTGGGTAAACTAATAGTTTAGACTGAGTAAACTGACAGTTTAGACTGTTCAAACCACTATGAACTCCTATCCTCAATAAGACTCACAAGGGTCAAAAATCATAGAAAACCCTCCAAAAGTGACGTTATAGTGACGTTTTAAATCACTAAACGTCACTATTTAATTATCTGTATATCAGTAAGAAAGGTACAAAAGTGACGTTTTGACCAGATTTTGAACAAAATTTCTCTGAGTTTTTTACTTGCACATTTCAGATATTTTTCGTACCTTTGCAGCAGATTAAAACTATAGGATGATGGCACCAAGAATCACGCTTATCAAGAGCTATCGTAACAAGGAAACCCTGCGGCTTCTGGAACTTCGGGAAGTGGCAGAACTCATCAGTCAGGGCGAGTACGACGATCAGGTCAGCACGTTCCGCAGGGACCTGCCGACGATGCGGTATGCCCACGTCAGTAACAACGGTACGCTGGAGGGCTACGAGAACTGGCCGAAGGACCTGCCGAGGATCTGTTTCGCGCTGGAACAGGAGAATAGGAACCACGAGTTAGTGACGCGGGGATACACAGGGCTCGTATTATTAGAGGTGAACAACCTGACCAGTTTTGACGAGGCTGAGGCTGTGCGTCGCGGTGCCGGAGAGATGCCCCAGACGCTGATGGCGTTCGTGGGGGCCGACGGACTGTCGGTGAAGATCGTATGCAGAGGAGAGTTGTTGGAAGCGGTTCATTTAGAGGCGGTTCAGACCACCCCGCCCTACGGGCAACCCCTCCTGACTCAGGAGGGGAAGAAGTTACCACATTCCGCGGATGTTCCCCTCCTGAGTAGGAGGGGGCAGGGGTGGTCTGATCCGCAGCAGAACTATTCTCCTTCCTCATTCCTCCTTCCTCATTCCTCGGAAGAGATCGCTCTTTTCCATGAGAATCTTTACGAGCGGGCAAGGCTGAT
>JAFRQC010000137.1 GCA_017428805.1 Prevotella sp. | reverse complement strand
TTGCTCTTGTTCTCCTTGGCGTGATGGTAAATGGCGTGTGACAGCTCGACGCCTTTCTGACGATTGACATACTCAAACATATAGATGGCCTCGTAGCTGCAAGCCCGATAGTAGGTCTCCTGATATTGGGAGAACTCGGTGGCAGCCTTGATCTGCTGGATAGTCTCGAAAAAGTTTTCCGTCTCCCGGGCGCTGTAAGCACGGTAGGCTTCATCAGTGATAGACTGAAGCTTAGGAGGCAACTGCTCTCCTGCCCAATGGTGAGATGCTCCTGTCGCCAACAGCAGGAGTGTCAGAAACAACACACGAGCGATCTTATTCATACACGGTCTTTTTAGCGAAACAGCAAAAAGTTTGCCTTATTTCGCTGCAAAAGTACGAAGAATTTTTAAAACAACAAAAGAATTATTCAAATTTTTTACAAAGAACAATAATCCCCCGCTCGGCTGAGCAGAGGAAGATTGTAATTGTTTCTACCCTGAGTAGGGGGAGCCAGAGGGGGTCTGAGCAAGCGCAGATTCTTAAGCAGAGTCTGAGGTGTATCAGACCACCCCTGACCCCTCCTAACTCAGGAGGGGAAAAAGCTAACGCTTCAGAAGGTTCAGCGGGGTTTGGGGTTTCAGGACATCGTTAGCCTTGACAGTGCTGGCCTTGACGGCAGCAGACAGTGTAGCCTTGATGTCTGCTGCAGAGGCAGCGACGAGGAACTGGTATTCACCCTCGGCAACCACCCACGCAGAGGCAGCTTCGTCGAACGAGGCGAGGTCGGCAGCCTTCACTTCCATCTTGACGGTCTCGCTCTCACCGGGCTTCAGGTTCTTCGTCTTGGCGAAGGCCTTGAGTTCCTTCACAGGCTTGTTGGCAGCCTTTGAGTCAGGTGCAGCGACATAGAGCTCTACGACCTCCTTGCCTTCACGGTCGCCAGTGTTCTTGACAGTGACGGTGACCTCGTAGCCCTCGCCCTTGTCAGCAACCTTGGCATCAGCATACTCGAAGGTGGTGTAGCTCAGGCCATAGCCGAAGGGATAAGCCACGGGCACCTCAAAGCTGTCGAAGTAACGATAGCCGACGTAGATGTCTTCCTCGTACTCGGTGTAATCGACGGTACGGACATTACCCTTCTGCCCCTGGTTCATCATATCGATGCGGGGATCCTGATCGATGGGGAAGTTCTTGGAAGAGTAAGCATCGGTGAAGCGAACGGGCCACGTCATGGTGAACTTACCAGAGGGCGACTGCTTGCCACTCAGCACATCGACGACAGAGTTACCACCCTCCTGTCCAGCCTGCCAGGCGCAAAGGATAGCATCGGGCAGCTCACGCCAAGAAGCGGTCTCGATGACACCACCGATGTTCAGCAGCACCACCACCTGCTTGCCAGCCTTGTGATAGACGTCGCACACCTGTTCGATGAGTGAACGCTCAGAAGCGCTGAGGTTGAAGTTGGAAACATTACGGTCGAGGAACTCACCAGAGAGGCGTCCGAGGGTGATCACGGCGACATCAGCCTTCTCAGCCTGAGCTGTCAGCTCGTCAGCGGTAAACAGCTTCTCTGCGGGCAGCGGCTGCGGCAGGAAGCGCATCAGCATGGCATTCTTCGGATCCTTCTTGACAGCGGCCTCAGCAGCAGCCTCGGCAGCTTTCTTGGCATCGGCGATATAAGTCTCGTAGGTGGTCTTCAGCTCCTCGGAGACAATGTAGCCACCGTTCTTCAGACCATCGAGCAGAGAGACGACATAGGCATGGTTCACATTGCCTGAACCCGTACCGCCGGCGATGAAGTCGTAAGAGGTATTGCCATAGAGGGCGACGTTCTTCACGGTCTCAGCAAACGGCAGCACAGCCTTTTCATTTTCTAATTTTTTAATTTTTTCATTTTTCATCAGCACCATACCCTCAGCAGCAGACTGACGGGTGACCTCGGCGTGAGCCTTGAGATCGGGCTTGTTGGAGTACTGATAACCCTGATAGCGGGGACTCTTCTCGATGAGACTGAGGATGCGGGCGACGTTGCGGTCGAGATCGGCCTCAGCGAGCTTGCCGCTCTTCACACTAGCGACGATGGAGTCGAACTGCTCGGCCTTACCAGGCTGCAACATGTCGTTGCCAGCCCACATCTGGACAGCACCGTCCTTACCTCCGAACCAGTCTGTCATCACGGTTCCCTCGTAGCCCCACTCATCGCGGAGGATGGTCTGCACGAGGTCTTTGCTCTCAGATGAATAGACACCGTTGATATAGTTATAAGAGGTCATCACCGTCCAGGGCTTGCTCTCCTTGATGGCGATCTCGAAACCCTTGAGGTAGATCTCACGGAGGGCACGCTGGGAGATGCGGGCATCGTTGTTCATACGGTTCGTCTCCTGGTTGTTGGCAGCGAAGTGCTTGATGCTCGTGCCGACATCGTTTTTCTGGACACCAGTGATATAGGCACCAGCGGTCTTACCTGCCACCACAGGATCCTCAGAGTAGTACTCGAAGTTACGTCCGCAGAGGGGGTTACGCATAATGTTCAGGGCAGGCGCCAGCAGTACGTCGGCACCATACTCCTTCACCTCTTCGCCGATAGCCTCACCAACCTCCTCCACGAGCTGGGTGTTCCAGGTAGAGGCGAGCAGGGTGCCGATGGGGAAGTGTGTGCAGTAATAGGTGGCAGAGTCACCCTCACGCGTTGCATCGATACGGAGTCCGGCAGGACCGTCGGCGAGTACGATGGCAGGGATGCCGAGAGAGTCAAGAGGATAGGTGGTACCAGCGGCACCAGGCACGAGACTGCGGGTGGCGCCAATGACGGCGTCATTGCCAGAGAAACCGGCCATACCTGTACCGATGACGAAGTGGGCCTTGTCTTCGAGCGACATCTTTGACATCACTTCCTCCTGGTTGAGGGACTTCTGTACAGGAGCCTTGTCTGTTGCAGCGCAGGCTGCGAACAGGCCTGCGACACTAAGGATCATAATGGATTTCTTCATAAGACTGTGATTTTTTAATTGACCACTAATTATACTAATTAAACTAATTTTGCTGCGCACAGAATAATTCGTGAAATTAGTGTAATTAGTGGTCGTATTTATTACTTAAACAATAGCGGAGTGAACTCTGAGAGGTAGATACGCCAGTTGCGCCAGATGTGACCACCCTCGGTCTCGAGGTAGGTGTACTTGTGACCCTTGGAGTCGAGGTAGGCGCGCAGGTCGTTGTTGTTCTTGATGAGGAAGTCGGTCTTGCCGCAGCCAATCCAGAAGAGGTTGGGATTCTTGCTGAAGAGGTTGTCGATCTTGCCGTTACGGTCTTCATAAATCTCAGTATGTCCATTGGGATCAGGCTGATTCTGATCTACGGCAGCAGAGAACAGGCCTACATAGCCGAACATATCCGGATAGTTGATGCTGATGAAGAGACTGTGGAAGCCGCCCATCGACAGTCCGGCGATGGCACGGTGAGCCTTGTCCTTCTTCACACGGTAGGTCTTCTCAACGAATTTCACCACATCGGGGAAGGCGGTCTCAAATGAACCCTCCATCGTCTTGGGGAGCATCATCGTGGGCACCTTGAATCCCTCAGAGGTCTCACCCGGGCAAGCCTCCTGCGAGATGTTGCCGTTGGTCATCACCACAAGCATCGGCTCAGCCCTGCCCTGGGCGATGAGGTTGTCGAGGATCTGGGCAGCACGTCCGAGTTCACTCCAGGCGTTCTCGTCGCCACCGATGCCATGCAACAGGTAGAGCACGGGATACTCCTTGCCGCTGGTCTCATAGCCGGCAGGGGTGTAGACGGTGACACGACGTGTCAGACCAGCCGTAGGACTCTCGTACCAGATCTTGCTCACGGTGCCGTGGGCCACCTTGTTCACCTTGTAGAGGTCTGCACGGGCATCGCCGCCGATGAGCAGCACGCTGAACAGATTGTTGATGTCGCGGATGTTGTAGACATTCAGCGGATCGATGATCTTCACACCGTCCACAATCATATTATAGGTATAGAGCTCGGGCTTCAGGGGCTCGGAGGTAAAGCTCCACACGCCCTTGTCGTCCTTCACGAGATCCACCACGCCAGGAGCGTCGTAGGTGTTGCCACCAAACTTAACCTTCTTCGGGGGGAGGAAGTCGCCAGTGATCTCCACCTTCTGTGCCTGTGGGGCAATCATGTTGAAGGTGACGGTATTGTCAGCATTCACTACGGGCGAAGCCACCTGCGGGCCCTGTCCCCAGCTGAGGTTCTGCTGAGCCTGTGCTGCTATGCCCGTCAGGCAGAGAGCAGCGATTACGAATAATTTCTTCATCTTTCTCATAATTTAGTTATTCATGGTGCAAAGATACAAATGTTTTTTGAAATCCCTGCACCATTATTAGTTAAAATTTACCAACCGGGATTCTGCTTCATGTTAGGATTGAGTTCGAGTTCCTTGAGAGGGATGGGCAGGAGCATGTGCTTGTCCTTGAAACCATAGACCGAGTTCTGCCAGTTCCACTGTACACCGTCAGTGGTGAAGGCTGGAACCTGCTTTCCCTGTTCAGCCATGGCGCTCTTGGCATCGTTCCAGCGCACGAGGTCCTGATAGCGTATGGCCTCGCAACAGAGTTCCAGACGCTTCTCCGTCTTGATGTCATCGAGGGTGACAGCTGTCAGCGGCTGCTCCTGGGCACGGGTACGGATCTGGTTGATGTAGTCGAGGGCCTTGCCGCTGTTGCCAGCCTGCAACTGAGCCTCGGCAGCCATCAGCAGCACCTCGGCATAGCGCATGATCTTCAGGTCGATGAACTGTCCGGCCTGGAAGAACGACATATCCGTCACACAGTCTTCCTTGTATGACTGCGTCTTCCAGTAGAAGTAACCCTCGTCACCATAGACGGCGTTACTACCTGAGATACTCACACCGAGTTCCTGGAGCTGCTGATAGGTCAGCACGCTCTTGTTCAGACGGTATCCGTCGGCACCCTCCCACTCTACGAAGGCATCATAGAGCGACTTACGTGGGTTCAGGAAGCCGTATGTACCCGTAGCGAGCACATCGGCAGCCGTTCCCTTATACTTCAGCTTGTCAGAACGCCAGCCCTGCATGATGTACACCATGTCCATCTGGTTCCACATCTGCTCTGTGTCGTAACGCTTCTGGAGTTCGAACACCGACTCACAGTTGTTGTTGGCGGCGGCGTGGAACTGCTGGTCATATTCGCCAGAGAAGAGGGCGTACTTGTTAGAGTTGATCACGTTGTCGAGCATCGAGGCAGCCTCGCTGTACTTACCCTGGAAAAGGTAAGCCTTACCCAGCAGTGCCTGTGCGAACTCCTTGGTGGCACGTATACCTGTCTCCGCGTCATTGACGCTGCTCTTAGAGGGCAGTGTACCGCTGTTGATGGCCTCTGTCAGATCCTTCTCGACGAAAGCCCATGTCGCTGCGGGGTCGCTGTTACCCTGACGGTACTCGTCGGGTGTCAGCAGATGATCCACTATTGGAGCGGTACCCCAGAGGCTGACGAGTTCGAAGTGAGCCCATGCACGGAACACCTTGGCCTCGTTGATGGCATGCTTCATCACGGGCGTGTCACCCTGAGTCATATCAATGATGAGGTTGGCATTGTAGATCACCGAATAGAGTCCGGAATAGACACCCTCAATCGAACCGTGGTTCGAGTCGTAAGTGTACTCGTTGAGTTTCTCCATCTCACCGTTGTCACCACGCTGGCCACCACCGCACCAAACATCGTCTGAAAGCAGGTTCTTGAGGAAATACCAGGTGAAGTAGTTCGACCTTACCGACAGATAAAGAGCTGCCGAAGCCGAGTTAATATTCTCGTCAGTGGTGTAGTATGTGTCCATGCTACCCATGTTGCCGTGCTTCTCGATGTCGAGCTTGCTTTCGCAGCTTACAGTCATCAGCGATACCACAGCCAGCAATGCGATATATAATATATTCTTTTTCATAACTTATAATTCCTTTAATTCGTGAAATGCGATGTTCCTTAGAATTCGACGTTGAAGCCCAGCACCAACTTCTTAGATGTAGGATAAGCGCCCTTGTCGATACCCATACCAGAGAGGGCATTGGCCGAAGCCTCGGGATCGAAGCCGGGATAGCTGCTGATCGTGAAGAAGTCGTCGAGAGAACCGTAAACACGGCAGTGAGTGATACCAACCTTGCTCAGCAGGTTCTTCGGCAGGGTGTAACCCAGCTGGATCTGCTTGAACTTGAAGTAGTTGCCGCTATAGACCATGGCATCGGAGTCGGCGTACTTATCCATGTCGTTAGCACCTGCACGGGGCTTGGAGCCGCTCTTGTTGCTCTCCGTCCAGCGGTCTTCGTACAGCACTTCCTTCATCTTGTTGGAGGTGGCGTAGTCCGGACGGTTGATACAGTTGAAAATCTTGTTGCCTGCAGCACCTGTGCCGAAGATGGTCAGGTCGAAGCCCTTGTAGGCAGCAGTAATCGTGAGACCATAGGTCACTTTGGGAATGGCGTTGCCGATATCAGTACGGTCGTCGTCATTTACCACACCGTCACCGTTCAGGTCCTTGAACATCGGATCACCGGTCTCAGGATTGATCTTATCGAACTGATAGCCACGGAAGTAGTACACGGGATAGCCCTTCTCGAAGTAGGTGATGGTATAGGTGTGGAAGCCAGTACCGCCCAGACGTACGAGTGAAGGATCAAGGAAGGTCACCTCATTCGATAGCGTCGAGAAGTTACCACGGACGCTATAGTTGAAATCACCGATATGGTCGCGCCAGCCGAGTTCGAGCTCGAAGCCCTTGTTCTCCACGTTACCGGCGTTGATGGGTGATGTCGTACCACCGATGATGAGCGACGGTGTGGTTCCTGATACGAGCAGGTCCTTAGTCTTCTTGATGAAGTAGTCGATGCCGAAGGTCAGGCGTCCGCCGAGGAGGATACCGTCGAAGCCGAAGTTCAGCTGCTCAGAGGTCTCCCATTTCAGCTCGTCGTTACCCATCGATGTGGGAGCAACGCCCTGGGTGTACTGGATACCAGAGGTGAAGGGATAGAGACCACCCTGCGTCATGTCGGTGCTGTAAGGATAACCGCTCAGTGAGGAGAGGCTACCGTTCTGACCCCAAGAGGCACGGAACTTCAAACTGTCAAACCATTTCTTAATCGGATTGAAGAATTTCTCTTCGCTGATGGTCCAACCTACTGACACAGCGGGGAAGTAACCCCAGCGGGTCTTCTTGGAGAGTTTCGAGAGGTCGGCGGCATCAGCACGGAGCGAAGCCTGGAAGAGATAGCGGCCCATGAAGTCGTAGCCCACACGGCCGAAGTAAGAATATTTCGTAGTGTTGGTGGTCTCACCGCTCACGCCTTTCACGGCCGAGGCGTTGGCATAGTTCAGATAGTAGAACAGCGGATCGTTCTTCAGCAGGGCGTCCTCACCGTTGTCACTCAGGCTACCGGTCACGTAGTCATAGTCACTGTCCTGGAAGGAGATACCGACCATGGCGCTGACAGTATGCTTGTCGGCAAAGGTTTGCATGTAGTTGGCGAAGTTCTCCCACTGATAATAGATAGAGGTGCTCGATGTGTTGCTCTGGCTCACATAGTCGCGGTTCTGTGTAGAGTTGCCATAGAAGGGCAGGCTCGTCGAAGCGTTGCGCGTGCCACCCAGACGATAGCCGAAGCGGGAGGTGACGGTCACATGGGGGATGAGCGTGAAGTCGCCGTAGATAGATCCCGTCACGTTGAAGCCCTCATTCTTCGACAGGTTGTTGTCGCGCATCACCAGCGGGTTGTACTGCTCACCCTTGTAGAACTGGGAGGTGCCGTAGTAGTTGCCGTCCTCGTCCTGGAGCAGGTGCTTGCCCTGAGCGACCAGGTCTGAAACCGTCTCAGGCACGCCGTTGCTGTAAGACTCCGGTGTCAGCGGATCCATCATCAGCACAGCCGTCAGCAGAGAACCGTACTCATTGTTGGAAGACACCGAACGCACGTCGTACTTCTCCACCTGGTTCGTGGTACCCACCTTCAGCCAGTCCTTGATCTTATACTCGCCGTTGATGGTGGCGGTCAGACGCTTGTAGAGGTCAGCGTCACCCTTCACGATACCGTTGTTCCTCAGATAAGAGAGAGCCAGATAGTAGTTACCACGGTCGTTACCGCCAGTGAACGAGAGGTTGTGCTTCTGCATGTGTCCGTGAGTGAAGGCCACGTCAGTCCATTTCGTGTCAGTGTTGCCATATCTGTTCTCATCCATGAATTCCTGCGTGAAGAGCTTACCCTCAATCATATACTTCATATACTCCTGGGCGTTGAGCATCGTGGGAACCTTGGCCAGGCTCTCGTCAGTCCACTGGAAGTCGTAGGCGATCTTGCCCTGTCCGGCCTTACCTTTCTTGGTGGTGATCAGCACCACGCCGTTACCAGCCTCAGCACCGTAGATGGCTGCCGAAGCAGCGTCCTTCAGGATTTCCATAGAGGCGATGGTCGAGGGGTCGATACCGCTGATGTCGCTCAAGCGCACACCGTCGACAACGTAGAGAGGATTAGAACTAGCATTAGAGGAATAACCACGCACACGCACTGTAGGAGATGAACCCGGGGCTGCGGAGGTACTGATCACCTGCACACCCGAGGTCTTGCCCTGCAGAGCCTGCTGGGCGTTAGCGATGGTACGGTTCTCGATGTCCTCGGGCTTCACCTGCGAGATGGCACCCGTCACCGAGCTCTTCTTCTGTACACCGTAACCCACGACCACCACCTCGTCCAGCACCTTGTTGTCTGGCTGCAGGCTAATGGTCATACCGTTCTTAGCGGCCACTTCCTGAGATTCGTAGCCGATGTAGGAGACGACGATCGTCTGTCCGGCCTTCACGTTGATGATGAAGTTACCGTCGAAGTCGGTGATGGTGGCGTTCTTGGCATCAGCCTTGTCGCTGACGGTCGCACCGATCACGGCCTCACCGTTCTCGTCAATCACAGTGCCCTTGATTCCCTGGGCGAAGGATGTAGCTGACACGAATAGTGCCATCAACATCATCAGAATACTGCTCTTTTTCATTGAGTTTTAATTGTTAGTTTAAAAATGTTAGATGTATAATTGTTTCATTCCGTTTGGCCTTTGCGGCCGATTTCGGGTGCAAAAGTAGATATTATTTCTTTTACGCTCATTTCAACACGTTCTTTTGATTGTCGCCTGTGTTCAAAAGTGTTTTCCGGCGTTTCAATTTGTTCAAAACCGTTCCGATTTGTTCAAATCAGAGGATTCGGAGGCCTAAGGAATATAGGATTTTAGGATTTTTTATTCTCAATTATTCTATTTTCAATTATTTTTCTTATCTTTGCACACAACAAAGTGAATAACGTATGAATAAGACGATAAAGATAGCGGTGGGGCTGCTGACATTGGTTCTGCTCTCCTGCCAGAAGACGGAGCCGCCACAGCAGCGCGACAAAGACGAGGAGAACGGCTTTGTAGTGGCGCAGGAGCTGTCGAACAGCCGTGTGCAGTGCATCGCGGAGGACAAGGCCGGACAGCTGTGGATCGGTACGTTCCGCGGACTGAACCGCTACGACGGGCATGAGTATCACCAGTATTTCTGCGCTGACGACACAACGGGACTGCCAGACAACCAGATCAAGGACGTGCTCTGCGACCAGCAGGGAAGGCTCTGGGTGGCGACGGTGAACGGCGTGTGCCGCTATACCCGCCGGGACTGCTTCAAGCGCATCGGCGTGAAATCGGCAAACCTGAACATACAGAAGCTGCTCGAGGACAGCCGCGGACGCTTGTTTGCATACAACGGCACGGAGGTGCTCCGCTACGACGACCAGCTGCAGGCCTTCCACCCGATTATCTCGCGGCAGATGACGAGGCAGCAGTGGACGTGGGGCAACTGCGTGATTGACGCCTCAGACCAGATACTCATCACTGAGAGCCAGCGCATACTGATCTACGACCCCACGACATTCAAACTGAAGCGCGAGGTGGCGCTGGGCGACCAGCAATTCTACTACTCTGAGATGCTCGCCAACGGGCTGATGATCCTCTCCGGCTACGGCAACCTGAGGCTGTTCGACACGAAGTCGCTGCGCCTCGTGCCCCTCCCCACGGAGATGGAGACGCGGCTGACGGCTCACAACAGCATCATCCAGGCGGCAAGGCTGCTGGATGATAACACCATACTGCTCAGCACGTCGAAGAACGGGATGTTCGGACTGAACCTGCTGGCGCAGACGCTGCACGGCGAGGGCGAGGCGGGATTCACGCTGCCCGTGCCTGACGCACTGGTGACACTGGTGTTCCAGGACTCACGAAAAAACGTGTGGCTCGGCACCTACGACAAAGGTCTCTTCGCCGACTACTACTATAAGGAGAAGTTCGGCGGCTCGGACAGCTACCTGAACCGCGTGATCGACAACTCCAGCGTGCTCGCCGTCGCCACAGACCGACAGCAGAACCTCTGGATCAGCACCCTGCTCAAGGGGCTCTACGTCTACCATCTCGACAGCCAGAAGGCAGAACTCATCCCCCTCGAAGGACTGCCGGCGGGCGAACAGAAGAACGCCGTGACGCACATCTTCTGCGACCGTGACGGACGGCTCTGGCTCTCTACAGGCAGCATCGTGATGAAATGCCGCTACGAGGGAGGGAGGCTCGCCATACTCAGCCAGACACCCGTGCTTGGCGCCATGGACTTCGAACAGACTGACGACGGCACCGTGTGGGTCTCGACGAGCACGAATGATATCGTGGGATTTAGGAGAGAAGGAGTAAGGAGAGAAGGAGAGAAGGAGTCGGAGCCGATTGTGAAGCAGGCGTTTAATGCCGACTTCTGCTTCATCCCCTCGCTGCTGAAACTGAGAGACGGACAGATGCTCATCTCCGCCTTCTTCCAGAAGATCACGAAGATGAATCCGCAGACGGGCAAGCTCAGCGAACTCGACATCCCCACGATGGCACAGTGCATCCGCCGAAGCGTCTACATACCCACCGACATGCTGGAGGACTCGCAGGGCGACGTGTGGATAGGCACCGTGAGCAACGGACTGCTGCGCTACAAGCCGAAAGCCAACGAGATGACGCGCATCGCAGGCCTCTCCTGCTCTGACGTGGGCAGCATCGAGGAAGACGGCCAGGGGAATATCTGGATCAGCACGATGAAGGGCCTGAACCGCTGGGACCGTAAGACGGGGCGCATCACCTCGCTCTATAAGGCCGACGGCATCGGGGGCGACGAGTTCGCTGACAGAGCCTCGTGCCAGTTGCCAAACGGCAGTCTCGTCTTCGGCAGTACCGACGGTATCACGATGTTCAACCCTGCCGACATCGACACGCTAAGGCAGTTGCCCATCCGGCTCTGCGACCTGAAGATCCACAACCAGCTGGTGCGCCCTTCTGCCGACGGCCCCATCGACGCCCTGCTCGACAGTTGCCAAGAGGTACGCCTTGCTCACGACCAGAACAGCTTCAGCCTCTCGTTCACGGCCCTCGACTTCGGCGAGTATGAACGCGTACATTATTATTATAAGATGGACGGCTTCGACAGCGACTGGATCGATGCCGGCAACACCCATACCGCCAGCTATGCCAACCTGCCCGCAGGATGCTACACCTTCCGCGTGAAAGCCACCGACGCCACCAGCGACGAGCCCGTCACAAGCGAGCGTAACCTGCGCGTGGCCGTAGACCCTGCTCCCGCCAACGCCTGGTGGGCATGGTGCATCTATCTCGCCCTCGCCGCTGCCCTCGCCTACTATCTCTACCGCAACGCCCGTCGCGTGGTGACGGCACGTCGGGCTGCACGTCAGGCGCAGATGGAGAAGGAGCAGGAGCAGCGCACAAACCAGATGAACATGAGTTTCTTCGCCAACATTGCCCACGAGTTCCGTACGCCGCTGACGATGATCGCTGGGCCTGTGAGCCAGGTCGTGAAGAGCGAACGCCTCAGCGGCGACGACAAGAGCCTGCTCACCATCGCCAACCGCAATATCCAAAGGATGTTCAAGCTCGTGAACCAGCTGATGGACTTCAACAAGCTCGAGAACGACACACTGCGGCTGAGCGTCGAACAGCTCGACGTGGTGAAGGTGATCAACGGCGTGTGCGACTACTTCATCTACAACGCCCAGGAGAGAGCCGTCACCATCAACCGCTTCGGCATGGAGGACACACTCATGGCGTGGACGGATGGCGACAAGCTGGAGAAGATTCTCACAAACCTCATCTCGAACGCCCTGAAATTCACACCCAGAGGCGGACACATCGACGTGAGCCTCGATGTGGCGGACAACCGAGGGAACGAAGGCGCGGGGGCGCGGGGGTACGAGAATATGGTGAAGATCACCGTGGCCGATACGGGCAAGGGGCTGCCAGAGAACCAGCTGGAGAATATCTTCAAGCGCTACTACCAGCTCGACAACCAGACGAAGGGCATCATCAACTGGGGTACGGGCATCGGACTCTACTACTCCCGACGACTGGCCGAACTGCACCACGGCACCCTCACCGCCGGCAATCGTGACTCAGGCACTGGCGCCGTCTTCACCCTCGTCTATCCCATGACGGAGGAGGCCTACACAGAGGAAGAGATGATGAATCGGGAGCGTGGGGGTACGGAGGTACGGGGGTACGAGAATACTACTGCCACAGACGTTGCCCCAGATACTGCCGCAGACATTTCTCGCACCCCTGCACCCTCACACCTCCACACCCCCGAAGACCCCATGGACGACCTTCCGACGCTGCTCATCGTCGACGACGATACGGAGGTGGTCAACTACATGCGGGTGCTCTTCTCGAAGGACTACCGCCTCATCACCTGCCTCGATGCCGACACCGCCCTTGAGGAGATGCGTGCTGCCGAGCCGAACATCGTGGTCAGCGACGTGGCGATGCCAGGAAAGGACGGCTATCAGCTCTGTCAGGAGATCAAGCAGGACATCCAGCTCTGTCATATCCCCGTGATCCTCGTCACGGCGAAGATTACGGCCGACAATCAGGTGGAGGGCCTCAACGTGGGTGCCGACGCCTATGTCACAAAGCCCTTCGAGCCTGCCGTGCTCTCTGCCCTCATCCAGTCGCAGCTGAAGAACCGTGACCGTGTACGCAAGCTTCTCACGAAGGCGACGACGACGGAGGACGAAAGTGTGGAAGATGCCCTCTCAGAACAGGACAAGCACTTCATGGAGGAACTCTACAAACTGATGGAGGAAGAGCTCTCGAACTCAGAACTCGATGTGTCGCGCATCACGAAGCTGTTGCTCATCTCGCGTACGAAACTCTATTACAAGATCAAGGGCCTGACGGGTGAGACGCCCTCCAGCTTCTTCCGCACCTATAAGCTGAACCGTGCGGCAGAGCTGCTCAAGGGTGGCAAGTACACCGTCTCGGAGATTGCCGATCTCTGCGGTTTCAGTACTCAGAGCCATTTCTCCGTGGTCTTCAAGAAACAATTCGGCGTCACACCAACGGAATACAAAGGATGAAGATATTTGCGATAGGAATGAATTACGCAGCGCATAACCAGGAGCTGCACGGGACGCTGAAGCGCCCTGACGAACCCGTGATCTTTACGAAGGCGGACTCGGCGATACTGAACCAGGGCAAGCCCTTCTTCATCCCTGACCACCTCGGACGCATCGACTACGAGACGGAGGTGGTGGTACGCATCTGTCGTCTGGGTAAGAACATCCCCCAGCGTTTTGCCCACCGCTATTACGACGCCCTGACGATTGGCATCGACTTCACTGCCCGAAATCTCCAAAAGAAAGCCTCTGAGGCAGGTCAGCCCTGGACCATCTGCAAGGGCTTCGACGGCTCTGCCGCCATCGGCGAGTGGATTCCCAAGGAGAAACTGCTGACGGATCCTGAGGCACCCTGCGAACAGTCTGGGCTACAGCGGCTGCACTTCCACCTCGACATCCAGACGGAGGAAGACCGACGGCAAGGGCGCGAGGGAAAGACGGTGCAGGAGGGCTGTACGTCGGACATGCTCTACACCGTAGACGAGATCATCGCCTATATCTCGCAGTTCTTCACGCTGAAGACGGGCGATCTGCTCTATACCGGCACCCCAGCCGGCGTAGGGCCCGTACATATCGGCGACCGTCTGGTAGGCTGGCTCGAAAACCGCCAAGTGCTCGCATTCAACTGTAAGTAACATAATCCATTTTTAAACCATTAAACAATGAAACAGAACAAGAATTTAGTAATGAGACTGGCAGTGGCCCTCGTGCTGCTGTTGGGTGTTTGCGTCAATGCTGACGCTGGTAACGTACAGAAACTGCGCCTGGGAGGTTCCATCGTGGGACAGATCGAAGCCAACGGTGACGTGCGCCTCAATGGCTCTATCAAGGGCCGCTTCGAGTCTAACGGCGACATCCGCGTGAATGGCTCCATCGAGGGCCGTATCGAGAACAACGGTGACATCCGCAAACGTGGATCCATCATCGGAAGGATTGAAAACAACGGCGATGTACGCCTGAATGGTTCGATCATCGGACGCGTGGAGGACAACGGCAACATCCGCAAGAACGGCTCAATCATCGGACGTGTGGAGGATATGTCGAGCAAACGCCAGGCGGCAGTGATGTACTTCTTCGGATTCTTCAGAATGTAGAACCACTTATGGATACGGGAGTCAGGAAGATGATCACGGACGTGTTCGGCCTGTTCCGGCTGAAACCAGAGGAACGGGTGCAGGCAGCGGTGGCCCTGACGGTCATCGTGGTCCTGAACGCCCTGTTTATCTTCCGGCTCCACGAACTGTTCCTGCAACCAGGCTTCGGACCCTATTGGAAGGTGTTCGAGCGAGAGCTGCACCTGTCTGGCTACGACCCATACACCTATCTGACGGTGACAGACTGGGACGTGGTCTATGAGGCGCACCGTCATCCGCTACTGGCATTCTTCATCTGGCCATTGTGGCTGTTGAACCAGGGATTCACCTGGATGTTCGGTGTCAACTGTGTGCAGTATGTGGTGGCGCTGGTGGTGATTGCCAGTTCGCTGTATTCCTATGTGTTTTTGTATCGCATCCATCGTGAGATCGTAGGCTTGCGACGCGACGATGCCACGCTGCTGACAATGTTCGCCTTCTCGATGGCGTATCTGTTGCTGTCGGTGATTGTGCCTGACCATTTCACAGTGTCAATGTTCCTGCTGTTGATGACCTTCTATATCTCCGGCATCTGCATCAGGAAAGGCAGGGAGTTCCGCTGGTGGCAGTCGGCAGTGCTCTTCTTCATCACCGCAGGCGTCACCCTCTCCAACGGCGTCAAGGTGTTCCTCTCCGGATTCTTCGTGAACAGGCGGGATTTCTTCCGTCCGAAGTATCTGCTGTTGGCTGTCCTCCTGCCCTCGGCATTGCTGTGGGGAATAGCCGTATGGCAGCATTACACGTTCGTTGAACCTCGTCAGCAGGCCCGTGAAAAGGTGGAAAAGTTAAAAAGTGAAAGGGTGAAAGAGCGTGTGGCGAAGATGTCACCAGAAGAGAAGGCACGATATGAGGCGAAGAAAGCCCGTCGTGAGGCGGTGCTGAAAAAACAGGCAGAGAAGACGGGCAAGCCTATGGAGGATCACGGCTATCTGAAATGGACGGACATCTCGACCTCGCGCTGGCAGACAATCTATGAGAACCTGCTGGGCGAGACCATACAGTTCCATCGCCGGCACTTTCTCGAGGATACGCTCGTGGGACGCCCGCTGTTCGTGCCGTATCTGTCTGTATTCAGTTATGTGATTGAGGCATTGGTGGTGCTGCTGGCACTGGTGGGTATGTGGTATGGGCGACGGAGCCGTTTCCTGCAGCTCTGTCTGTCGTGCTTAGCGATAGATATGGGGATTCATCTGGTGCTGGGCTTCGGCATCAACGAGGTGTTTATTATGGCACCGCATTTCCTGTTTATCCTGCCCATCGCGACGGCGTATCTGTTGAAGGAGAGAAGGAAAGAAGGAGTAAGGAGAAAAGGAGGCCTCGCCATCCGTCTCGCCGTCACCGCCCTGACAGCGTATCTCTTTACCTATAATGGCATCTTGCTAACCTATTTCCTGCTTACACCGATCAAATCGATACTCTAAGCGTGGTGGTAAGTGCCTGTCCACTTACGCAGACGACGAGCTATTGACTTTCCGATGTTGCGGAACTGTCCATAGCGCAGATTCAGCCAGAGTTCTTCCAGAGAATTGCCGATCTTGATCCAAGGGTGGTTCCAGCCGTTGGTGCGATAGAGCCGTTCCTTATATTCCACATTCTCGATGACGTAGCGCGGATGCTTCAAAGGGAATGTCAGTTCGTGGCGCTGCATCGTGAAGATATGGCGCAGACGCTTGGGGGTGGTCTTGGCAGAAGCCGTGAAATGGGTGGAGTCTGCCATCAGTCCCAGGTTATTCACCTGATTCTTTGACGGCATAATGGCGAGGCCGGAGTTAAAGAGCATCGACGCCCAGAAGATGCTCTCATAGTATTCCTTGCCCGTCTGACGGTGGTTCCGGAACATCGGAATCATATCCTTGCGATAGTCACGCTGACGGGCCAGCGCCTCCAGCTGCCGCATGTTGTAGGCATCGTCGAGGAAGGAGTACTTGCTGTCCCACTGGTCGATGACTCTGCGCCACGATGCCCAGCCCCAGATGGCGAAGGTGGAGGTGAAGAAGTAGTCGTAGGGACAGTCGGCCGTCACCTCGTCGATGTTGAAGCCTGAGATCATCGTGATGCGCTCATCGTGCTCATAACGGTCGAGCATCTCCTTGCAGAAGGGGAAGAACGACTGTGAGGGCACATCGTCGTCCTCGAGCACCATACACTTATCGACAATCGAAAAGGCCCATTTCTGGGAGATATACTCCGAGGGGTCGCAGCCGTAGTTCTTCTCCTGATACATGCGGTGTACCTCGCACTCCCAGTCTATATGCTCGTCGCTGGCAATCTCACGACAGGCCTCGATGCCCTCCCTATCGCGCTCCCCACGAGGACCGTCCTGATAGAGGAACAGCTTCGAGGGTCGTGCCTGGCGCACGGCCTCGAATACCTGCTGAAATGTATCGCTGCGGTTGAAGAACAGCAGCAGCACGGCGATGTCTGTCTTAGCTAGATACTTCATTTTATAACTTTTCGGTGCAAAGGTATATAAAAAACACGGATTATAAGGATTATAAGGATAGTTTTTCAGGAAAAACGATAAAAAATCCATAAAATCCATACAATCCGTGTCTATTAAGATAGAATCTCCATTAATATTTGTACTTTTGCACCATAATAAAGCTTAATACGCTATGCAAGCAATCATTTTGGCGGCAGGAATGGGCCGCAGACTCGGAGAACTGACGAAAGAGAACACCAAGTGTATGGTGCCTGTAAACGGTGTGCGACTCATCGACCGTCTGCTGGGGCAGTTGTCGCAGCTCAACCTCAATCGCATCATCATCGTCGTGGGCTATAAAGGCAAGGAACTACGGGATTACATCGAATCTAATCATAAAGTTCAAAGTTCAAAGCTCAAAGTTCAAAGTATCGAATTCGCCGAGAATCCCATCTACGACAAGACGAACAACATCTACTCGCTCTCAATCGTGAAGGACAAACTGCAGGAAGACGATACACTGCTCATCGAGAGCGACCTCATCTTCAGCGACCGCCTGTTTCCCATGCTCCTCGACAACCCCTACCCCAACCTCGCGCTGGTGGCGAAGTACGAGTCGTGGATGGACGGTACGATGGTGCGGCTGGATGAAGACCAGAACATCGTGAACTTCGTCTCGAAAGAGGCCTTCGACTATGCCGATGTGGACAGTTATTACAAGACCGTCAACATCTATAAGCTCAGCCGTGAGTTCCTGCAGCATCAGTACGTGCCCTTCCTCGATGCCTACACGAAGGCGGTGGGCAACAACGAGTACTACGAGAACGTGCTGCGTATCATCTCCATGCTCAACAGCCACAACATGAAGGCGCTGCCCATCGGCAACGAGAGATGGTATGAGATAGACGACAAGCAGGATCTCGACATCGCAGAGGCCATCTTTGCTGACGACCAGGACGTGCTGCGCAAATACTACGGACGCTACGGCGGCTTCTGGCGCTTCCCGCAGATGCTCGACTTCTGCTATCTGGTGAATCCCTATTTCCCCTCGAAGCGCATGAAGGACGAACTGCGCAGTAACTTCGACACGCTGCTGACGGAATACCCCTCAGGAATGAAGGTGAACACGCTCATCGCCAGCAAGTGCTTTGGTGTGAGTGAGTCCTATATCGTGCCTGGCAACGGTGCTGCAGAACTCATCAAAGTCTTGATGGAAGTAATCATAAAGTTTAAAGCTCAAAGCTCAAAGTTCAAAGTAGGCTTCATCCGTCCTACCTTCGAGGAATATCCTAACCGTTACGATAAAGACAGTCAGGTGACGTTCGTATCCCAGAACGAGGACTATCGCTATACTGCCGATGACCTCATGGCCTTCTTCGGCGACAAAGACATCCAGACGCTGATGGTCATCAATCCCGATAACCCCTCCGGCAATTTCATCCCCAAGGCCGATGTGCTGCGTCTCGCCCAGTGGTGCGAAGACAATGGCATCCGTCTGGTGATCGATGAGAGTTTTGTGGACTTCAGCATTGACTACGCCACGAACTCCCTGCTCTCTGACGAGATCCTCGAGACCTATCCCCACATGGCCGTCATGAAGAGCATCTCGAAGAGCTATGGTGTGCCAGGACTGCGTCTGGGCATCCTCGCCTCGGCTGATAAGGCCCTCATCGCACAGATGAAGAAAGAGGTGTCTATTTGGAACCTCAACTCGTTTGCCGAGTTCTTTATGCAGATCTACAACAAGCACGAGAAGGACTACCAGAAAGCCTGCGAGAAGTTCGTCACTGAACGTGACAGCTTCGAACGTCAGCTGCGCACCGTACCATTCTTACGCGTGATGCCCTCACAGGCCAACTATTTCCTCTGTGAAGTGCTGTCACCCTATACGGCCAAGGAGATTGTGATTTATATGCTGCGCCACCATAACATCCTGACGCGCGACTGCAGCCTGAAGCCTGGTCTCGACCCCAACAAGCAATATATGCGCATCGCCGTCCGCAACCACGAGGACAACACCCGTCTTGCCGAAGCCTTGAAGCTGTTCTCAAAGTAATCATAAAGTTCAAAGCTCAAAGTTCAAAGTTCAAAGTGAAAAAGGTTTGTATCTGTGGTGGTGGCAATCTGGGCCATGTGGTAACGGGGTTTCTCGCTGCCCATAAGGAGTGCGAGGTGTCGCTGCTGACACGCCATCCTGAGCGTTGGCAGCATCAGCTGGAGATCAGCACGCCAGAGGGAACGCTGCTGCGAGGCACCATCCATCAGATTACAGCCAATCCTGCAGAGGTCATCCCTCAGGCAGACCTCGCGATGCTCTGCCTGCCAGGCTTTTCCATCCATGAGGAACTACAGCAGATCCGTCCCTTCCTCCAGCCCAAAACCGCTGTGGGCAGTGTGGTCTCTAGCACAGGTTTCTTCTTTGAGGCGATGGAAGTGCTGCCTGCGACGACACCCTTGTTCGGATTCCAGCGCGTGCCCTTCATCGCACGTACCACAGAATACGGACGGGCAGCAACGCTCATGGGCTACAAGCCCACGCTGCACATCGCCATCGAACAGACGGAGGAGAAAGAGGCCCTGCGCTCACTCATCGAACAACTCCTGCATACACCCACCATCCTGATGCAGAATTATTACGAGGTGAGCCTCACCAACAGCAACCCCATCCTGCACCCCTCCAGGCTTTACACCATGTGGAAAGACTGGCAGGAAGGCGTCGTCTATCCCACGCAGCCCCTCTTCTATGAGGAGTGGACGGAAGAGGCTTCACAGCTGCTGATCGCGATGGACCGTGAGTTCTTCGCCTTGCTCAGCGTGTTACCAGTGCGTGAGGGCAGCATCCCCACCATCCTCGACTATTATGAGAGTACGGATGCGGCTTCGCTCACACATAAGTTGCAGTCTATCGAGGCATTCAAGGGCATCCTCTCGCCTATGAAACAGGTGGAGGGAGGCTTCGTGCCTGACTTCTGCAGCCGATACTTCACGGAAGACTTCCCCTATGGCCTGCGGATCATCCAGGACTTGGCTCGGAAGCATCAAGTCAACACCCCCACGATCGATCAGGTTCTCGCTTGGGGACTAAAAATATCAAAGAAATGAACAACGAGGAACTGCGTGCACGATTCAATCCCGAAGGCTCGATGCTGCGGCGTCAGCAGATACGGATGCTGGAGATATTGCTCGAGGTGGACAAGATCTGCAAGAAGCACGACATCAAATACTGGCTCAGCAGCGGCACGCTGATAGGCGCCATACGCCACAACGGCTTCATCCCCTGGGACGACGACCTCGACATCGAGATGATGCGTTCAGACTATCTGCGGCTGATGGAGGTGCTGCCCTCGGAACTGCCCGAATGGCTCGCACTGCAGAACGATGAGACCGATTCCTACTATTTCTTCTACTACGCCAAGGTGCGCGACCGTCGTTCAAGGATGCTCGAGCATAACAATTACGATCGTATGTGGCAGGAGCAGGGCATCTATATCGACATCTTCCCCATGGAGCAGCACCCCATCTGGCTCCACAAACTGACGGAGAAGTCCGTAGGCCACATGTATAAGATCTGGCGCACAAGCACCAACGATGCGAAAGCCATCAAGTCCGTCCGTCGCATCTTCGACTTTAATAATAAGGTGTTCTTCCCCTTCCTCCGAGCATTTCTCATTCCTCATTCCTCATTCCTCCTTCCTCGAAAAACAATCACCTCCGGCATGGGCATCCCCTTCCACAACCGCCGTTATGCCAAGGAGATCTTCCCTCTGACCACACACGTCTTCGAAGGCCATCAGCTGCCTGTGCCCCACGATGCCGATGCCCATCTGCGCCACCTCTACGGCGACTATATGAAACTGCCTGATCTCAATAAACTCGCAATACATGTCGGAAAGCTCGAATTCTACTAAGCCACGTTTAGGTTGGCTCGATGCCCTCCGTGGCTTCACGATGCTGCTCGTGGTGACGAACCACGTGGCCCTGAAGTCTTTCGGTATGCAGATACGCTGGTCGGCAGCCCTGCAGTTCTTCCTGCTCTTCCGAATGCCCTTGTTCTTCTTCATCAGCGGCTTCCTGGCCTATAAGGCGAGTCGCATCTGGAATGCCCATACGCTGGGAGAACTCACCCTGAAGAAACTGCGCGTACAGATCATCCCCACAGCTGTGTTCTTCCTGCTCTTTCTGGCGATGGTCCCCACCACACCTTTCATCGACAGCCTCAACGAGGCCCTCGCCTCTTCGATGAAAGCCGGCTACTGGTTCACCCTCGTCCTGCTCTATATGCTCCTCACGTTCTATGCCTTTAGCTACATCGAAAGTAAGCTCTCAGCTTGGCGAGCCAATTCACATTTCTCATTCCTCATTCCTCCTTCCTCATTCCTCGTAATTCTCCTCTTCATCATCTCCCTCTGCCTCTTCGAGACTTGCTACCTGCCCGGTCAGTTCTCCTGGGCCTTGGGTCACAAAGGGCCGCCAAATGCGTTTATGAACTATTCCAGCCTCGTGGAGATGATACGCTACTTCCCCTTCTTCCTCTACGGTGCCATCGTGCATCGCTACTGGGACCGTGCGCAGCGGCTGATGGACTCGCGCTGGTTCTTCCCCGTAGTGGTTCTACTCGCACTCATCACCACGATCGAAGTGATCAAGTGGCACTACTTCCGACTGGAGTGGGCCTCGCTGCCCCACACCCTCGCGATGTTCCTGCTGCTGACGATGGTATTTATGTTCTTCAGGCATTACAGCGAGTTCTTCTCCGATAAGACCGCTTTGGGCCGAGGCCTGCAGTTCATCGGCCGTCGTACGCTCGACATCTATCTGCTTCACTATTTCTTCCTGCCGAAGCTGCCGATGGTGGGTGAGTTCTTCCGTGTGAACCGCCATAACATTATCCTCGACACCACAGCTGCCCTCGCCGTCGCCCTGGTGGTCGTCGCCTTCTGCGTCATCACCTCCCAGCTGCTCCGCGTCAGTCCCTTCCTCAAGAAATACCTCTTCGGCCGCGAGTAAAGAATCCTATTACCTCTTTCAGGATGACTGCCCCAGCTATTCGCATCACGGTATAATACAGCAGCATCGCAATCACAACCCTGCTGATGAGCAAAATCCAGAGCTTAAGGTAATCATCTGTAAACTGTAAACTGTAAACTGTAAACTTTGTCAAGAGCCACGCCAGGCTCGTGACAGCAGCCGCAGCCAGGGCAAACGGCACGATATCCTTCAGGAACGCCAGCAGCCCATACCCCATCAGCCTCCTGACGAAGAAATGCCACACAAACACCCATATTATATTTAATAAGGTGTAAGCCCAGACCATCACGACGATGCCCTGACGCCAGAGGCTGACCATCATCGCAATCTGCAACACACCTAAAGCTACCGTACTCCACAGGTAGATGTCGCTGCGATGCTGACTGATCACCGAGTCCGTCAGCAACGTCGACAACGGCATAAACGCCCCACTCAGACACAGCAACGGCAACAGCGACGCTGCAAACGCCCACTTCTCGCCTATCGCCAGCACAATAAACTCGTGCGACACCATCGCCAGGCAGAACAGCATCGGGAACGAAATAAAGGCCGTAAACCGCATCATCTTCCGCAGCACCGCCAACTGCCGTTCACGTTCGTCGCGCAGCCCTACGAGCACCGTCTGGTCCACCTGCCGCAGCATATTCCCCACGAGCAGGAAACACTTCGAACTCCACTGGTAGGCCTGGTTATAGTGGCCCGTGTTCGTCTTGCCGTAATAGTGTCCCAGCAACAGATTCATCACATTATTATTCAGCTGCGTGAATATCGCCGACAGCATAATCCTGAAGCTGAATGGGAAAAGTCTTTTTAGAGGATGGAATAATCGAGGAAGGAGGAAGGAGGAACGAGGAACGAGATTACCTTGGAGGGTGTTTTCCCCTCCTGAGTAGGAGGGGCTAGGGGTGGTCTGATCCGCCTCAGAACAATTCTCCTTCCTCGTTCCTCCTTCCTCGTTCCTCGAAATACTCGGTCGCCAGGGGCTGAAATACCACAGCAACAACGTATTCACCGCGATATACATCAGATACTGCGTCGCCAGCGCCCAATACCCAAATCCCATCGCCGCCATCGCCACACTCACGAGGCTCGACGAGAGCGTTGCCGTCATTCCACACTTCGCGATCTGCTTGATCTGCATCTGCTTCGTGAGATACGCCGACTGCGCCATACCGAAGCTGGAGAACACAAACCCCAGAAACACATAACGGCTCAGCGGAATCAGTTTTGGCTCGTGATAATAGTCCGCTATCAGCGGGGCAGCGAACCACAGCGCCACATAGAGCACCAAGCCAGCCACGATGTTAAACCAGAACACGGCATTATAATCCTCGTGCTTCGGCTCCCGCAGATTGATGAGACCCGTCTTGAAACCACTCGACTGCAGCTCGTTGGCAATCACGGAGAACACCGCCAGCATCGCCGTCATACCGTAGTCCGACGGATCCAGCAGTCGCCCTAAGATGATGCCAAAGGCCAGACCTAACAACTGCTGCACGCCGTTGTTCATCCCGCCCCAGAAGAGCCCTTTCGCCGTTTTCTCCTTTAGTGATTCCATATTGTCGCTGCAAAGTTAGTGCAAAATTTCGAGTTAGCGAAGAGAAAGCTAATTTATTTGCTTTCTCAAGCATGAGAAATTTATCCAACTTAACTTTGATACAGAAAATCCATATTTAATGACATTTAACATAGTTAGAGCCATAAATGATTGTATATCAGGAGATAACATTTCTTCAAAGATTGACATTAATGACATAGAAACGACATAAAAACGACATGCTAATGACATAAAAACGACATATTTTTGGCACAACTGAGACATAAAGTCGGCATGTACGATGGGTTTTGAAGGCACTAAAGTGGATAATTGAAGGCAACAAAGGGGAAGAAAGGACAAAGGGCCGCTTTAAATTCTCTAGAGAATTCAGAGGTTTAGTTAGGGTAAAGTCTGACTTTAAAGGCACTAAAGTCTCAAATTCTCTCGAGAATTTAAGAGAAAGGTGCCAGGTTACCACAAGAAACGCCTAAGGTTCGGATGGGTTTGGACTGTCCAAAGTGCAAGAAAGAAGTATGTCATTATGATGTCATTTCTATGTCGTTTCTATGTCATTAAGCCATATTTTTAAAGACATGTATCTTATTGGTTTATAGCAGCTTAACTGAATACTTATGTCGAATGTCATTAAGATTTAAGTTTTTCATACTAATAAATTTACTTTTCGTATGAATACACATCAACTACAACACACCACAATACCACCAAAAGACCATCAAAATCGATTTATTTTATCTTTTTCTCCAAAATCTTCCTTTGTTTCCAAAATATTTCGTACTTTTGCAAATGCAATCGTCCCGTTTGCACTTGCAGAGGCTCTGGCCAATGCGGCGCACGGCAGTTCTGGAGGGAACAAGCTGAGGCGAGGCGTTGCATATTTTGTTGGAAATAAGATCGTATCTTATGACTGAGATTTAAAAGCTGAATAAAACTGGCCAAGTAATTATATGCTGATTCTCAGGAAGAAGATGCGCCGTTATGGCGTATTCATTCCTGAACGTTTCGCATATAGGGTTTAACCGGCCAGTTTCTCCCTCAGCTTTGGAACCAAAAGGATGGATACGCTTTTTGTGTTCCAGCGGAGTGACTAAAAGCAACAGAATTCATTTAGAACTAAAAAACTGGCCGGTTATGAAGTATCTAAAGCGAACATCTGTAAGCCATAGTTGTATTCCATAGTGAGTGCAGCTATGAGCAGGTGTAATAGTGCAAAACTACGTCTTCTCGTGAAGCTGCAATGTCTTTACGAGTCTGCTTGTTTTGTGCCAGCTTCTGCCGTGCCTTTAGGGGCATTATGACAAAGAAATATAAATTAATAGACCTTTTTGCAGGCTGTGGTGGATTAAGCCTTGGCCTGGAACAAGCGGGATTTACACCCTGGTTTGTTAATGAGATCGTTGAACAGTTTGCTAATACATACAAGGTCAACCATAATCTTTCTGATGAACATTATTATATAGGTGACATCGCCATGCTCAATGAGCATATCAAAGAATACAGAGATATGTTCGAGAGCATAACGCTTGTATGTGGCGGACCGCCTTGTCAAGGATTCTCGATGGCAAACAGACAAAGAATTCTTGATGATCCAAGAAATGGACTTTATAAACAATTCTTGATATTCTTACGGAATGTTCGCCCCCAATTCTTCATTATGGAGAATGTTAAGGGTATGATGAATAAGATTGGGGAAGTCATCCAGAATTTCAAAGAATATCTTGGCGATGACTACCAGTATGATTATGCTGTTTTGAAAGCACAAGACTTTGGCGTTCCTCAAAACAGGGAGCGATTTATTATGATTGGTAATCGCATGGGCGTTTCTCCTAAGGCCATCTTTGCAGAGATTGACAAAAACAAACGTGAAGCATTTGTATTACGAGATGCATTGTTTGGACTACCACATCTTGAATCAAAGAAAGAGAAAGGCCAAAGTGGAATAGAAGATATTTGTTCTGGTTTGACAGAACGTGATTTCGATTATCCTAAAACTGATTTCTATCATTTTATTAACGGCGACAGGATAATTACCAAACTCTTCAATCATAAGAATCGCTACAATAACGAGAGAGATATTGAGATATATAGAAGACTTCCACAAGGTGCAAACTCGTTGCATGAATCCATTGCAGACATCATGCCATACAAAAGGCGTAATGAAATCTTTAAGGACAAATATTTCAAGTTGGATGAAAGCCAAATCTGCAAGACGATTACTTCGCACATGAAGTTCGATTGCAATATGTATATCCATCCTTGGGAAGCAAGAGGGCTTAGTCCGAGAGAGGCGGCTCGCATCCAAACATTCCCAGATGACTACGTCATAACAGGTTCACAGAACATGTGGTATGCCCAAGTGGGTAATGCAGTTCCCGTGAAACTGGCAAAGGCTATAGGAGACGGCATCATGAAGTTTGTATGAATCACGTAGAGTTGTTTGCCGGAGTCGGAGGTTTTCGTAGGGCAATGGATTTGATTACTCAAGACCTTGGTTTTCTTATTCAAACAGTTGCCTATTCCGAAATAGACAGGAACGCTGTTACTACATATAATGCCAATTACGATACGGCAGGTGAAGTAGCAATGGGGAATATCGTGGAATTCGTAAATGACGCAAGAGCTATGAGAGCCCTTCCTCGCTATGAATTGCTTTCTGGTGGATTTCCTTGCCAGACGTTCAGTATGATGGGAAGTCAAGAGGGATTTGAGGAAGAACGAGGTCAGATGTTTTTTCGTATTATGGACATGATTAACGCCAGGCAGCCACGTTATGTGCTCTTGGAAAACGTCAAGAATCTAATGCGTCATGATGGAGGAAATACTATCGCTGTTATCAGAAAAGAATTGGAAGATGCTGGATATAATGTCAAAATGGACGTTTTTAACTCCAATGACTTTGGCTTACCTCAGAAGCGTAACAGAGCTATTATCTTTGCAAGACGCAGACATATGGGAAACTTTGAGTTTAATGCTGAACTAGTAAGAGATGCATTTGCCCAAATTGACAGAAATCATTGTTCGTTGAACTTTTATGACTCAACAATTGACATCCTCGACAAACAAGTAGACGGGAAATACTATTTGTCAGAAAGAATCAAGCCGACTCTATTGAGCGATGGTAGCGCAGGATTTAGATCAAATTCAGAGATAGACCAAGTTGTGGCAAGGCCTTTAACTGCAACAATGCACAAGATGCATCGTGCTTGTCAAGACAACTACTATAGCGATTTGTTTATTCAATCTAATGGTGAAGACAGACCCTCCGAAAGAATGACCAAAGAGGAACTTGCAAGAATACCAATACGCAAGTTGACGCCCAAAGAAGCATTTATGCTTCAAGGTTTCCCAAATAACTTCGCTGATAATGCAGGTCGTGCGAGAGTGGCGAATGGGGCGATGTATAAGCAAGCAGGTAACGCTGTCAGCGTAAACACTATATATGCAGTACTCAATTATTTGATAACAAACACTATAATACAAGATAACTATGCCTAATAAGAGTATTGAAAAAGTAGTATGGTCACAGGATTCATATTATAAAAAAGAACGAAAGAACTCTGGAGAAACAAGCTTAAATTTGTCTAATGATATTTTTGAACTTCTTGGTGGGGTTGATAATCCTCAAATGGAATTTGTCATTTACAAAGAAGATTTCCTAAAAGCATTGGGAGTTTTGGTTAATAAACTTCCTCTTTATACTACCACATCTAAAGGTTCTACACTATGTAATTATAGCAATTATTTGTTTGAATCATATTACGAAATGATTCAAACAAAATTTGGTCTAAACGAAAAAGCCTCATATATAGTTCATATGTTTAAACGAGACGATGGACGGATATATCTTAAAAATCTAAAAGATGATTCTGGCTTCAATATTAGACAATTTTTAATACAGGCTCATTCAAAACTTATTTTCATAAAGAACATAGATGATATTTATGAATTACGACTTATTTCGTATATTAATGAATACACTAAAGATTTTTCTTATCAATCATATAAGCCCATTGAGGACTACAAATTAGAACAGAAAATCTACTTTGGCACTCCTGGCTCAGGTAAGTCCTGGACTATCAAAAAACAATATGAGCAGGACGAGACCAAGGTGTTCAGAACCACATTCCATCCTGATACAGACTACGCTTCATTTGTGGGCTGCTATAAGCCTGTGCCTTATGAAGAGGATGATGAGAAGAAAATCACTTATAAATTCGTACCTCAGGCATTTACGGATGCATACGTGGCTGCGTGGAATGATTTGGAACATCCGTATTATCTAATCATTGAGGAGATTAATCGAGGTAACTGCGCTCAGATATTTGGTGACTTGTTCCAGTTGTTAGACAGGAAAAAGGATGGCTATTCTGAGTACCCTATCAAGGCCGACCACGATCTGAGGGATTATCTGGTAGAGCATTTGCCTGAAGGCAGCGAAGGTATTATGAATGATAAGCTATGTCTGCCTCCCAATCTGAGCATTATCGCTTCGATGAATACAAGTGATCAGAGCCTTTTCCCAATGGATTCTGCCTTCAAGCGTCGTTGGAGTTGGGAGTACGTGCCCATTGATTATGAGAACGCTGAATCAGGAAAGTTTGAAATTATCATTGGTGGTGAGCCACACAATTGGCACGAGTTCTTAAAGGCAGTTAATGGAAAGATCAAGAAAGTCACTTCTTCTGAAGACAAGCAGATGGGCAATTTCTTCATCAAAGATAGTGTAGACGAAAAGGAATTCTGCGACAAGGTGATGTTTTATCTGTGGAGTGAGGTTGGCAAGGACAACTATCAGACAAACGATGCCATCTTCCGTTATTATGCAGAAGAAGACAAACTGGTGGAATTCTCGTTTAATGAATTATATGACCTGTCAAAAAGGTCAACAATTCTGAAAGGCTTTATCCGTTATATAGAAGAGGAGAAATGAAGATATTCTTTGAGGAATACGTTTACAAGTGGGACGTCGTGAAAGAGTTTCTGCACGACCACTATGTGATGTACCTCAAAGATGGAAGGGTGACGATTCCATATGTGGGTTATTATTACTCATCGAAAGCTGAAGACTCCGTTTTTATTCTGCCTAAGGTTTTTATCAACATTGACGAGAATAATCAAGAGAAAGCCTTTGGGCTGTTTGATCCTGAGGATATTATAGACACAAAGGATGAAAAGAATCCTTTGTTGAAGTCGCAATATTTCGACGAAGTCTTTAACCTTTCCACATGGATATATAGGGCCATTGCCCACTATCAGGAAAGGCACAACCCTGAAAACATTACGGAATCAGTGGAGGTGCAGAATGTGGAGTCTGTAAATGGCGATAACAGTGAGACTTGGATCAACATCATTCTCCAGCTGATACGCTTCAACAATGAGCATAGGAATCTCTTCACTTATATAGCAAGGATTAATTCGCAAGGCCACAACAAAATCAATTGGCAGAAGACCATCAGTAAGGTTCAACCATGGCTGCAAGAGGGGGATCCTGTCTATACGGAGTTTCGCAATAAGTCGAAAGTCATCAACTATGACGAGGAATTGATCGTGTTGTTCTTCTCTGTACTCGACTATCTACACAACAAGTATCACTTCCGTATTCTTAGAAATGTAAACTATCAGACTTATCCTAATGATGTGGAAAAGCTGATAGAATCAGGGAAAGGGACACGACTACTGAGGAACATCAGAAGGAAATACTTCAAAGATGAACTAGTGAAGTTGTGGCAATTGCTCAATGTGTTTTTCAAGAAAGCACAGGATATGAAGAGCAATAGGATGCATGAGGAATCGCTGATGGTGAGGAACTTCAACATGGTGTTTGAAGACATGATTGATACATTGATCAGCGATGATACAAAGGATAAGAACGAGAAATTGAAGGACCAGCCTGACGGAAAGATTGTTGACCATATCTATCACTACGGCTCATTGGTTCGTGAGGATGACATCTATTATATAGGCGACAGTAAGTATTACAAGGAGGGGCACAACCCAGGAGAGAACTCTATCTATAAGCAGTTCACCTACGCCAAGAATGTCATACAGATGAATATGGACGTGACGTCATCAAGTAAGCAGATAGGAAGAGGGAACTATTATGACGATGTGACGGAAGGCTATAATATCACGCCAAACTTTTTTATCCGAGGGATGGTGAATCCATTACACCTTACTTATATAGAGGCAGAACTGGAACAGGAGGAAGATAAAGAAGGGAATCCTGCCGTCGAGAAACGCTTCCACCATGTGAATCGGCTGTTTGACCGTGATACGCTATTTGTGCTAAAATACAGCATCAATTTCCTATTTGTTCTGGCTTCGTATGCTTCAGGAAGAGTGGATGAGGCGTATAGGAATCGTATTCGGGAGAAATTCAAGAAGAACTTAATAGAAGAACTGAAAAGAAAATATCATTTCTATCTGCTCCAGTCAAAGGGTGACAGAATGGAAGCCGTTGACAAGCATTTCAGATTGCTTAACGGCAAGGTCTTCTCTGCTTTCAACGATGACAGGGCGTTACTATTTGCATATGAAAGAAGGAAACATGGAGTTATAGGCATCTTTGAGGAAATCAAACCAGACTTCAATATATACAACTATAGATTAGGACAAAATCTTCATGATGCATTAAAGAAGAAGGAACTTTCTTCAATCGCCAGATTGTGGGAAAAGACAAAGACACAAGTTGTCCCTCTAATCTCATTGTCAAAACATTTATCGGATGATTCTCTTGTCTACAACCACTTGAAAACACTCTTTTGTTCAGAGGTAGAATATGGATGGAAAGACGTTACATCTATATGGTCTGAAGATTTCGACTTCCAAGCAAACGTTCCAGAAATGAATGCCCAAAAATGGAACAAACTGGTTTCCCAATTCAGAAATGAAATAGCGGAAGACTATAGCTTGGATGTAGCAGAAGTGTAAAAGAGCAGCTGGCACCATCGATTAACTTTCAGGATGTATATTCATGGTTGGAAATAAGCATCGGGGCCGCATCCCTGCGACCCCGATACTTCTTACTAACCAATTAACTAACAATAACCTAATCTATGATGAAAAAACTAACTGCGTTTTGATGGTGCAAAGGTACAAACATTGTCCTTCAACCACAAATTTATTCAGCGAACCACCAATATTCTTCAATAAAACCGTTTGGAAAACGCACATCAAGGAATGTTCCTGTTATGAGCTTTTCAAAAGGAAGTAAGCCATCAGTGAACCCCGTATTTCCAGACTGAGATTTTGTCCGTACCTTTGCGCGGTATTTAATTTTATCGCGTATGACATACATGACAATCGAACAGTTCCGTCAGATCCATGAGGACTGGAAACAGAGTGGACT
>JAFRQC010000058.1 GCA_017428805.1 Prevotella sp. | reverse complement strand
AACCGAATTTTGAACAACAACAATAATGCAATAAGATAAAGGAATTGATATATGAACGTAATTAGAAACATGCTTTACATGGCACGCCGCTTCAAGACGGCAACTGTATTGAACTTTGTCGGGCTGACAGTGGCCTTTGCAGCCTTCTACCTGCTGATGACGCAAGTGGTGTATAACATTTCCTATAATTCGTGTATCCCTGACAATGAGCGTGTGTTCCGATTTGAGACGAAGATGGGATCCGACTCTCCGTGGGGCATCAACTGCAATCGTCCTACAAACGCCATCCTTTCGGAGATGCCACAGGTAGAGGCCATGACTGAACTGGCCAGTTGGGGACAGAAACGTGAGTTTGTTGTTGGCGAGAGTGTGGTCGAACATCCTCGCTCCGGCTCAAATCTGACACCGTTCGGTGCAATATCTGCACATTGTCTTGACGGCAAGCTTAGTTGGGACGACTACGGTGAGCGGAGTGTCATCATACCGGCATCGCTGGCTAAGAAGATTTTCGGTCGGACGGACGTGGCCGGACAGCCAATCTATTCGAAGAGTGACACGCTAACCGTGCAGGGTGTCTATGAGGACTTTCCTGCCAACTGTTCAATGAAGAACGATGTTTATTATGCCACACAAAACAATCTGCAGGACTGGAGTGAATGGAGCTATATTGTCTACGTCAAACTTCGCGAGGGTGTCGATGCAGAGAGCATGCTGAAGGGGTTTGGCAAACAGTTTAAGGAACAGTTGTGGAAACTGCAGTGGGGCGGAGCACTTGCTGCTGGAGAGGTTACTGAAGCTCAGGAGTCGGAGGTGCGTGCCATGTTCGACAGGCAATTTGACAATCAGGGCTATCGACTGACGCCCATACGCGACACATATTTCTCTGGTGTTCATGGCGATGACAAGGGCAATCCCGCCATACTCTTCATCTTGGAGTTATCATGCGTGCTGGTAATCGTTATTGCAGCCATCAACTTCCTGAATTTCGTCTTGGCTGAGAGCCCTATGCGCATCAAGAGTGTAAATACTCGTCGTGTGTTGGGCGAAGGTGTGGCGAGACTGCGATTAGGAATGATTGCCGAGACAGTTCTGACGGCATTGATAGCATACGGCTTAGCATTAGTGGTTTGTGCATTAGTGGCAAAACAGCCTACAGAACTGCTATTAGGCTCGCTGGCCCTTGGCGACCATACTGTCCTTCTGGCTATTACAGCGTTGCTGGCTGTTGCCGTCGGCATTGTGGCGGGTGTCTATCCTGCATTCTTCGCTACGTCGTTTCAGCCTGCCTTAGTGCTGAAAGGCTCTTTCGGTCTCACGCCAAAGGGACGTAAGTTGCGTTCCACTCTTGTTGCACTTCAACTGGGCATAGCCCTGCTTATGGTGACCTATATCAGCATCTTGCTCATGCAGAGCCGCTACATCTATAACAGCGACTACGGCTTCGACAAAGATGAGGTGCTCTATGCCCCGCTCACAAATGAACTACGAGGTAAGAAAGATGCCATCCGTGCCGAGTTGATGCAACAGAGTGGCGTTTCTGATGTCAGTTTCTCGCGCTTTGTGCTGGGTGCACAGGATGGCTATATGGGTTGGGGACGCGCTGACAACGACCACCAAATCACCTTCACCAGTATGCCCGTCGATTGGCACTATCTTCGTACTATGGGCATCAAGGTTATAGAGGGGCGCGACTTCACAGAGCATGATGGCGACTGCTACATCATCAATGAGGCGGCCCGCAAGCAATGGCCCTGGGTGGAGATTGACAAGAAACTATTGGACAAAGATTACCCTGTCATTGGTGTTTGCGAAGATATCCGATATGCATCCACTCGCAAGGACCGGCATCAGGAACCGCTGGCCTTCATTATCTTCGGTGAAAGTTTTTCTGAATGGGGCGACCAGTTGGGTATTGCCAACATCCGTGTGACTGCTGGCAATGACAAGGTCGCTACTCGCAAACAGATTAGCGATGTACTTACACGGATGGGCAGTGGAGAACAGGTGGAAACAAAGTTCCTCGACCAGAAACTCGAAGACCTCTATCAGGATGAGTTCCGTTTCATCCGTCAGGTGGGCTGGTTCTCAGGTGTATGCCTCGTCATCACCCTCATCGGTGTGTTCTGTATGACGATGTTCGAGACGGAATACCGTCGCAAGGAGATTGGCATCCGCAAGGTAATGGGATCTTCGACGCAGGAAATCCTCATGATGTTCTGCCGCCACTACGCCCTGCTGCTCGCTGTCAGCTTCATCATTGCAGCTCCGATAGCTTACTACATAGGACGTCAGTGGCTTCAGTCGTTTGCCGAGCGCACGCCCATCTACTGGTGGCTCTTCCCCCTGGCCCTTCTGACAGTTGGCGTCATTACCCTCACCACCGTCATTATCCAGAGTTGGCGCACGGCCAATGAGAATCCCATTAATAGTATCAAGAACGAGTAGAAACATGAAGAGTTATTTCAAATTCCTATCGCGCAATAAGGCATATACCTTTATTAATGTAGCGGGCCTGGTGGTGTCGCTGATGTTCATCATCCTGATGGGCGACTACACGTGGCGGCAGTATAGCATCGATTCGTGGCATAAGAATGCCGACCGCATCTACCTGATGGGCAACGAGAGTTTTTTCTTTATGTGGCCGCAGGAGGCTAAGGACATTAAGAATCTGTGTCCAGAGGTGGAAGAGGCCTGCTGCGTGATGAGCCAAAGCGGAAAGATAAAATACGGACAGCAGGAGGTGAAGGACGGTGAAAACGAGAACGGCATCATCATGCTGACCGACCCGGTGTTCTTCCGCTTCTTCGACTTCGAGCTGTTGGAGGGCGACAGACGGACGGCACTCGATTCGCCAGACAAATGTGTCATCACCAAACGGCTGGCCAAGCGACTCTTTGGCGATAAGAATCCTATTGGCGAATCGCTGCAGATAGTGGGCGACCGCCATGTGAGCATTGGCCATGATGACCCCTCCGACAGTACGCTGCTCTATCGTGTCAGCGCCGTCGTGGAAGACCTGGACCGTACCGTCTTGCCCAACGAGACGCAAATCATCGTCAACATAGAGCGCTTTCCGCAGGTGTTGGGCTATGATCTCAAGGGCAACGTCTTCGCCTACGGACCGACAGGTGCCAACAAGGTGTTTCTCATGCTGCGACCCGGCATGACCCTTGAGCATAAGAAAGACATCATCAATGCCCATCTGAAGAAGGCCCACCCTGCCGGATGGGGCGACTACAAGGTGAGCCTGACACCACTTACCGACGTTCTGTTTGCCTTGCAGAACGAAGGCACAGGACTGCAGAAGGGTGACAAGACGCGGCTCTACATCCTGCTGGCTGCCGTGCTGGCCATCCTCTTCTTTGCCGTTAGCAACTACATCAACCTGACCGTGGCGAATACGGGCTTTCGCGCCAAGGAGATGGCTACCAGGCGGCTTTTCGGTAGCAGTCAGGCGGAAATCTCGCTGAAACTTATAGCCGAGTCGACGCTGATGATAGGCGTTGCCTTCCTCCTCGGCTTCGGCTTGGCCCTCTGCTTCCAGGATGACGCTGTCGCCCTGTTCAAGGGCAAGATAGCCCTGCTCAACGACATCAGCATTGGCACGGTGAGTGTCTGCACGGGTTTCACTCTGTTGGTGGGTATCATCTCGGGCATTTTGCCTTCATATCAGCTCTCCCGCTACCAGCCCATCGACATTGTGAAGGGCAACTTCCGTTATCGCTCGAAGATGCTGTTGGGTAAGCTCTTCATCGTCTTGCAGAATGTCATCACCGTCATGATGCTCACCGCCGCCCTCGTCATCTGGCTGCAGCTGAACCACCTCATTCACGCCCCGCTTGGCTTCAACTCAGAGAACCTCTATTATGTCTATCCGCCAGAAGGAAAGGAGCAGGCGGTGAGGAGCCAACTGGAAAAAATGCCCTTCGTGGAGCGCATCGGCACTTTGCAGGGTACGTCGTTCACACAATATAACACCAGCGCTAAAGGCATCAAGCGCGACGACGGGCAGTATCTCATACTGATGGTGACGGAACTGGACAAGACGGCCTTCGAACTCCTTGGACTGAAAATCCGCCAGGACTACGGTCTGCATGGCGGTGGCTACTACCTGACGGAGGAGGCCCTGCGCCAGACGGGCTACACGGAGAAAGACCGTGAACTGGACTGGGGCGACGGCGACAAAGACCCCATTGAGGGTGTCATCAGCGACTTCCACATCATCAACGTGCTGCAGGATATCAGGCCCTTCATCATCCGTCTGTCTGATACGAAGGAGTATTCTAATTTTCTCGTCAAGACCAACGGCGACAAGCAGGCCAAGACAGCCTTCATCCAGATGCTGAAAGACGCGGGTGTCCCTGAGGTTGCTATGGAATGGGCCGCATTCGGTATGGAAGAAAGTATCGCCGACACCTTCGAAGACCAGCAGAACACGCTGAAGATTATCACGCTCTTCACTATCATTGCCGTGATTATCTCCGTGATGGGCTACGTGGGTATGTCGCTTTTCTTCATCCGTCAGCGCCAGAAGGAGATTGGCATCCGCAAGATTATGGGTTCAACATCGGGCGAGGTGATGGTACTGATGC
>JAFRQC010000057.1 GCA_017428805.1 Prevotella sp. | reverse complement strand
ACACCTAGGCGTGAACACTCTGCAGTGATTCTCTTCACAGTGTCGAGTCCTGCCTTGTGTCCAAACGTACGATCCAGGTCTCGCTCAGTAGCCCAGCGGCCGTTGCCGTCCATGATGATGGCAATGTGCTGAGGGATGCGCTTCATATCCAATGTCTCTGTCATATATTAAAATCTATCGTTGTGACACGTTTTGCACTTCATCCAGATGTCGTAGGTGAGTGCCAGTTGCAGCACGCTGTAGCAGTCGGTGTTCTTGAAGAGTCCGCTGCTCTTGATGCCGTAGAGGTCTTTCCTCCCGTCGAGCTCGTCACAGGGTGTGAGCCTGAATACCCACTCTGCGATGAGGTTCAGTCGCTGTCCGATCTTGTATTTGACGCCGGCACCGATGGGCAGGCTCATCGTGATGCCGCTGTTTTCTCCACTGTGGTGGACCAGTCCCAGACCGATGGTGACAAACGGCGCCAGTCGCTTCGCGCCCCGGTATTCCTGTCCTGTCCCGTAAGCCCAGAAGTTGTACTCATACCTGAAGATACCTTCCGTGAGCGTGTTGTCGAACTCATACGGTTCTTCTATCGGGTACCAGGTGTCCGCTTTGCTGCTGGAGCCTTTGATCTTTCCCATTCCCAGGTTGAAGCCTATGGCTGAGCGCGGGCTCAGGTGGTATTTCCCTATCAGTGTGCCCCAGGGCTGCATACCTTTCAGCAGGTTGCCGTTGAAGTCGCCCGTGTAGGCCACCAGTCCGATGCCTGCTCCTGCCTCCATCTTGTACTCCGGCTCGTCCTGAGCGGCGGCAGTGAAAAGTGATAAGTGAAAAGTGATCAGTAGTGGCAGAATCCTCCGTCCCCAAATCACATTCTCTTTCATCCTATATCTTTCACTCATCACTTCTCACTCCTCATTCCACTCTTCCACGAGTATTCCTCGCCATACGTTGTCCGTATTCAGTTCCTTGATCCAGAGGGCACCCTCGGCGTCTGTGCAGGCTTCCACCGCCGTCAGGTTATCGTCAGGAAGCGGCATTTTGCCGTAGTCCTTCCACGTGATGCCGCCGTCGATGCTGACGCGGATCCAGTCGCTGCTGATGGCCAGCACCTTCTTGTGGAAATACACGAGGTTGAGGTCTTGATTATCCGGAGCCGGGAGGGAGTATAGGTTGAACACCTCAACGGGCACGAAGCACCATTTCCCGGGTTGGCTGCCTTCAGCATATTCTGCCACCTTGCGCCAGACGACGCTGACAATATCATCCCCTTCGATGACGCCGGCGAGCAACTGATAGTCAGTGTCCTCGTTGGCTTCGAAGGGATAGGACACGAAGGCGATGCTCTGTCTCGGCAGGAGCGTTGTGCTGTCGTCGAGCGTGTCGGGTTCCCAAGTGACACCCTCGTCCTTGCTCACCACCAGCTGTCCGTCCATATCGTAGGCGTATGCCTCCTTCGTGCCGGCACCGATGAACTGGGCCAGTCCTTTGTCTTCTATGATCTGCTCCCACTTCTCCTTCTCGGTATCAACGGGATAGCTGTCTGCCGGCATCTTCTCCCACAGAATCTGATCGGTGGCCACCTGATGCTTGTTCATCGTGACCTTATAGGCACGGTAGGATTTGCCGTCCTGCGAATAGACGCGCACCTCACGGGGCTGTGTGAAGTCAAGGGAGTCTGTCGAGAGGATGGTCGTCAGCGAGTCGCTCGTCAGACTCTTGATGACGGCTACGCCGCTGTTCTTGGTGGACACACTGATCAGCACGTGCTTCAGGTCACAGTCGGCATAGAGCGAGTCTGTGTTGTAGATCGTCTGATTGTATTGGTCAATGCTAAACGAGACGGGATAGGTGTAGACGCTCTTATAGACAGAATCCGCACCACTCTTGGAAGTGGTATGGATATAGCGGTTCACGGCTGCCAGGCTGAAGGCTGTGATGGCTGTGTCGTTATTGTAAACAATCTCACTTGAGTCGTTTGACTTGAGGCACGACGTCATCATCAGCGCCCCCACGATCAAGGCGAAGAGTGCAGAAATATGCTTGTTCATTCTTGTCTGATATACAGTTTACTCACAATTCGGCTGCAAAGTTACTCACAATTCCGCAAAAACAAGCCATTTTCACCTTATAATTAAAGAAAATATGTCATAATTTGGCTATATTAACGGATTATTAATATATATAACCATAAAAAAGAGGACTGTGCTAACACAATCCTCTTAACCAGTATTTGAATTAGTTTAATTCGTGAAATTCGTGGTCTTAGAGCTTCGGACCTGCAGCGACCAGTGCCTTACCGGCCTCATTACCTTCGTACTTCTTGAAGTTCTTGATGAAGCGGCCTGCCAGATCCTTAGCCTTCTCCTCCCACTCGTTGCGGTTCTGATAGGTGTCGCGAGGATCGAGAATACCCCAAGCTACGCCGTTGAGCTGTGTGGGAACCTCGAAGTCGAAGTAAGGAATCTTCTTGGTAGGAGCGTTCAGGATGTCGCCACCGAGGATAGCGTCGATGATACCACGGGTATCCTTGATAGAGATACGCTTGCCGGTACCGTTCCAACCGGTGTTCACCAGATAAGCCTTAGCGCCGCTCTTCTCCATACGCTTCACGAGTTCCTCAGCATACTTGGTGGGGTGCAGCTCGAGGAATGCCTGGCCGAAGCAGGCAGAGAAGGTAGGAGTGGGTTCTGTGATACCGCGCTCTGTACCAGCCAGCTTAGCTGTGAAACCAGAGAGGAAGTAGTACTTCGTCTGCTCCGGAGTCAAGATAGATACGGGAGGCAGCACGCCGAAGGCATCGGCAGAGAGGAAGATCACGTTCTTAGCCTCAGGACCTGCGCTCTTCTTGTTCACCTTCTGGGCGATCTTCTCAATGTGGTTGATAGGATAGCTGACGCGGGTGTTCTCAGTCACGCTCTTGTCAGCGAAGTCGATCTTACCAGCCTCGTCGACAGTGACGTTCTCCAGCAGAGCGTCGCGACGGATAGCGTTGTAGATGTCGGGCTCAGACTCCTTGTCGAGGTTGATCACCTTGGCATAGCAGCCGCCCTCGAAGTTGAACACGCCCTCGTCGTCCCAGCCGTGCTCGTCGTCACCGATGAGCAGACGCTTCGGATCGGTAGACAGCGTGGTCTTACCAGTACCGGAGAGGCCGAAGAAGATAGCGGTGTTCTTACCCTCCATATCGGTATTGGCAGAGCAGTGCATAGAAGCGATACCCTGCAGGGGCAGATAGTAGTTCATCATAGAGAACATACCCTTCTTCATCTCACCACCGTACCAGGTGTTGATGATGCACTGCTCGCGGGTGGTGGTGTTGAAGGCCACACAGGTCTCCGAGTTCAGGCCCAGCTCCTTGTAGTTCTCAACCTTAGCCTTAGAAGCGTTGTAGATCACGAAGTTCGGCTCGAAGCTCTCCAGCTCCTCAGCGGTGGGCTGGATGAACATGTTCTTCACGAAGTGAGCCTGCCAGGCCACCTCGACGATGAAACGAACGCGCAGACGGGTAGCCTCGTTGGCACCGCAGAAAGCGTCCATCACATACAGGTTCTTATTGCAAAGCTCCTTGATGGCGATCTCCTTCACCTTGGCCCAGACCTCTTCGCTCATGGGGTGGTTGTCATTCTTATATTCCTCAGAAGTCCACCATACCTTGTCCTCGCTCTGTGCATCCTTCACGATGTACTTGTCCTTAGGCGAGCGGCCGGTATAGATACCAGTCATTACGTTCACAGCGTTGAGCTCGGTGTTGACACCCTTGTCAAAACCCTCAAGACCTGCTTTTGTCTCCTCCTCATAGAGGTACTCATAAGACGGATTGTGAGCAATCACGGTAGAACCAGTGATGCCATACTGCGTTAAATCTAACTTTGCCATATTACTACTGTTTTAATATTAAGTTGTTACTATTTTCAAAAATGCGGTGCAAAGGTACGAAGAAAATACGAAAAGGCAAGTGTGAATTAGCAATTTTTTGCACGCACACAATTCTTTTTAGGTTAAAGAAATTAAAAACAGATGTCGGAGCGACTTTTTTGCCACTCCGACATATCAAACATGTGTCCAATCATGGGGAATTATTTGATCATAACCTTACCGTTCTTGATATAGAGACCTCGGGCGGGCTCCTGACTCAGTCGCTGACCTGAGAGGTTATAAATCAGGTTGTTAGCACCAGTCCTGGGTTCAGCCTTCGTGCCGATGATGCCGGTTCTGATGTCAGCCGTCACACCGCCCGTAAATTGGCCAATGAAGAAGATGGCGCCTGTGGACTGCTCGCTGATGATGTAGAGGAAGGGACGATCGGCGTGGAATCGCTTCGGCTCATCAGGCATGGCAGCCTCATCAATTTCTATCACGGTGACGGCGGCTGCCTCTGTGCCCTCTTCGTCGAGTTTGATTTTTGCCACTTGGAACATATTGCTGATGTAGACTGGCGTATTGCAGAACCAGGGGAACTCGGCAGATAATGAGAAAGCAGTAGGCATACCTAATTCAGACATCTCCTTTACCAGCGGTTGATAGGTATCTGTCTCAAAACGAGGCAGTTTCAGATCGACTTCTTTCCAACTGCCCTCAAACTGCCAGTTGCTGCCGTTGAGGGTTTCAAGCACCTCGCCGACGGTCTTGTCCTCATGGGGCAGGAAGACGGTCATCTGGTAGGCGCCGTTGCCATAGGGTAGCACGACGGCCTGATAGAGGTCGTTCTCTGTGTATTGGAATTCCTGGCCCATTTTGTGCATCATGGGCACTTCTTCTCCTCCGCCAAAGGACTCATTCCGCGTCATGTCTTTTCTGAAGGGATTGCTCCACATGCCCTTGAAATAGAGGGCGTTGAGGAGATAACTGACGACATCAGGATGGAAGGAGTCTTCGTTGAGCACCTTGGGGATCATGCCCATCGTGTGATCGTTGGCCCACTGGTTGATGACGTTCATCGTCTCGCCGTCAGCGAAGTCACGGTTCTGGGGCTGGGCATCGTAATAGGTATTGGCTTTGTCGATGAAACCTTCCTGCAGACGATAGCCGAGACCTTCGTTGACGAAGATGGTATTGGCGATGAGGGCTTTGGTCCTGTCGTCGAGTGTGTTGGCTTCCCTGAGCATCTTCTGACAGAAGGCATTGATGCCGTCAGCGCCAGCCTCGCCGAAACCGAGCGTCTGATTGATTTCTTGCAAGGTTTGCCCGTCAGCTCCGTTGTTGAGCATACCCAAGGCAAAGGTGATGCTTAGGGGCGAAAGTATCTTGCTCTTGTCGCCTCGCGCCTTGCGGAAGAGGTTAAACGCGAAGTCGTTGTTGCTGTTAATCAGTTCCTGCTCGCCCTCCGCCAATTCAATTTCCTTGGGCGCATCAAAGTCAGACGCCGAGAAATAGAAGTCCTTGCAGCTGACAGCGTGCAGTTCCTCGTAATCTTCCGGGCAGTCAGGTATATCCCATGGGAGGTGGATGATTCCACGGTCCTTATAGCCCACACCTTCTATGCTACAATATACATCATAGGTGTCTCCCTCAGGGCGGCGGCTTTGATAGCGGTAACGGTTGAAAAGCTTGCCATTCGACTTGATGGCCTCTATGATGATGTTGTCAGGATGATACTCGAAATCGGCCCATTCAAGGTCAAACACCTTGTATTCCTCCTTGTTATATGGACCGTAAAGATACACCCTCCCTTTTTCATCCTCTCGGTAAGCACCATAGTACGTTTCCTTGCCAAAGTATTCGTCGTACCTATACATCTTCATATATTCACGTCCGCCGATAGCGGTGTCGCCTTTAAGCGTGTACCATACCATCCATTCCGTTATGTATGGAGGTTGGGTGAATTCTGGACCGTGTCCTCCTTCCGCCACATAGTGATAGATGTAGTACCACCTTTTGCCTTGCTCCAGCATGGGGCGCTTGGGTGCCGCAGCCTGCGCGGCTGCAACACAAACTGACAACGTCAGCAACAATAGATATCTTTTCATAAGCTTAAAACAAATTAGTCTCTACTTATATAAGACACAAAGGTATGAAATCTTGCATGATTTGGGTGAATATTTAACAAAGTTTAGCAAAAACCTCGGTTGTAACCTTTTCCCCTCCTGAGTTAGGAGGGGTGAGGGGTGGTCTGAACAAGGGAGATATGAAGCGGTTCTTGCGTCCCTTCGGTAGCAAGCGGCAAAGCCGAGCGCAGACCCCCTCTAGCTCCCCCTACTCAGGGGGAGAAAGAAATACCTTGTCAAGAAAACTTGCCTAAAAAAGTGCTTCTGAAAATTCTCATTCTAGAAAAGCGGAAGCCCAAAATCTGCCCATTTCGGGTCGTCTCTGGCCTTTCCCGGAGTTTCCTTAGACTAAAGTCGGACTTTAGTTAGGGTAAAGTCCGACTTTAGTCTGGGTAAAATCCCTGGTTTCTCCCACTCTGATTTAGCAAAAATGCGCCGTTTTGAGGCAAAAACAGGCCCTTTTGAGGCCCAAATTTGAGTCCGAAAATCATAACCATCTCGTTGTCAGGCGATTACGAAACGGCTCAAAACTCGCGTATTTGAAGCCCATTGTCCGTTTCCTGGATAATATGCGAGTTTTGAGAGGCCTATTGTAAAGATTATTCTCTGCTTTTGTGATAATAAGTGCGATAGACGATATAGCGACCGTCGCCTTGAAGCATGAAGGTGACGCCCGTGGCTTCGTTCAGCGTGCCTTGCCACAACTGGGTGTAAGGGTATGACTGCCAGCGGAGGCCCTCAGAGGCGAGGGACTGGCAGTCGAGGTTGAAGATGCTGACCTGTTGGCCTGGAAATGATTCAAACAGCCTTTGGCCCTCGGCCACTACCAGCCAGCCGTAGTCCGTAGCCAGCAGGGGCTCTACGCCGAACTCCTGCTGGTAGCGGGCCATCAGCGAGATATTGCCGAGGGTATGGTCCTCGCGCAGCCCTGTTGCACCCAGATAGACAATCCGCCGCATGCCCTTCGACAGACAGTAGCGGGTGGCCTTCGTCAGGTCGTTGTCTTCCTGCTCGTCGATCTGTATCAGACGGCTCCTCAGTTCTTCAGGCACGGAGTCGCCGTCGCCCACGATGGCATCGCACTGGGGCCAGTGGCGGGCAGCACCGTCGCAACAGACGACGTAGGGTGCTTCTCGCAGCAGTCGCAAAGGCTCTTCAGCCGTAGGGAACGCTCCATTGGCCAGGATGACGGCATCAAACTCGGTCATACTTAGTGATTTTGGCCATCTTCTTCCACTTGTAATAGCCTGCGACGGCGATGACGACATACAGGCCGTAGAGTCCGGCTTTGAAGGGGATGCCCTTCTGGACATAGAGCATACAGCACACGACATCGACCACGATCCAGAAGAACCACTGCTCGAGATACTTACGGGCCAGGGCCCACATGCCGATGAACGACAGGGCGTTGGTGAATGAGTCGAGTACGGGCACCGTGGAGTTCGCCCACCTTATTAATATATAATAGGTGACGCCCCAGGCCAGGAAGAAGCACAGCGTGGCGGGCAGGTACTTCCTTCTCGGCATGTGGATGATGGGCAGAGACTGTTTCAGCTTCCTAGTCTTCTTGAACTTCCAGACATAGAAGCCGTAGAGGGCAGCCAGCGTGTAGTAGCATGCCATACCGGCATCGCCGTAGAGGCCGTGCTCCCAATAAAGCACAACGTCCATAGCCGGCATGATGACACCTACGAACCAGAGTGCAATACTGGCACGATACTCGAGCCAGATATAGATCAGTCCGAGTATCGTAGTGAAGATGTCGAGCCAATGTGCTTCCAGGAAGGTCATCATATATGACTGATTTCTAAAAACTGACAGACAGGTGAGCCATCGCGTTGAATGGTGCCGAAGGGGCGAAGCCGGCCTCGTACTGGTCTGATGTGTCCCAGCCCGTCGCCTTTACCTGACCGTTCTCCTTGACGAAGGCAGGTGCGGCCCAGCCGTTATTGTCGTATTTGGCAGAGAAAATGTTGTAGAGGTTCACGCCGAGGGTCAGGTCCTTGATGCCCAACTGCTTCAGGGCGAACGTGTAACTGAGGTCGATATTCGTGGTGAAGTGGCCGTCGAGCATCATGCTCACATCGATGGGCTTGCCGTTGTCGTCGAGCGTCTGATAGCTCTTGAGCCCTGTGTTCGTCAGATACTGGTCGCCTACGTACTGGCTCTGTACGCTGGCCTTCATGCCGCGATAGTTGAAGGTCAGGATGTTGTTCAGGATGAAGTCGGGCGAGAACGACAGCGGTGTGTCGCCGAGACTCTCCACCGAACCGTCCGTCAGCGTCACGTCCCAGTCCTGAGCACGGTTTTTCGACAGCGTGGCGTTGGCATCCCAGCGGAACCAGTCTGCGGGTTTCCACGCTGCCTCCAGTTCTACGCCCAGGCGATAACTCTTGCCGACGTTCTTGGCGATGGCCTCGCCGATGTTGTTCAGCTCGCCCGTCAGCACAAACTGATCCTTGTAACTCATCCAGTAGATGTTGGCTCCAGCCGAGAAATGCTCGCTCTGGAACTTATAGCCAGCCTCGAGATCGTTCAGGCGCTCGGCCTTCAGCTCCGTGTCGAGATTGTCCTCATAGTCGTTGCGCGTCGGCTCTTTGTGGGCGATGGCATACGAGGCATAGACCTTGTGGTTGGGCGTGATGTCGTAGTTCAGGCCGAACTTGGGGTTGAAGAAGTTGAAAGAATCGTCAATCACGTATCTGCCATCGGTATTGGCGCCGTACCAGTCGCCAGGATCTTGCATCTGAATGCCGATATGCCGGTACTGAAGGTCGAGGAAGCCGTTTAGGCCGTGGGCGAAGTCGTAGTTCACTTTGCCATAGAAGTTCCAGTCAGTCTTCTTAGCATCGCAGCGATAGTATTCAAAGTCGGGCAGCAGTTCTAACCCCTGCGGGACGTTTTTCACCCATTTCACCAGTCCGAAGTGGTCGCCGTTGTATTTGTTCCAGCCACCGCCGACGGTGGCCTCGATGCCCTCGCGGTTGTTGTAGACCAATGAGGCCACAACGGCAAAGAAGTCATTGTCCATCTTCTTCTGGCGGATGAGGTCGCTCTTCAGTTTGGGGTTGCCGCCAGCCTCAGCGTCAAACCAAGGTCCATAAGGCAGATACTCTATCAGTTTGCGCCCGTTCTTGTATTCCTCGTAGTAGCCTTGGCCCTTGGTGTAGTGCCCGGTCATGTTCAGACTCAGATGGCCCGTGAGCCGCTGGTTCCACAGCAACTGATAGTTCTGCTGGTGGTAGTTGTCGGTCTGACCGTCATAATAATGTACGTTGCCGTTATCGTCGTAATACTCTCCGCAGGAGTTATAGGTGCGGCCGTAGAGGCTCTGCTCGTACTTCGACGTGTAGTTCCAGGCATGATAGGTCTCCTCGATACCGTTCCAGGTCAGCAGTTTCACCACCGTGTTGTCTGAGAAATAGCCGCCCTGCAGGAAGTAGGAGTTCAGTTTCGTCGAGGCACGGTCGAGATAGCCCTTCGAGCCGATGTTCGAGAGTCGGCCCTGCAGCCCCCAGTGCTCCTTGATGAGTCCTGTACCGAAGCGCAGGGTTTCCTTATGTGAATAATATGATCCTCCAGAGAGGTCGAGGCCTACGTATGGCTCTGTGCCGATATTCTCCGTCTGCATGTTCACCGAAGCACCGAAGGCGCCAGCGCCGTTGGTGGATGTTCCCACGCCGCGCTGGATCTGTATCGACTGCACGCTGCTGGCGAAGTCGCCCATGTTCACCCAATAGAGTTGGGCGCTCTCGGCGTCGTTCATCGGTATGCCGTTGGCCGTGATGTTGATGCGGCTGGGATCCGTTCCGCGCACTCGGAGTGAGGTATAGCCGATACCGTTGCCGGCATCCGAGGTCATGGTGATACTGGGAGTCAGCGATAGCAGGTAGGGCACATCCTTTCCGAAGTTGACGGCCTTGATTTCGTCTTTCCCCATGTCGGTGTAAGCCACTGGGGTTTTCTTCGATGCTCGCGTCGATACCACCTGTACATCCTGCAGTTCTACCGCCAGGAGCGAGTCTAGTTCGTCCTGGGCATTCATGTTTACTGCGCTCACCAGCGCAACTACGATTACGGCATTTCTCAGCGATCCGTGAAATCCGTGTAATCCATTGTTTCTTTTCATTGTTTTGTACCTTTAATTAATAAATAATGTAAAGGGGGAATTCTACTGTCGATAAATCCTGTGTTCCATCCCTACGCCGGTATGATCCGGATCAGGTTAGAGGGTATCATCTCAGCCCGCAACCGCGGACACCCCTTGAAATCGGCTGCAAAGGTATACAAAAGTTCCCGAACCGCCAAATGATTCGGGAACTTTTTTACCTTTTTACTTTTTTACCTTTTTACCTTTATCTGATTCCCATGCGGGCCTCGACGACGTTGACCACGTAGTCGCCCAGTTTCTCACATTCGTTGATGAGGTCCATGTAGATGGTGCCGACGGCATAGGTATATTCGTGGTTGTTGATGTCGGTGATGTTCTGCGCCTTCAACTGGTTGCGGAAGTTGTTGATCTCGTGCTCGATGTTGAAGGTGCGGTTCACGTCGTATGACTCCTTGCGGCCGCCCATCAGCTTGTTCATCTCGGTGAGCGAGTTGTCCGTGAGGCCCATCATCTGGTGGATGTGGCTGTACTGTTTGTCGTTGAAGTGATCCTGCTTGCCGTTGTACTTACGGGAGATGGTGCGGGCCATATTGTAGCAGGCATCGCCGATAGACTCCAGCTCACTCACTTCACGCAGCATCGCACGGATCTTACCCTTCGTGTCGTCGGAGAGATGGGCGTCGCTGACGTTCTCGAGGTATTTGGCAATCTCCAATTCCATATTGTCGCTGATGCTCTCGTATTTCTCGATGCGGGAGTAGAGCTTGTTGAACTCGCCCTCCTTCGAGTCTTTCTTGTTGGAAGTGCTACTGGAGAGGTTCAGCAGATCCTGCACCATGCCGAACATGCGCTGCATACGTTCTGAGAAGGAACGGATCTCCTTCTGGGCTTCGAGCACGGAGAGCTCGGGGGTCTTCATGAAGCCGGCAGTAATGAAGTGCAGACGGAACTCGTCTTCCTCGTCGACGTTCTTCGGCTTAATCACCCAGCAGACGAGTCGCTCAATCTGCGGAATGAACCAAATCAGTATGAAGGTGTTGGCCACGTTGAAGCAGGTATGGAAGGCTGCCAGCACGAAGCTCAGTTTGGCGGCATTGGCCATGAATACGCTCGACTCCACTGTTCCCTTGACCATCGTGACATCATAGCCCACGAGTCCGCAAACGGCATCGATGAAGGGACGGAACACAAACAGGATCCAGAAGACGCCGAAGAAGTTGAAGAACATATGCGACAGGGCAGCACGGCGGGCCTGGGTATTGGCCGAGAGGGCTGCTAAGTTAGAGGTGACTGTCGTACCGATGTTCTCACCCATCACTAAGGCGATACCCTGATAGATAGGCAGGGCGCCGCTGGAGCAGAGGATCATCGTGATGGCCATCACCGCTGCCGACGACTGCACGCAGAAGGTCATGATGCCTCCCAACAGCAGGAAGATCAGCGTGGTGAGGAACGATGTGGGATCGAACGAAGCGAAGAAGTTAAGCAACGTCTCGTTCTCGCCGAGATTCATCTCCGTTCCTGTCATTCGGAGCGTTCCCAGTCCTAAGAGCAGGAACGACAGACCGAAGAGGAAATCGCCGATATAGCGGTATTTCTTCAGATAGATCAGGATGATACCGAGGAAGAAGGCGGGGTAGACGGCGCTGGTGATGTCAAACGACATACCTGCCGACATGATCCACGCCGTGAGGGTGGTACCGATGTTCGCTCCCATGATGACCGAGATGGCCTGGGCCAGCGTGAGCAGGCCCGCATTGACGAACGAAACGGTCATCACCGTAGTAGCGGTTGAAGACTGGACGGATGCCGTCACCAGCATACCTGTCAACATTCCCGTAAAGCGGTTGGTGGTCATGGCTCCGAGGACGTGACGCAACTGCGGTCCGGCCATCTTCTGGAGCGCCTCACTCATCGACTTCATACCGAACATCAGCAGGGCGAGGGAACCAAGGAGTTTGAAAATTACGAGCATCTTGAGATTTACTATTTACGGATTTACTATTTACGATTTGCTATTTCGGCCACAAAGTTACAATAATTATTTGAAAACAATTAATCTTTGCAGGATAATAAACGTTAATAAACACTAATTCTTTATTGGGGAGTTTGGGATTTTCAATTTTTATTCCTATATTTGTCCTTCAATTTGAATATTACTAATTAATAAGACATGAGAACAATTGAAAAGAAACATCAAAGAGTGCTTGCAGCGATCCTGATAGGGTTGCTGGCAATGCCATGTGGCCTGCAGGCCCAAAATGCTAACAAGCAAGTATGGTGGCTAAAGACTGACAAGGGACAATATATTGAGATGTCCCGCGTGAAGAAACTGGCCAATGTGAATGAAAAGGAAGCATTTGAAGTCATTGCTCATCAAGGACAAGGCGCATCAGGTGTTTTGAATGTTACTTTCGAGAAGAACAGTCTCGTTGTCGTCAACGGCGATGCAAGTGGTGACGGCGTTGTCGATAGTGACGATATCAAAGTGATAGCCGCTTATATCCTTGGCAGTAAGTCTGACAACTTTAATTTTGACCGTGCCGATATCAATGGTGACAATAAGGTGGATGTGGCAGACTTGGTGGCTGCCGTGAATATCATGAAAGCATCTAAAGCCGGTGTGAGAGGCTTGTCGTTGGCTGGTCAGCTGAGGTCGGTCTCGGACGATGTACCTGGAACGGTAGTACAGGACGACCGTCAGGTTGAGATTTGGCCGATAGAGCCATTGCCAGGAACAATAAACCCGCCGGTCAGACCACTTCCTAATAATAATCCCCAGACAGTTATTCAAGAGCCAATTACAATTGAGCCAGAGCCGTTACCAATTATACCGCAGCCAGAGCCGGTAGCCGATCTGGGAAGTGTGCCTTATTTCCGCGTACAGTTCACGGAGAATCTGTTAGAGGTGGCAAAATGGGCAAAAGAAGGTCCTGCTTACACCTTTTTCAATCCTGCCTACGACTACCTCGACTTCAAGTACTCCCTGCCTTTAACGGATGACAACCTCAGCGGCAGCAAACCTGATTACGAATGCTTTTACTATATAGGGTATTCTCCTAAAGACCGCACCCGGTTATCCCTCACCAAGACCGACGGCAGCCTGGCCATCAAGAAGATCTGGGCCTATAATCTGCCAATAAAGTTCATCACCGTCTCCACGGAAGGCTTCTCCAGAGAGCTTGACGGCAAGAGGTACATCACCTATTCCTTCAATGCCCTGCCTCGGAACATCGAGGAACTGAAGACGCTGGAGGTGAACAACCGTGAGTATTTCTCTTCGCCCCATTTCGTGACAGCGCTCTTCATCTGCTGCTTGAACCGTATGACGGACAACAGTGCCGATGCCTGGAATATGATCAACTATCTGAGAACCCATACAGCTACTGTCGGTGAGAATAACATACTGAAAGTGAGCAATGTCGTGATGCAGGATGTCGTACAGAATCTCCTAGAAAAAGACACCAATGGCTATCCCGTATCCAACGGCTTGCGCAGCTATTTCGAAGGTTCGTCACCCGACAATCAATACACGCCCACGGCACCGCCTTATAAGGTGACGATTGTAGAGCAGTCGGATATCTACACCACCGAAGACGGCGTGTTATGTGCCAAGCTGTATGCGGTGTCCAGCGGCGACGACAATCTGGTTGGCCCGTTGAAACTGCGTGAAATTGAGGATCATGGTTGGCTGGTTTATTCTGGTGAGCAAGTCTTCACGAAGAAGATGAAGCCTCAGAACTGATGAAGGGATACTAAGCATGGAGAAGACCATCAAGATCCTTGTCATTAACAACGGCAAGACGGTGGAGGTGCCCTTAGGCGCAAACCTCGAGGAGGTGTATCAGCAGTCAGGACTTCAGATGAAGTACGGCCCTATCTCGGCACATGTGAACAACAAGGTGGAAGGCATGCACTTCCGGATCTATAAGCAGAAGCAGGTGGAGTTTCTGGATGTCACCTCGTCGAGCGGCAACAGGGCCTATACGCGGTCACTCTTCTTCGTGCTCTGCAAGGCCGCCCACGAACTGTTCAATCCTTGTAAGGTGGCCATCGACATCCCGGTGTCCAACGGGTATTATGTGAACCTGAACATCGGGCGTCCGGTGACGCTCGACGATGCCGGTGCCATCCGCCGCCGGATGCAGGAGATTATCGATGCGGCGCTGCCCATCCACCGGCACGAGACGACCACCCAGGAGGCCATCGAACTCTTCGACAGCCTGCACAACCGTTCGAAGGTGAAGCTGTTGAAGAGTATTGGCAGCCTCTATACCACCTATTACGATATCGACGGCTATGTGGACTATTACTACGGTTCGCTGCTGACGAACACCTCGCAGCTCTACCTCTTCGGAGTGGAGAAGTATTACGACGGTCTGCTGCTGCGTCTGCCTTCGAGGGAGCATCCCGACGAACTGGGCGAACTGGTGCATCAGGACAAGATGTTCGGCATCTTCAAGGAGCACCATCAGTGGCAGGACATCATGAACCTGCGCACCATCGGCGACCTGAACGAGGTGATCAGCAATGGCCATTCGTCGCAATTGATTCAGGTGTCGGAGGCCCTGCAGGAGAAGAAAATCGGACAGATAGCCGACGAGATAGCCCGTAAAAAGGGGATTAAACTGGTGCTGATTGCCGGACCGTCGTCAAGTGGAAAGACAACCACCTGCAAGCGGCTCTCCGTGCAGCTTGCCGTCAACGGCATCAAACCCGTCGGCATCTCACTCGACGACTATTTCCTCGACCGTGATAAGACGCCGCGCGACGAGAAGGGCGACTACGACTTCGAGAACCTGCACGCCCTGAACCTGCCGCTGCTCAACGAACAGCTCTCGGCGCTCTTCAGGGGCGAGGAGGTGGAACTGCCGCGCTATGACTTCCCCACGGGCACCAGTCAGAAGAGCGGTAAGAGGTTGCAGCTGAAGGAGAAGGAGATACTGGTGGTGGAGGGTATTCACGCGCTGAACCCCGAGCTGACGTCGGAGATCCCCAACGAACAGATCTTCCGCGTCTATGCTTCGGCGCTGACCACCATCCTGCTCGACAACCACAACTATGTGCCGACCACCGACAACCGTCTGCTGCGCCGCATCATCCGCGACCATAAGTACCGGGCCGTCTCGGCTCAGGAGACCATCCGCCGCTGGCCGTCGGTCCGTGCCGGCGAGAACAAGTGGATCTTCCCCTTCCAGGAGCATGCCGACGCGATGTTCAACACGGCCATGCTTTTCGAACTGGCGGTCATCAAGCATCAGGCGGAACCCTTGCTCGAACAGGTGCCGGAGAACTGTCCGGAGCATGCTGAGGCCTACCGGCTGCTGAAGTTCCTGCGTTACATCCGCCCCATCCCCGACACGCAGATCCCGCCAACCTCGCTCCTCCGCGAGTTCCTCGGCGGCTCGTCATTCACCTACTAAACAACGGATTGCACGGATTTCACGGATTTATAAATACAGCAGTTCATTTGCTATAGCATACTGCTAATCCGTTAAATCCGTGTAATCCGTTGTTGTTTTCTTCTATTCATAAATACAGCTGTTCCATAGTTGTAGTATAACAGAAATCCGTTTAATTCGTGTAATTCGTGGTAGTATTCTTCTGTTAAAATTCTGTGTTTTTCTGAAAAATTCTTGTCTATCCGTGTCATCTGTGGCCCCTTTAATCAACTTTTTTTAGTTAAAAAGCGAATTTTTCCTAAAAAATATTTGGTAATTAGAAAAATATATGTAAATTTGCACCGAAAAGTCCGCCTTAGTGTGGGCGGGCGGTAAATTTTGACATCGATGGAAGAGACTTCAGGCCAGTTGTACGGCCAGTCTCAAAAGGACGTTTTCAACACGTTACCTGTCTGAACAATCAAACTTCGCAAATTTGAAACTAAAGACGGCGGTAATGCATCAGAAGCGTTCGCGTGGGTGAATTCTGTATTCCCTGTGCTCTGTACTCCTTTATATATATAAATAAGGTATAGCTCCTCCTTTCATTGGGGCATGTCTTGATATATATGTCAGGGGTAGTGAGGGTGTAGTGGGTTTATTATATCACTTGGCGTGGGCAAGCTTTACGTGCTTATCCTTCTTTAGGGGCAATGCGAAGGCCTGATTGTTGGGATTGGCACGGAGAGAAACTTGGCTCCACGTCTTTTTTTTGTTCCCTTTCATCAGGGATGATTCCATTTTAGAATGTTAATGAGAGTGACGACCAGCAGAGGGAGCAGCTGGCCGGGAGGATGATTTCGGTCTTCTCCAAACTGTAGTGGATTTTAGTTCACATTAAACAAAATAGTTCACATTATTAACATTTTAAAGAATTATGGACAAGAAAACAATTAGAATGAATGTAACTTCCGCCAAGGTGTCCGCGCAGACCTGCTGCGTCCTAATGGCGGAGGGGGAGGTGCTTGGCACCTGACGTTTACTCTCTCGCCTGCGCCCAGGGACGATAGCCCCGCCGCAGGATTCATCCGAATTTATTATTAATCAAAAAAAGATTTTCAAACTAAAAATTTTAAAAACAATGAAAATGAAGAAATTATTTGCTATTGCAGCCCTCTTGCTGGGTAGCACAAGTGCTTTCGCTGCTTATGAGCAGGACTACACTTATCAGGGTCTTGTCTACAAACTTGACGTGACAGGAACTGTTTACACCGCAACTGTTAAGTCAATTGCTGATGATGAGACTTACACGGTTAAGACTGCGTGGGAAATTCCTGAGAAGTTCAAGGCTCTGTCAACGAGTGGCGCCAATGCCACTTGCGCAGACCAGACTTTCACAGTTGTTGGTATTGAAGCGGATGCTTTCGCCAATAACTCTAACATCAAAACCATCACATTCGCCAAGGCTGAAAACATCACTTCAATTGGTGCTGGTGCTTTCGTTAAAACAAGTATTACCTCTCTGGATCTGAGCGGCACGAAGATTGCGACTCTGGAAGAATTGTTTGAGCCTGTGAACACGAAGGTGACAGAAATTAAGTTGCCTGCTACTCTGGCAACAATTCAAGCCAATGCATTTGAAGGACTGAGCGTGCTGACAAGCATTGACTTTACGGCATGTGAGACAGATTTCACGATTAATGCCGATGCATTCAAGAACACCATGGCCCTGACATCTATCGAATTCCCTGAGGTAGATATTACGTTGGTAGATGGTTCTTTCGATGGTTCATATGTTACCACTGTAACCTTCAATGGTGATGTCGATGCTCCTGCTGGTTCATTCGAGAGTGACAAACTTGCTACTATCAATTTTAATGCTGATATAGCAGATGCTGGCAACATTGCTACTAGTGCTTTTGCGAAAGTTGGTACTCAGGCACTTACTGTGAACTATAGCCCTTCTGCTGCTGCCGAAGGTATTGCTGGATTCGATGATGATGCTTTTGCTGCTGCTGCTGTTACCACCCCATGGGTCACCTTCAACACTACTGAGGCATTCGCTGCGACTATGGCGAATTGGGAGAATGCAGCTCCATTTGCATATGGTGTAAAGCTCGTCTATAGTGTACCTACTCCTGATCCCACGACAATCGCTGTGGCTAACAAAGAAGGCAGTAGCTCAACTTACTTCTATGGTACTTGGTACAGCACAACTAAGGACATCAAGATTGCCAAGAAGCAGGATGGTGCTGGTAACGTGATGGTTTATGGTGCTTACGTGGATAACGTCAAGGACAATGTTGCCATCTTGATGGATCAGCTCACGCTGATTGGTGGCAACTATTACATTCCCGCAAACACTCCGGTCATCGTGAAGTCCAGCAAGAATGCAGCTGTTGTCTACACTGAGGATGCAACATATAGTAGTGTGAAGTACAAATCTGATGGAGCTACTTCCGCAAACGAGATTCTCGTCAGTGGTGCTGCAGAGAGTTTTGCAAAAGACATCAAGGATGCTGGTGCTCTTCTTGCTCCTGCCAAAGTTCCTTACTTCCTGGCTCCAATTGAGGAGTACGGTTTCCTGTGGTCTAAGTTCAAGGATAACACTATTGTTGCTCCCTATGGCTTCTATATCTACGCTGATAAAGCAGCAGCTGGTGCTCGTCTGAATGTCGTCTGGCTTGACGGTTCTGAGGAGGAGGCTACCGCTATCCAGACTGTGAAGAAGGCAAATGCTGAGAAGGGTGCCATCTACAACCTCGCTGGCCAGAAGGTGAACGCTGCTTACAAGGGCGTTGTCATCAAGGACGGTAAGAAGTATATTCAGAAGTAATCAACTAGATTAATAACCCGTAAGTGTGTGGGGGAGTTACATCCCCTACACATTACAATAAAAAAGTATTTAAGAAAATGGACAAGAAAATGTATTTTGAGCCCGAGATGGAAGTTATCGACCTGAAGCTCCAGGGCATGCTCTGCGCTTCTGGCGACATCGACGAAGAGACCGGCGAGGCTCCCATCAGCAACACCGAGATCTAATTAGTGCAGATCCCAGTACTCACATTGGGCTCTATCCCTGACTGTGAGACAAGTTAATCCTCTGGGGCGCAGGGCTTAGCCCCGCGCCCCAGATTATTAATAAAGAGACGTATAAGTTTACTTTTATGGCACACAAGACTTTTATATCATATAAATATAGCGAGGCGAGAGATCTTCGTGATAAGATTATCGCGGCTATGGGCGATGATGCTGTTTACTACAATGGCGAGAATGGCTTTAGCCCGAATAAGTCTGATGATTCAGACGATGCTATATGGAACTATCTTAAGGACATGATATGGCCTACCACTGTGACCATTGTAATCTTATCGCCAAACATGACAAAGAGTTCATGGATTTCTGATGAGATATCATATAGTTTGCGGAAAGTAAAACGTACTGATACAACTTCTGGCCGTAATGGCATTGTGGCTGTCATTCAGAAAGTGGACGGAAGCTATGATTGGCTGACGAAGCATGGAGTAAACTGCCATGGAAATCCTACAGTAAGCTATAGGAACGAATTGCTGTTCCCGATTATTTCCAGGAATCATTTTAACTCAGAGCCTCCTGTTGTACATTGTAACGAATGCAAAACTTACGATAGTGACAAAGGTTCTTACATTTCATACGTACAGGAAGACACTTTCCTTGCCAATGTGAATGGATTTGTTGAGAAAGCGTTTGCCAAGAGTCAGAATGACGGTGAAGGCTATAAAATTGAACTGAGCAATGAATAAGGAAAATCCGGCTGTAATAGCCCACATCAACATGTTGCAAGGCATCATCAACCGCATGGCTGAGAATTCGAGGTCATGCAAGCAGTGGTGTATACTTGTTGTCTCTGCTATTCTCACTATTGCCACCAAGGATTCTGATCTTCAGAGTCGTCAGATTTTAATCTATATAGTGCCTGTGTTTATGTTCTGCTTCCTAGACTGTTATTATCTTTCAATGGAAAAAGCACTTAGGGATGATATGAAGGTTTTCGTATATAGACTGAATAATGGAGAAGATGTGGGAGATAAAATCTTCATAGTAGGTAAAGGAAGTATTGACAGTAATGAAAATGACACATGTTGCATTGACAATCTACGTATAAAAATAGTGAGCTTCGTTTGTGGACTGTTAAGATCCTTCTTCTCATGGTCCATCATCCCTTTTTACGGATGTCTCACCTTATTGTTATATCTGCTCAATATCTTATAAGAACGCAAAGTCGCCATAAGATGGTGCACGGATGAGCGAAACATCACTTTGCGACAAAAAATATTTAATAAAGTATGTTGACATCCTTTTCTGCGATTCTTGAGCTTTGCATTTCTATGGTGACAGCTCTTTTAGGTCTTGCTTATCCGTTGTTTGTTGACAAAATCAACGGAATTGCAACCATGTATAAATCTAAAAGAATGTCGGCTCGTTTCAGGAGTGATCCAGCTTATATAGTTTTCAATATCTTTCTGTTTGTTAGTATACTTGAGCTTTTTGTTTTTCCTTTCGTAATTTATGCAATACATAGTAAACAAATAGAAATGATACTGCTGATTGTCCAAGGTATAACAGTCTTTATTTTATCTCTTTGCATGGTACTACTTTACGACCTGATGATGACTTATTGTAATCCAGAAAGTTTATGCCAGAAAATCAGGGCATCTTTAAACCCTCAGAGAAGAATTGAGGATTTGTCTATCCTTATGGAGTTTGCTGCCAAAGATATTGTATATCGTGATTTATATGCAACCTGTCAAGAAGAACTATTTAGGCACATTATGGAATTTCAGCAACAAGAACTAAGTAGGAATGGCCAATAATAGACCTCAGTATATCTACCCAGAATATCTCCAACAGATATTGAATCATCTGATGGAGTGTAGCATATCAGAAAAATATCCTTTGCTATATGATAAGGCAGACTTGATAGCTGTACTATATAACCAATTCAATGACTTCCCAATCACTGAGCAAGTGTATAATTTTGTTTGGATGTGGGCAAATAAAAAGGTTGAGGCCAGTAGTACTAATTGGATGAAAGAGTATTGGTCGCATGCTAATCAATATTACACTTTCAAGTTGGAAAACAAGGGAGATGAAGCGGTGAAAAGTAGATACCGTGAGTTTCATGTGATGATAGGGGCACTGCTGATCTATAAGCGGCAATTCGAACTATTAAGGTACATCATGGAGTTTACGAATTCTTTACCAGCCAAATATCCACTAATACCAAGTACATTCAAACAAATTCTTGAGGTGTACGATGACTTGTCGAGCAAAAATCAGATGATGTATCTTCTGAATTATAGGATGATGGGGATGTATACTGGTGCAGGCGAAGAAAACAGAATAGAGGGTGCCCTTATTGATTATTTAGCCCTGTTACTGATTAGGCTTTATGCTGTCAACGACTATAATATAACGTTCAGTGATCCATTATCATTACCATCAGTTGGAATTACTATGGAAGATAATGAAAGGAAGATAATGGTTGTCGATACGTTCATAAGGCGAATAAGACATTGGCAAAATAACTCTAAAGACCTAAAAACCTGCGGTATGTCATTCAGAGGAATTAGGACTGCTATTGATATTTTAAACCAATACAAAACATCTTGTAGAGGTAGACAGATGGAGATACCTATGAATCCTGTTATATCAGCTCATAAAAAACAGAAACTCAAAAATGACCTAATAGAATCTGTGCAGAAAATCCCAATGCGATTGCCAGAAAGAGGAATGTCTGATGATCGAGGTGAGTTGTTTGTCTCATCGCAGGAAGTGCAGCTAGATCAGAGATTAATATTAGAAGGATATGATGACATTGCTTCTAATTTGGGAGAGGCGATTGTCAATGCAATATATACACAACTTCGTCAGTTCTATTGTTTTCAATTCCTCATAAATAGTCCATGTATCAGTTACACCGTCCCATATCGAGATATGGGGACGGCAATGAAAAGACTTTCACTGAAAGATGGCTTTTGTATATTGGCATTGGGAATTTCATCCCACTTCTTTGATGAGACAGATGGCTTTGTCAGGGCAGATGATGGTTCTGTGAAATATGGGCAAATAGAGGTAATAAACATTCCAGCAAACAATGAATGTCTGCTTATCATGAAGAATGAGGATGTGCCAGCAGTTGTCATTAGGCCGATAGCAGAAGAAAGACAAAGAGAATATGCAAACGAACGAGAAATAGATGAAGAAAAGCGCCTTTATTCTAATGTCGACAGCTTGGCTCCTGATAGTTTAACGCTGACAACAAGTATGACTTTCGATATAATTCTACCTGTAAAAATGAAATATGTCAGGATTCGGATAGCATACCAACTTGTATCTGATGACATGTTAATAAGAAATATTGAGCCGATTAATAAGTGTATTGTATGAAAATTAAAGAATGGGTTATAGCATATAAATGGCCTCTTCTGATTTGGGCTTTTGTATTTATGGGTACTTCATTTCTAGGATTTCTTGGTGAAAGATGTGTTCCTGTTGAGAATCAGGAGCCACCACAGAAAGATACCGTTTATTTGGGCAATGGACATGCCGATTCCCTCCTTCTAGAGATTTCCAATCAAGTGAGAGAGATTAACAGAAAGATTAAAGAAAAGAAGCCCATGAGAAGATGCATACCACGCAAAGATACAATTCGTATTGATGCTTCACTGCATATCGACAATGGTCACTAATGTTACTACAGAGTGGAACTTTAGATAGTCCCCTCGTGGACTTTAGATAGTCCGGGCTCTGAGGGTGAACTAATTAAACACTGAGGGAGGACTAATTAAAGTCTCAGGGAGTAGTAATAAAACTAGAATATGGATAATAGAATCGTACATATATTATGGACAGGCGGGCTTGACAGTACATTCAGAATAGTGGAACTGTCAAGAAAGAGGTGCGTGATACAACCGCATTACGTCATTGTTAATAGAAAGAACATCAGAAATGAACTCAAAGCAATTTCTGAAATTACCAGAATCTTGAACAGTGACAAAAGGACGATTGCGGAAATACGGCCAGTTGAAACTTTCGCGAAATATGATTTGGAAGAATATCCGGACATCCAGTCGGCTTGGGAGGTGTTGCGTGAGAAAAAAGATTTCAAAAGTCAGCAGTATCCCTTGTTTACTCGTTATGCACGACAGAAAGAGCTGAAATTGGAGATGGGAATCCAATTCTCAAAAAGTGGGACTGTGGCAAAAGTTGTCGACGAGTCTTATCTGATAGACTGCCCTGATGATGACGATGTGATGATGATTGATCCGGAAAAGGGATCTCACGAATGGGCGAGTTTTACCTTGTTTAAAGATTTCCGGTTCCCGAAATCGCTCTACCACAAAACAAAGAGAGAAGAGATTGAGGAACTGAAGAGGTTGGGCTACGACAAAGTTCTGAAAAAGGTGTGGACTTGTTTCAGACCTGTGTTAGGCATGCCATGTGGACATTGCTTCGCATGCCAAAGCGCCATATACGAAGGGGCTGGTGAATTGATTCCTAAAGTCGGATATATGTTGGGGAGCATACGACAAGATTATAAAAAGTTCTTGGCACATTCCAAAAATCTATTGAGACGCGTATTGCCCCAAAGGGTTTACAATATGCTTCGTGGCATTTATAAAAAGTGTTTTGGAAGGTAACAGGTTTGAACTATTTTATGATGCCGCTTTCTTGTTAGGAGCATGAAGGTTTCTCAATGAGAGTACAAAGGCTTTATGATGGCAACGAAAAGGCTTTTTGTTCCTAACATGAAGGCTTTATGCTCAGCGAAATGTGTAATATGTTATGTTTTGCGTTAATTTACGTTTATTTTCCGAATAAAATGTTTGATAGTTAGGAATTTATGTGTATCTTTGCAGCAGAAATACCCTGCCTTGGGGTGGGGATGATGTTTGACATCATTGGTGAGATGTAGGCCAGTTGCATGGTCGAGTCTCTGAAGGACGTTTTCGAACGTTACCAGTCTGAACAATCAAACTTCGCAAATTTGAAACTAAAGACGGTGGTAATCAAGTAGAAGCGTTCGCGTGGTGGGATTTTTTCACCTTCATTTCGTTATCCTGTTAGTGTATTAGGATGTATCATCTTTGGTGGGTATGTCTGTTGATATGATTCTATGGGATGTGCGGGGTGTAGCGCGAGAAATCGTAAGGCGTGGGCAAGCTTTCACTGTTACTCCTTTTAGGGGCAATGCTTTGATTTGATTAACAGATTGGTGCAGAGAGGTTCTTTGTGCCGGGACAATTATTTCTCTTCGGGAGAAGTATACGCAAAGGCTCAGTTGGTGGGCAACTATATAGAGGTTCGACTCCTCGCTTTGCGACGATATTATATGTTAATTTAAAGTTATTTAAACTTATTAATTGTGACTGGTGTCCGTGAGGATAGTACAGTCATGAACTGAAATTTTTAGTATGTAAATTAATTGAATTGTAGCCCTGCCGCGAGGTCCGGCTACTTTTTTCATAATATGTCTGTGCACTCTAAGATGAATCTATCAGGCTCGGAATTGGTTCAAGATAGGGATAGGCGGACTTTTTATTTCCCTGCTTGGATTAAGACCGGGCTTTTTTAAGAAAAACTATGCCGCCCGTGCCGCCCTTTATGCTAAGCAGTTGAGTATCAATACTATATTGGGCGGCATACTTTGATAAAACTATGCCGTAAGCATGCCAAGGTACGAACAATTATCCGAACTTCCAAACTTTTCGGAAGAAAAAATGGAAAATGATGGGATAATCTGCATTGGTCAGAATTTAATTACTACGGAGTGGAACTTTAAATAGTCCCCTCTTGGACTTTAGATAGTCCGGACTCAGAGGGGGAACTAACTAAAGTGGCAGGGAGAACTAATTAAAGTAACAGAGAGAAGTAACCTGTCAGTTTATAGGAACTATGCTTGCAGCATGGCGGCCTCATCGTCTGTAAGGTGGAGGCTCTTGACAATCACTTCGAGAGGTACACCGTTGGTCTTTAAAGTACGAGCGCTCTCCAGCTTTTCCTGGACATTTCTCCGTCTTTCTTCTTCACGCCCCTCTGCCCGGCCTTCTTCACGACCTTCTGCCCGGCCTTTGTTGTAGGAGGTGGCCACGACGCTGTAACTGTCCCAATACTCCTTCTTGCTCGCAACGTATTCGTTGCGCTCCTGGGGGGTAAAATGGGCTACTTCAGCCTGTTCGAACAGACGGGTGAAGATACGCTCCTGGAGAGCCTTGGGACGCTCCAATAGGCGGGTCAGGTTCGACAGTGCGAACATCCACTTGTCGAACATCGTCTCCAGCTCGTCCTCCGTCTTGTTGAACTTTGGCATCTCCAAATAAACGAATGTCAGTTTGTCATAAAACACATGGTTGTCTTCCACGTCCTTCAGCTTGATCTCGTGAATCATGCTGTCAGACGGATATTCGCCATCGGGGAAGGTGAAGTTCAGAATGCCCACCGTATAAACGTCTTCCAGGCGGTAGTCCCACTTG
>JAFRQC010000056.1 GCA_017428805.1 Prevotella sp. | reverse complement strand
TCACTGAGTCCACTGCCTCGTTCACCACACTCGGTATCAAGACCGTCCGGCAGATCCAACACGAAGTCGGCCATCGCCGTATGGAGCACGTCATCAAGTTCCTCGTCGGTGGCATCAGGTCTGGCCAGCAACAGATTATATCTGATAGTGCCGCTCATCAGGGTATTCCCCTGCGGCACAAACACAAAGTTCGAGCGTGTCTGTTCGCTGATGGCCTGCTGCCCTTGGCTGTCATAGACGGCCATCGTTCCCTTGTTGGGCTTCGTCAGCGCCAGCAGGAGCCTGAACAGTGTGGTCTTTCCAGCTCCGGTATGTCCCATCAGGGCCGTCTTACTGCCTGGTTTAAAATCGAAAGAGAAATGTGTCAATATCTCCCGATCCCCATCCGCATACTTGAAACTGACATCCTCCACCTTCACGCCGAGCGGATGCAAAGATCCGGAAGATCTGGATATTTCGGATGATCCGGGAATCCCGGAGAATCCTGTCTCTTCCACTTCCACCTGTTCCAGTTCGGTCAGACGGTCGATGCTGGCAGAGGCCTGGATAAACTGCGGCACCATGTTCAGCATCTGCAGGATAGGGTTCTGTATCTGGCTGACAAGCTGCAGGAACGAGGTCATCACACCGAAGGTAATCGCACCGTTACGGAGTTGCATGGCTCCCCAGATAAACGCCATGATATACCCCAGACTGAAGCTGGAACCTATCAACAGACGGGAAATAACCGTGAATCTTGCCCGACGGCTGATCTTGCCGCGCAGGTCCTGCTGCATGTCATCCAGACGGTTGGTAATCCAGTCGCCACTCTCTAAAGAGCGGAGCACGGCATTATGCTCCATCGTCTCCTGCACCAGCATCTGAATCACGCTCTCCTGTTTGCGAATGTCGAGCGTCATCATTCTCATCTTGCGCCCGATCAACTTTCCCACAATCAGGAACATCGGTGTCAGCAGCAGCAGTGCCCATGCCAGCCGGGTATCCATCGACTGCATCAGCAGGAAGGCGCCCACCAGCTGTATCAGCGTGACGGTCATATCCGGGAAGAGTGATGTCGTCGCATCGCTCACCACGTCGATATCTTTCTCCAAGCGTGAGGTCACGTCGCCGGAGTGCATCTCCTTCTGGTCAAACATCTGACGGCGGAACAGATGACTGAAAATACGCAGACGGATGCTCGTCGTCTGCTTGGCCCTATCCCTGACACCAAGGAAATAATAGGACTGCCGGCAGATGATGCCACCAATGACCACCGCCACCAGTGCGACAATCATCAGGATGATGTCCTCAGTCGTCCCCTGACGGATGGTCACATCGATGAAGCGCTTGCAGAGCCACACCATCAGCAGACCGAGCGACACTCGCCCGATACCAGCAGCAATACGGAACAGCATATCCACGCGGATGCCCTTCGTATTGCGCAAGAGCCAAATGATGTACTCCCTCACTCTTTCACCTTTTCACTATCTCACTTTTCACTTCTTACTCTATCAGTCCCAGCTCTTTCCATTCGTCGAGGATGCGGGTGACATCCGTAAGGGCCTTTGAAGGCTCCACATTATATACCTGACAGATGGCCTCAGCCAGCTGTTCAGCCGTAAAGTCACCCAACTCCGTACATTTCTCCCAAAGCCATGTTGCCGTATCGTTCATGCTGACCATCTTACCGAAGTCAACCACTTTAAGACCTTCTGCAACAACCACTTTCTCGCCGCAAATCTCACGCAGCACAAAACCTTCTTTCTGTTTCATATTTTAAAAACAACTAATTACACTAATTTCACGAATGATTTAAAATCTGACCAATTCAGACCCCTGCAGCCTTTTGTCTGCCGTCTCCACCTGAACCACATAAACACCCGAAAGTGCATAGGGAAGCGCCACAAAGGTAATTGTTTCCCCTCCTGAGTAGGAGGGGCTAGGGGTGGTCTGATCCGCCTCCCGTTTCTCATAAACACAAACGCCAGACAAATTATATACCCTGACGCGAACAGGCTCTGTGACCACACGGTCAAACATCAACCTCAGCCCTCCTTCCACAGGAAACACCTGTACGCCCTTCGGCTGATGCAGGCTGATACCCTCAATACCCGTCAACGACAGCACCTCCAACAATCCGCGATAGACGTCAACTTCACCATATCCATAGACATCATTCGGATAGTCATACTTCTCTTCCGGATGCCGGCAGCTACGTAGCATCACCTCTCTGACATCCTGAGGCGTCAGGTCTGGTTTGGCCTGCAGCCAGAGGGCTATGGCACCCGCCACGACAGGTGTGGACATCGACGTTCCCGATTGCACGCCCCAGGGATAGCGTTCCCCTTCATAGTCTGAATACGCCACCACCTCCTTCTCCGGATGGAAAAGCGAACTGTAGGAGGCCACCACATTCGTACCAGGCGCAACCACATCGGGCTTCATCAGGTCGTTCATCGCCGGACCTGTCGATGAGTAATAGCCTATCTTGCCAGTCTCCGTCTCCTTACTGCCATTCACCACCTCACCTTGTGCATTCCGAATGCTAAGCCGATGGGTTGTGGCACCAACGCAGAGAACACCAGGGAAACAACCTGGTGCAAAGACATTCCGCCCTTTGACGGCATCCCTCCAACGGTTGTCGGCATCATGATCCTGAAAGGCATTGGAAGAACTGCCATAGACCTCTATCTTCCCCTGACCTTGCACCACCACCGCCAATGGCGGCAACAGGTTCAAGGTGGTGTCCGCTTCCAAGAGCAGTTGCCAGATATCATGGTCGGCGAAGCGTGAACTGTCGCGATAGGCCACAACGGTCAGCGAATCCTCGCCATACGCTATCTTTCTCCTGATAATCGTATCTATCGGCACTTCGGCTGTCTCAAAGGCAATCGTATCGCTGGGCATCCCTCGTTCCTCCTTCCTCGTTCCTCCTTCCTCGTTTCCATACCCATAAACAACGAGCCGCGTCTCTCCCTCGCTTTTGATCCGATAGAGCGCGCCCTTCTTAAAGCACCTGACGAAACTCCCGGCCTCCGCCTGGTCTTCCTTCTTCTCGAAATAGGTCATCTCCACGCCCTCATTGCCGGCAGAAGCCACAATGATACGGCCAGGACCTGTCAACTGTTCGAGGGTAACGGCATAGAGGCTGTCTTCGTCGTCAAGATAGGGAGGATACCCTTCGCTGAACGACACCACGCAAGGCTTCCCCTGCGCTTCGGCATAGTCGAAACAATATTTGAACCCCAGGGCATCGGTAGCTGTGGTATATTTATAGCGATCAGCGGAATCCACATATTCAACGTTGGCACTGATGGCGTTACCCACCACACAAAGGTCACTGCCCCAGGCAATGCCGCGATACGGCGTGTCATAGCCACTGCCGGCAGCGATGCCCATGGTATGCGTACCATGAGTCTGAGTGGGGGCATCGGTAGAATGTCGGATGGCACTGATGGCCTCAGCGCCGACATAATCCCGCCCTACAGGCAGCGTACTGCCTATCGTGTCACGCGACAACTGATCCCAGAAAGCCCTGATCCGCGATTGTCCCGTTGTATTGTCAAGAAAATTGGGATGTGTCAAATCAAAGCCAATGTCCACCACGCCGACCACAACACCTTCGCCGGTAAATGCCTGATGAGATGGCGATGACTCATAGACAGGCAATGCCTGAACGACTGCGGCTGTAGTATCGACGCACAGACTGGTGGACTGGTTGGCTTCAATTCGGGTGACTGCCGGCTCCTTAGCCAGCGCACCCAATTCTGCCAGAGGGATCGTGGCGATGCAGATATCGCCCCATTGTGCCCGTTTCCGGCAGTTATGTTTTTTGAACACGGCGTCAGCCTCTTCTGGACTGATGCAGACGAAGGCCGTTATACTCCTCCCCTCAAAGTATCCTACTGACTCCTGACTCCTGACTCCTGACTTCTGACATCTGACTCCTTCTTCCGCTGCCTGACGCACCAGGCGCGACATCTTGCGGTAATCGGCCTGCTGTGCAACACTCGTAAGTGCCACCCACACAGCTATCAGCAACCATACCTGCCTCCTCATCATGTCAAGCAATTATTCGTGTCCTTTGTGTCCTTAGTGGACAATCTTTTT
>JAFRQC010000055.1 GCA_017428805.1 Prevotella sp. | reverse complement strand
GTAAGGCCGAGTGTTTGTCGCCAGCTTCCTTCAGATTCCGCGTCACCACGGACACCCTTGCTCTTGGCTAACGATTCCCACTATCAGGGCTCGTTCGGGACTTGCACCCTATAGCGTACGCCCATGCTGGGCGTACTAAAATATGAAAAGGCTCGTTTCACAACGAGCCTTTTCTTTAAATTACTTAAAAAACTAAATTAATCAACCATAAACCTTAACCATTAAAATCTTTATTCTGGTGCAAAAGTACAACAAATTCTGATACGTGATGTTGACTTTGCGTTATTTTATGTTTAAAATGCGTGAATTAACGCATTTTCGACATAAAATCACGCATTTTAAACATTTTCCAGCCCTAAACAACAACTTTTTTTGAGAAATATGCAGTTTCTCGATAAAAATGACTATTTTTGCACGGTAGTTTTTCAACCACTCTAACTCATGACTGCGCGCATATTGTTAGTTTTTGCCGTCCTGGCAATCGTCATCGTCATCAGTCTCGTAGGCAGAAACCTCTACCTGCGTAGCCTGCGCCTGCGCCGTCGTCTGCAGATGAGTAACATTTTCACCAACATCACCCACGAACTGCTCACGCCGCTCACCGTAATCTCCGCCTCCGTCGACAAACTTCGCGACGAAGCACCCAATCACAGCCACGACTACGACCTTATGCAGCTCAACATCCAGCGTATGGTGCGCCTGCTACAGCAGATTCTCGAGACCAGCAAGTCGGAGGCAGGACAGCTCAAGCTGGTGGTCGCACAGGGTGACGTCATGCGCTATATCCGCGAAACCGCCGAGTGTCTCGAGCCCCTTCTGGCGCAAAAAAAGCAGCATTTCACCATCTCCTGCTATCCAGAGAGCATGATGGGCTGGATTGATACCGACAAACTCGACAAGATCATCTACAATCTCCTCTCCAATGCCGCCAAATACTCCCACGAAGACGGTGAGGTGACGCTGAAGGTACAGACAAACACGACCTTCGACCACATCCGCATCGAGGTAAGCGACACAGGCGACGGCATTCCGCCAGAGAAGATGAAGAACCTCTTCCACCGATTCCACGACGGTGAATACCGTAAGCACCGTACCATCGGCACGGGCCTCGGACTCTACCTCACCCACGACCTCGTCTATCTGCACCACGGCACCATCCGCTGCGAAAGCGAAGTGGGAAAGGGCACCACCTTCACCGTCGAACTGCCCATCAACAAGGAATCTTTCGCCCCTGACCAGATTGACGAGACGCGCACCATCGACTTCAATATCCCCAAAAACGCCATCATCGACGTCCAGGCACTCACGCCCGATGTTTATATCGAAGAAAACGACCCTCAGGACCATCCCGACGAGGACATCTACCGTCTGCTCATCGTCGAAGACAATGCCGAGCTCCTCATGCTCATGCGACAGCTGTTGAAGTCGTCCTACTACGTCTATGCCGCCAAGAACGGTCGCGAGGCCCTTGACATCATCCATCAGAAAGACCTCGACCTCATCATCTCCGACGTGATGATGCCAGAGATGGACGGCTACGAGCTCACGAAGGCCGTCAAAAGCGATCCCAACTACAGCCATCTGCCCATCATCCTCCTCACCGCTAAGACGCAGGAGGAAGACGAACAGGAGGCTCTGCTCCTCGGTGCCGACGAGTATCTCACGAAGCCCTTCCGCCTCAAAGACCTCAAATTGCGCATCGACAACATCATCGAGAACCGCAAGCGCATCCAGGCCGAATACCATCAGGAGACCGCCGACGATGCCCGCCGTATCGTCACCGCTCCGAATACGCTGGACGAGGAGTTCCTCAGCCGCGTCCTCGAATGTATCTACTCCCACCTCGACGACGACACCTACGACCGCGAGGCCCTCGCAGCCGATATGGGTGCCAGTCCGTCGACCATCTACAACAAGTTGCGCTCCATCACGGGTCTGAACGTCTCTGGCCTCATCCGCGACGTCCGTCTGAAAGAAGCCCATCGCCTCGCACAGACCGACCCCACCCTGCGCGTCAGCGACCTTGCCTATAAGGTAGGATTCCGTGATCCACGCTACTTCTCCACCTGTTTCAAAAAACAGTTCGGCGTACAGCCTAAGGAGTTCATGGAGAGCTTGTATCAGGTGAAAAGTGAAGAGTGAAAAGTGAAGAATTAAGAGATATATAACAAATTTAACACAAAGAATTATGGCTAAACAAAAGAAATTCATCCTCCAAGAGAGTGAGATCCCAACACAGTGGTACAACATTCAGGCCGACATGCCCAACAAACCCATGCCGCCCATCCATCCCGCAACGAAGCAGCCTTTGGGCGTCGACGACCTCGCCCACATCTTCCCACGCGAGTGCTGCGTGCAGGAACTCGATACAGAACATCGCTGGATCGACATCCCTGAGGATGTGCTCGACAAGTACAAGTACTACCGTTCTACTCCGCTGGTGCGCGCTTACGCCCTCGAAGAGGCCCTCGACACACCTGCCCACATCTATTTCAAGAACGAGTCTACCAATCCCCTGGGTTCTCATAAGATCAACTCTGCTCTGCCCCAGTGCTACTACGCCAAGCAGGAAGGTACGACCAACGTCACCACAGAGACAGGTGCCGGACAGTGGGGTGCAGCCCTCTCGTATGCTGCGAAGATCTACGGTCTCGACTGCGCCGTCTATCAGGTGAAGATCACCATGCAGCAGAAGCCCTACCGCTCCAGCATCATGCGCACCTTCGGTGCCGTCGTCGAAGGCTCTCCCTCGATGTCCACCCGTGCTGGTAAGGACATCCTGACGAAGGATCCCACCCACTCTGGCTCTCTCGGCACCGCTATCTCTGAGGCCGTCGAGCTCGCCACTACCACGCCGAACTGTAAATACACCCTAGGCTCCGTGCTCAACCACGTAGGCCTCCATCAGACCATCATCGGCCTCGAGGCAGAGAAGCAGATGGCCATGGCAGGCGAATATCCCGATATCGTGATTGGCTGCTTCGGCGGCGGTTCCAACTTCGGCGGTATCTCCTTCCCCTTCATGCGTCATAACCTGCTCGACGGTAAGACCACTGAGTTCATCGCTGCCGAGCCCGACAGCTGTCCGAAGCTCACCCGTGGCCAGTTCCGCTACGACTTTGGCGACGAGGCCGGCTATACCCCGCTGCTGCCGATGTACACGCTGGGTCACAACTTCAAGCCCTCCAACATCCACGCTGGCGGTCTGCGCTACCACGGTGCCGGTATGATCATCTCTCAGCTCATCAAGGACGGTCTGATGCACGGTGTCGATATCCCGCAGCTCGAGACCTTCGAGGCCGGTATGCTCTTCGCCCGTACAGAGGGGATCATCCCTGCTCCTGAGAGCACCCACGCCATCGCCGCCACCATTCGCGAGGCCCTGAAGTGCAAGGAGACAGGCGAGGAGAAGGTCATCCTCTTCAACCTCTCTGGTCACGGACTCATCGACATGCCGTCTTACGAGGCTTACATCAAGGGCGACCTGCAGAACTACACGGTCACCGACGAGATGATCGCCGCCAACCTCGCAGAACTCGACAAGCAATAATAAAAAGCCCCGCCAGGCGGGGCTTTTTTAGTGTGTCTTGCGGAATTCGTCTAACTGTTTGAAGCAGTGGCGGTCGATGATCGCCTCCAATTCACGGTCAGGATTGTTGCGGATGCCGCATTTGTAGTCCAGCACCATCATCTCACCGTTCTGGGCAGTATAAGGATTCCACGCAGGCAGTCCCTCAATGTTCGGATTGCCGTTGTGGGCGAACTGTGCCCACACACTGCTCATCGTGTCTGCCAGTTTCAGGTCCTCAGCCGTAGGCTGTGGCAGTTCGTTGGGCGAGTGGTGCAGCGTATTGAAGCAGAACTTCAACTCATGCCCGTGCACCGATCCCTTGTTCACAGGCGAGCGCCACGTGAACATATACATATAAAGGGGTGTCTTCAGGGTTGAAGTCCTCTCGTCGGCAGTGATGATTGTCTTCGGACGGAACAGCCAGTCGACGCTCACCAGATCCTGCGGCACAAACTGCGGATACGCCTTGGCAAACGCCTTCACATACGCCTCCGTCTCGTCGCCGAAGGTCTTCTGCAACTGTTCCTTCGCCTGTTCCAGCGTCATCTCCTTGTCATACTGCAGCCGCTGCAACTCATTGAACGTCGTACCCATCAGCACAGGCATCCCGTCCGACAGCTTCGCAAACGCAGGCTGGAACGGCTGTTGCAACAGTACCTCGCCGTCAGGTGTAGGTCCGAAACCCCACATCATCGGCGTACCAGGCTTTCGTGTTCCGATGCTTGCCGCCATCGCCTTCTGCCCTGCGTCGTACAGCTGCTGATAGGGGATATCCTTGATTTTGTCCACATCCTTCTCGCTGATGCCTAACTCCTTCAGCACGGCCTTGCCCAGCTGCTGTGTCATCTCGTGATTGTTCACGTTCAGGATGGTGCCGCTCATGATGATCGCCTTGTGGAAGAGCCCTTTCGCCTTGGGCATACACATCAGCGTACCCACCTTGCCGCCGCCACCGGACTCGCCGAAGACGGTCACGTTCGTCGGATCACCGCCAAACCTTGTGATATTGTCACGGATCCACTCCAAGGCCTGCACCACGTCAAGCATACCCACGTTGCCGGAATACTTATACTTCTCCGATACCGCCGAGAGATCCAGGAATCCGAGGATGTTCAGGCGGTGGTTGATGCTCACCACGACCACGTCCTTATGGGCGAGCCGCATGCCGGGGTTCCAGGCCGACGTGCCCGAATCGAAGCCGCCGCCGTGCAGCCACAGCATCACGGGCTTCTTCGCCTTCAGGTCGGTGGTCCACACGTTCAGCACGCACGAGTTCTTCTCCGACATCTCGTCCTCGCTCAGCTCCCGGCCCCATGTCTGCTGCATCACCTGCGGGCCCCAGTGGTCACAGGCTCTCACACCCTCCCACTTGTCCACAGGCAGCGGCGGCATACACCGTTCCACCTTCGCATAGGGGATGCCGAGATACGCCATCGCCCCCTCCTGCATGATACCGCTCACGTCACCTGACACCGTGCTGACCACTGGTGCCAGGCACTGCTTAGGGCCCACAATGTCCCTCACCTTTTTGGCCAGAGCCTCCGACGGCACCGCCTCACCCTCGTATGGCATCAGATACCAGCGTACCGTCCAGCTCAGCGACTCCTTCGGCTGCAACAGCTGATACGCGCCCTGGCTCTCCAGCTCGATATGCGCCTTGCCACGGTTCACGTACACCTGCACCTCAGCCTCATCAGGAGCAGGCTGCTCAGGTGTCAGGTCGTCAAAACGCTTCACCAGCAGCAGACCGCGCGAACAATATGCCAGCCAGCCCTTGCCGTCGGTGTTCACCTTGCGGTTCTCGTTCCGCTCGTCCGTCTGATACCACGCCAGCCCGTACTGTGCCTTGAAATCCATCAGACCAGCAGGCCAGATGCCTTCCACGGGAGAGTCAAAGAAGATCACGCCTCCCTCGTTCTCGACACGTGTAATCTCCCAGGGCGCCACCTTCCTTGGCTCGCTGCCCTCGTTAGTGATGGTATAGGTCACGACAATCGCCCCGTCCTTCTCGTCGGCGGTGAACGTCTTCCCTACCCTGCACTTCAGCCTCTCCGATACCTCGCTGGTCATGCTCAGCGTTCCGACTTCCTGCTCCACCATATAAGGCATCTTGTCGAACTCCTTTACCGGCGGCCAGTTCCACTCTTTCTGCGGACTGGTCCAGAACGTGCTGCCGAAGCTCTCCGGCCATCTCAACTGCGAGAGCATCTCGCGGTCGTCATACTTCAACGACAGGATCTTTCCGCCCTTGGCGGCGTCGATCTCCATCTCCACATGGCCGCACGACAGGAGATACCTGCCCTCTGCGCCCATTTCTCCCTTCGCCAGTGTCGCCTGTGCCGACACCGTCAGCCCTCCCATGGCTACTGCCATCAGAATTGTTGTGAATAGTCTTTTCATAAATTCGATTAATTATTGATAACGTTTGATTTCCTGTTCACCTCGCATGGCCCTGAGCACATTCATGGCCAGTGCCGTCAGTTCGTCCTCACCCGGATAGACAAATACGGGGGCCAAATAGCTCAGTCTGCGCCGCAGTCCCTCGGTGACGTACTGGCTATGTGCAATGGCACCGGTGAGGATGACCGCATCCACATGCCCGTTGGTCGTCGGTGCCAGCGAAGCCATCCAGCGCGCCGTGCTGTAGATCATGGCGTCGAGCACCAGCCTGGCCTTCTCGTCACCCTCAGCGATGCGCCGCTCCACCTCCCTCACGTCGTTGGTGCCCAGATGAGCCGTCAGTCCGCTGTGTCCGTTGATCTTACGCAGCATCTCCGCCTCGGTGTACTGTCCGCTGTAGCACAGTTTTACCAAAGCGGCCGTCGGCAGCATACCTGCCCGCGACGGAGAGAAAGGCCCGTCGCCGCTCAGCGCGTCGCTGCACTCTATGGCACGTCCGTGGTGGTGCATGGCGAAGGAGATGCCGCTGCCCATGTGACAGACGATCAGATCCTGCTCATCATACTTCACACCGTGCTCGCGGCAGTACCGCTTGGCTATCTCGCGCTGGTTCAGGGCGTGCCAGATGGTCTGGTGGGGCAGTTCAGGCAGACCGGTGATGCGCGCCACATCGTCGAGTTCGTCCACCACTCCCGGATCGACGGTGAAGGCTCGGCAGCCCTCAATCTCACGGGCGATGCTCAGTGCTATCAGCGAACCCAAGTTACAGGCATGATGCAACCTCGGGTGGCGCGTATCTTCAATCACCTTGTCGTTCAGTTCGTACACACCACTTTCGATAGGCTTCACCAGACCACCGCGACCCACTACCACGTCGAAGTCCATCGCATAGCCCTGGCGCTGAATCTCCTCCATGATCTTCTCCCTGCGATAGTCAAACTCGTCCATGATGAAAGGGTAGCGACACAGCTCCTCGAACGGATGGTTCAGCGTGGCGTGCATCAGCAACTCCTCATCTTGGAAAATTCCCACTTTCGTCGAGATCATTCCCGGATTAATAGCCAATATTTTCATCGCAGTAATCGTTTTAAATTTCTTTGCTGCAAAGTTACGAAAAGTTGAGCGCAGAACAAAAGATTTCAATCTTTTTTTGCCGAGACAGAGTAACTAAGCCATTTTGATGGCAAAGTTAAGAAAAAATGAGCAAAGTGCAAAAGAAAACGGGCAGTAATTCTACAGGAACATCGTTTTTCTCAAAAAAAGTGGCTCGCAGGTTTGCGAGCCACTTGCTTTTTGTGCTGTTATGCGATGTCGATCTGGCGGGATACCTTGGCCTTCTCTTCGACGATCTTCGGGAGTTCGACGGTGAGGACACCGTGTTCGACCTTGGCGGAGATGGCGTCGCGTTTCACATCGTCAGGCAGGATGAGCGTCTGCTCGTACTTTGAGTAAGAGAACTCACGACGCAGGTAGCGGGTGTTCTTGTCCTCATCCTTCTTCTCGGCCTTGCTCTCCATCTTCACGACGAGGTTGCCTTCGTCGTTGATGTGCACATTGAAATCCTCCTTTTTCATGCCCGGTGCGGCGAGCTCTACGATGTAGGCTTTGTCGCTTTCTTTCACATTGATTGCCGGTGCAGTGCAGTTGACCTTCGGCAGATAGTCCGTATCAAACAGATCGTTGAACACTGCGGGAATCCAGTTGTTTGTTCTCATCATTGGCATCATAATTTTTACCTCCTAATTATATTTTTAAAAGTTATACATGTTGACTATTTTGGTGATCGTCTTGTGGCGGTCACTGAGTAAGAGGCAAGAAGCGTGCCAAAGACGAGAGGCGGATCAGACCACCCCACCCTTCGGGCACCCCTCCTACTCAGGAGGGGAAATAAAATGCTTAGAGG
>JAFRQC010000136.1 GCA_017428805.1 Prevotella sp. | reverse complement strand
AGAAACACCTGCGACGTGTTGAGCAGCGGCATCTTCATGGTGAAGCGTCCGAGCGAGTCCATCATGGCGTAAGTACTCTCTTGTTCATCGGTAAAGATGTTGTTGACGTGAACCTCAAACTCTTTTCCTTTCTTCCATGCCTGCTCCGGCATATCCTTCAGCCATCCGATGATGGTCACGCTGTCCGTCTTTTTGTAGCCGTTGTCGATAAAGCCTTTGCGCATGTCTTTTGTCGGATAGTCAGGCAATGCTGCCGTAACGATAGGGCTGCACGCCACTGGTTTCTCCTTGCCGACGGTGATGCTGCGCTTGCCTTTTTTCATTTTACCGACCTTGACGGTTGTACCGTCGTCAAGCGTCAGAGTGTAGGTGTTTTTCTTCTCCGTCTGGGCAGCAATATCCCGCACCTTGTTGTTATATATGACGTGCTTCTCAGCAAATCCTATCAGCCAGTCGCCCGTCGCATCGTCACGCCAGTAAGTGTCCGTGATGCCCTCCGGCAGATTGTCGATACTGTGAATGTTCAGCAGCTGCAAGCCGTCGGGCGACACGAAATCAAACCTCTTCGTTTCTGTCGGCAAGGGTTCAAACGTCATCACCAGATTCAGCGTGTCTTCAGTCAACGTGTATGGCTCACCAATCTTGATGACTGTAGCATCCTTCACAGCGTATTCCTTGCCGCCGGCTTTCAGGGCAGTTCCCTGTACAAAGCCTATCTGCCGTCCTTTTTGGAGGCTGATATGCAGGGCCACGTCCGTGCGGTCTCCATACATGGCCACCCTCGCTATTTTGATAACAGGTTGGTTGGGGTAGCCCATGACCACATCGTTCCAAATAGTCTCCCCGTTCTTCTGTGCCCAACCAGCCACTGTGACAAGGGCGAGCAGAATAGTGATAATAGTCTTCTTCATATTCATTCTTTTATTTATTGATGTTTCTGTATATAAAATCGGCGCGGGTCTGGTTCTATATCCATCTTAGAGGCATCGCCAAACGCCGTTTTCCCAGATACAGTCTCAGCCCACGCCTTTCGCGTGAGCATCGACCTTTCTCTTCTTGGGAAATATTTTGGCGAAATTTCTAAGATAAGAATCAAAAAGTCAACGCTTCCTTATGTCGTTTCTATGTCTGTCGTTCTATCCGCTCATGTTGTTTGTACTTTTACTATATCATACAGCCCGTCGATTTCCCGCTCTACTTCCTCGGCCAGATACTCGTCACTGAGGCAGTGCATGTCGGCCACGCCCTCACTTATCAACTCGAAGGTCTTGGAGTTATAGAACAGGTCGAAGGCCTGCTCGTATGGCAGGTTCCTGTGCGCGGCTATCAGTTTGATGATGCGAGCGTATTTGCGTTGCAGGAGGATGGGGTTGGCTTGCATGGCTTACAAAGTGATGGATTCGATGAAATGCAGGTATTTGTCGAGAACGGTTTGCGAGGCGATGCATAGTTGGTGGTTGGGCTTCTTCCACTGCAACTGGTCGAGGGCCTGTTCGCGTGAGTAGGTTCCCTGCAGATAGAGGTCAACGGTGTCGAACACCTGGTCATCAGCAATGCCGCCCTCGATGATGTCGTATTGCTCGTGTAGCAGACCCTTGCGGCAGGCGGTGATGTAGTCGAGCCATTCGCCGTCGTAGGCAGGGAACACCTTGCGCTTGGCATCGGGCATGTCGTCTGTGAGTTGATAGACGTTCATGATGGCGGGTTCACCGCGACGGATGAAGCGCTGGCCGTAGTCCCTAGCCTGACTTTCCAGCGGCGTGAGGTAGAAGCCCCGCCCGAACTCGAGGTAATTGCGTGAATGGAGGATGTCAGGCTCTGGCACGACGACGTTGGATGTGTGATAGAGTTTCATGCTGCTGTCAGTACGCCTCGTTTCTGCATGAGGTCTATGATGTCTTCGACGATGTATTCACGTGAGAAGGTATGCAGCACGTCATAACAACCGACGATGTAGTCCATCAGTATGCCCGACGATTTCAAGCGGCGATAGACCTCGGCCTGCTTCATGTTCAGGGCCGTAGCCACGCTGCCGATGCAGAAGGTGGAGAAATCAACTTGATTTGAGTTCATACGCTAAATGCTGTTTGTTGGCTGCAAAGTTACAAATAATTTTGGAAATTATCGCAGATTCTCGCGGAAAAACGCCTCCAGTTTGTCGTAAGGGATGACGCCGGCGCGGTCGTCGTAGAGGGCGGTGTGGACGGCTCCTGGGATGATGTAGAGTTCCTTGTTACCAACGACCTTACTCCAGTTTTTTCCAGATTCGAGTGCATCGGGGATGGCGGGCTTCTGGCCGGTCATGGCCTCGAAGGCACTCTCGCTGAAGTAGCGGCTGTGGGCCTTCTCGCCGTGAACGAGCAGCACGGGGCTGTCAATCTCTCGGGCCATCTGAAGCAGGGGCTGGTTAATCCACGAGAGGGCGACGGTGGCGTTGAATCCTTCGTTGGAGCCCAGGCTGCGCTTATGATAGCCGCGCGGGGTCTTATAGTAGTCCACATACTCGCGCAGGAACTGCGGCGTGTCGTCGGTCAGCGTTTCCGGCTCGGGGTTGCCGCCGCCGCTGGCGTAGGTTCCGTTGCGGTAGTCCTCGGTGCGCTGGGCGTTCAGGGCTTTCTTCATCTCCCGGCGGGCCTCGGCATTGTCGTTCACGTCATTGTAGCCACCGCGCATCACACGGCTCATGTCGTACATCGTGACGGCGACGGTGCCCTTGATGCGCGTGTCCATAGCCGCCGCGTTGACAGCCATGCCGCCCCATCCGCAAATGCCGATAATGCCGATGCGCTCGGGGTCAACATTCTCCTGCACGCTGAGGAAATCGACGGCGGCACTGAAGTCCTCGGTGTTGATGTCGGGCGAGGAGACGCTTCTGGGTTCTCCGCCGCTCTCACCCGTGAAGGAGGGGTCGAAGGCGATGGTCAGGAAACCGCGCTCGGCCATGTGCTGTGCATACAGGCCCGACACCTGTTCCTTGACAGCGCCGTAAGGACCGCTGACGGCGATGGCGGCATACTTCCCTCCTTCGGGGGGATTGAGGGGGGTATACATATCTGCCACCAGCGTGATGCCGTAGCGGTTGTGAAACGTGACCTTCTTGTGGTCCACCTTGTCGCTCTGCGGGAACACCTTGTCCCACTCCTGCGTTAAATTCAATTCCTGTGTCATATCCTTGTCTATAGTTTGTTTGTTGTCCGTGCAAGCCATAAGCATTGCACCCATGAGTGCTATTGCGATGATTGATTTCTTCATCATACCTTTATTTGATTATCTTCTTACAATTATCTATATAAACGCCTTTTGAGGGCATTTTAGTGTGCGTGCCGTTGAGAGAAATGAATTTGTCAGAAGTGGCGGCCTTTGTTGTGACGCGATGTACAGCGGTAGTGTTGTTCAGCGAGAGCGTCACCGTGACATTACCGCCACCCGCGTTCACCCACTGCTTGATATCAGCCTGCGTCATGTAGTCGAGACGACCGATGCGGGTGAAGTTCCACGAGTTCGTGTCGTAGTAGATGCAGAGGTTCGAGCCCTGATAGAGGATGAGGTCGCCCGGCTCGGTGGTAATCTGCTCGTTGTTCTGCGGGAAGGAATGTCCCATGTCACCTACCTTCTCGAAGTTGCCGTAGTCGTGCGCTTCGTAAGTGATGTCGCCCTGCTGGAGTTGCGCCACCAGCGCCTCCGTTGATGAGTTGCTGACCAGCGTGGCGGTCTTCGTCACGCCGCCGATGGTGATGTAGAGTTTCTGTGTCATATCGTTAGAAGTTTGGAAGTTCTGCGTCGGCAACCAGTTCTCTATCAGCGAAGCACGGTTCGAGTGGTTGCTGGCATTAATCCACAGAGCATCTCCTGCCCAAGTCACGCTGGGGAGCAATCGCTGAGCATCAGCCACCACACCACTGATACCGCTCGAATGGCTCGATACAATCAGTCCGACGTGCTTGCCCGCCATCTGCGCACCATTATTGAAAAGGAACGTCTGCATGATAGCCGCCATCTGGCTCCACCACAATGGCGTGACGATGATGATGTTCTGGTAGTCGCTGAGACTGACATTCACGGGGTCGATGGCGGGATAACTGCTCGCATCGTTCGGATTGGCCTTGATGGCGTTCAGCAACTGCGTGCCCAGTGCATAGTTGTTCGCCTCGTATTTCAGCCCCTTCTCCGCAGGCTGAATCTCCAGCACGTCAGCCTCAACCTGTGCCGTCAGCGAACTGACAATCTCACGGCAGTTGCCCGTGTAACTGTAATACACTATAAGCGTCTTTCCTATATTCGCCGTTGTCTGGCTTGTCTCTGCCTTCACCTCGCTGTCCGAGGAGCAGCACGTCAGCAGCATCGCTGCCAATGTTGCGATTAAGTGAGAGCCAATAAGCTTGCTCGATTGGCCGAACGGGAGCAACTTCGACGAAGTCAATAGCATCATAATCTGTCTCATGGTTCATATTATTTCAATCACGCTGCAAAGGTACGGACTATTTCAGATATCGATGTTATACAGATTTTGGAAAGAATTACCAATTTTGCGGATATCTTGTTGGAATTAGTACGTTGTCTTACCCTATGATTTTCCCTTATAGTATTTGGCGTGCTGGTATTGACCGTGGGATTGCGTCTTGTTGTTATAGTTGATGGCGAACTTGGGGCAGCGGTGGAGGCAGCCCAGGCAAAGGGCGCAACGCTCTGCCGTCCAGACAGGGGTCTTGCCGAGTTTGTTGGTCTCGGTCTTGGCCGTTTCCTGCATCTCTATCGCCTGCACCGGGCATTTCCTGGCGCACAGCCCGCAACCGATACACAGGTTTTTGTCTGCGGCAAAAAACTTGGTTTGCCGTTCGTAGGTCAGAAGCGGATCGGTGAAGACACGCAGGAAATAAGGCATCCAGTCCTTGCTCTTGTTGCCCTGCACACGCTGCCGGATCATCGCTATCACGCTGTCAATCTGCGGCTCGGCGGCATCGACCTGCTGCTGCACTTTCAGCGGGTCGCTCAGGTCAAACATCGGTGTCCAGTTGTCTGGCATCTTGACGGAGAAACCGGCATTCATGCCGATACCTTTCTTCCTCAGTTCGCGCCGCGCGTCCTCGCATACAAACCCTTGCAGAAAACCGTATGTCGCCACGCAGAATACATAGTTGTTCTGCGCGAGGCGGATGTCGGTTTTCTGAATGAACTCGCGCACAAAGACAGGCAGTTCGTTCCAGTTGGTGGGTGTGACAAATCCCAGCGGCTCGTTGTCTGTGAGGATGATGTCAGTACTTGCGGTCTCAATGGACTGCGCCTGGTCATTGAGCGCTTCGGCTATGCGCTCGGCAACATGCTTGCTGTTGCCCGTAGCTGAGAAATAATAAATCATAGTTGTCTTTGTTTAGTAAACTGCTGCGCTTTCGGGAAATTATTTATATCTTGCTGATTTACAGAATTGTAGGATTCCATTATTTCTATTTAAGTAACAAAACAGTAACACAAACTTCTTTTTTGTTACCTTGTTTGTGAATCATACTATTTGCTATTCATCTATCTCCTTCTCATATCAAACTTAAAGCACAAAGAGACGATATAACATCTTGATAATCAGTGCGTTTTATTTCTATCTTCCATTTCTATCTTCCAAAGACCGCGAAACTCCGCAAAAAGGTTCATCCGAGAAATGACGTGATGCCCTTGTTATGAAGGTCATATAGTCTGAGTTTAAAGTATTGTTCATCCCTGAATCCATAGGCCTCTCTTTTAAGTACCTTGATTTTATTGTTGATTCCTTCCACTTTGGCTGT
>JAFRQC010000054.1 GCA_017428805.1 Prevotella sp. | reverse complement strand
TCCCCTAACGAAACTTCCCGTTTCCCCAAGGCTCTCTCTGCGCTCAGTTCATCTGCTTAAAATATGTAAAAGCTTTTCTTTGTACAGCACGCTGTGACACTGTGACATATCAGGGCGCAGAAGGGTCAGGCACCCTGTTGAGAGCTGATACAAGGTAGCTCGGTGCCAGGCTCGGTGTGACTTTGATTTCCCAAAACGATCAATCACCTGTCCCTCTGATTTTTCTTCCTCTGGTCTAACAGTCCGAAATATCTATTACTGCAAGAAATTCTATTGTCTTTACAGTCAGCAATTAGAAATTGTGCCACAGGTTGGGGCACAATTAGAAGGTCAGAGCGAATTGACAATTGCAGTCGCTGACTGCAAAATCTCTAATCAAGGAAAAACATTTTACAAACATTTTGCAGACACTGACTGCAAAATCTCCTATCAGGCTTACTTGGTCACATTACGCAATCATCCTGCAAGAATCGAGCAAGGAGGCTCGAGACTGGTATGAACAGGAGGCAGCACGCGAAATGTGAGGTACTCGAACATTGCAACGCAACGTGAGCAGTCAGTATTACCATCGCTTGCTGAAGTCGCAGAACAAGGCTTTGGTGCATGATGAGATGGTGAAGTTGACATCGCCCCTCCAAGACCGCCTGGAGCATCTGAAGAATCCTGTGGTGGCTGAGTTCTTGGGATTCAAGAACAGGACGGATTATACAGAGAGTGAACTGGAGCAGACCATCATTGATCACCTGATTCCATTCCTGATGGAGATGGGGAAGGGTTTTGCGCTGGTAGATCGTCAGAAGCGCATACATACTGAGAAGGAGGATTATTACATCGATATGGTGTTCTATAACTATAATGTTACGCATATCAGGGCGCAGAAGGGTCAGGCACCAAAATCTGTCGCACAAAAGAGACAGTCCCTGCTGTGATATTCCGCCCAAGCCTCAAAAAAACTTCACCAATTCCTTGCAAGTCTCCGAAATATTTCCTATCTTTGCCCCGTGAAATGATATATTTATGAGAACTGCTAAAGAGTACATTGATTTGATATCAGCCCATGCAGATGAGTTACGTAGCCAGTTCGGTATACGTTCTTTGCGGTTGTTCGGCTCCGTTTCAAGAGGTGAACAGCGTGAAGACAGCGATGTGGACATTTGTGTTGACATGGAGCCAAGCCTCTATCTACTTGTCCGTCTGAAGCGGTTCTTGGAACAACTGCTACAATGTACAGTCGATGTTGTTCGTATGCATAAGCACATCAATCCCTATCTCCTTGAAAATATTGAGCGCGATGGAATTTATGTCATCAGATGACCGTAGGAGGGTCAAGGCCACTCTTGAACAGATACGGGCAGCAATCGGTCAGTTGAAGGAGTGGAATGAAGAGGTTGATTCCCCTGACGATTACTATCTGTCTTCCAGCGGTATGCAGAAGCTGGCAGCCAGTTGTATGTTGATTGAGGCCGTCGGCGAGGGCATCAAGAAGATTGACAAAATCACTAAAGGTGAACTGTTACAAGAGCGTCCGGAAATCCCTTGGGTGGATGTAATGGGTATTCGCAACCACATTGCGCACGGTTATTTTGATATTGATGGCGACATCATATTCTCTTCTGTGAAGAACGACCTCGACCCATTGGAAAAAGCTGTAGACTATTTCTTAGTAAAAATGTAATATAAACGTGGATAACATGGTGCCAGATTCTGTGACACGAAGTGTCTGACTCATTGTGATCCTTATTAAGGGCGCAGAAGGGCCAGGTACCTCTGCGCCCATAGCACAGAAATAGCCGTTGTGCGCTGACGCCGTAACACCGTAACGCCGTAACATCTGTGCATGTGAAAAGTGAAGAGTGAATCGCAGGAAGACGATGTTCTAGCAGAAGAGAACAATAATCCCCGCCAGGAATGACGGGGATTATTCGTTGGTGATTCGGTCGGGGCTCGAACCCGAGACCTACTGCTTAGAAGGCAGTTGCTCTATCCAACTGAGCTACCGAACCGACCTTGTTGCAGTTTTGCGGGTGCAAAGGTAGTCATTTTTTCGCAATCCCACAAATTTTAGACTGAAAATCTGATGTATGAACGGTCATCGAAGCTGTTGAAGCCAGGTGTGAAGCCTTTTGTGGCCTTGAATTCGCCGATGTTGAGGGGATCGTTGCGACGCTGTTCGTCGAGACGGGCTTCGGACTCTGCGAGCGTGGGACAGAGGAAAGGATAGCCGTCGGAGGCGAGGACGATCTCCCAGGGACGGAAGTCGAGGGTGATGACGGGCACACGCGTCTCAGGGATGGGGAAGCCGTCGATGACGGCATAGGATTTGTTCTGCTGCTGCATCTCACGGAGCATCTCAGGGATGATGGCGGCGCGGGCCTGATCGTCAGCAAGAATATCTTCGGGTGTCTTGCCTGCTGCCAGCAGCTCTTTCACTCGGACGGCACGCATCTCGGCCAGTCGCTGTTCGTAGGGTTTGGGATTCTCGCAGAGTTCTCCGCCTACGAGACACTGGCAGTCGCCCACGAGCCAGATCTCGCGACGGCGGATGGAATAGATGACAGCGGAGGCGCAGAGGCGTTCTTCGGGATGGGAGGCGAGATGGAGTAGAGGTGGATCAGACCACCCCTGGCCCCTCCTACTCAGGAGGGGAAAATGATACCAGGAGGGGGTGTAGACATCGCGGATGGCCTTCGTGGCAGCGACGCAGAACTGATGGCACGATGCGTCAGGAGCCAATTTCTTGATGATACGGCTGACGATGGTCATCGCATAACGGCCGTTGGACATACGGGCGCTCCACTGGCGCGTGGCCTTCGAGGTGGAGCCGTCGATGACGGCGATGAAGTCATTTGTGACGACGATTCCGTCCTCGCTTTTCTTCGCGGGGTTCTTTGGCGTGAGGCTTTGCTCGATGATTGTCATACGTGAAGTTGGGATTGAAAGACTTGGACGCGTTGCCTGTGTAGAGTCGTGGGATGAGGTCGGCGCGTCCGATGCGGCGGAGGCTCTGTTCGATGTTGCGGCGCTCCTCGGGCTTGTACCAGAAGAAGTACTGTCGCTGGGCGAGCTTGTCGCGAGGACTCTTGGCGGAGAATACGGGCTCGAGGGTGTAAGGGTCGTAGCCCGTGTACCAGGTCTCTGTGGCGACAGTCATCGGCGTGGGGGTGAAGTCCTGCACCTGTTCGAGGTGGAAGTCGAGACCCTTGGTGATGACGGCGAGTTCCGCCATATCCTCCTCCTGACAACCGGGGTGGGAGGAGATGAAGTAGGGGATGATCTGCTGATGGAGTCCTTCTTCGCGGTTGATGCGGTCGAAGAGGCGCTTGAACTCGTAGAACTGCTGGAAGGAGGGTTTGCGCATCAGGTGGAGCACACGGTCGCTGGTGTGCTCAGGTGCCACTTTCAGGCGTCCGCTGACGTGGCGGGTGATGAGTTCGCGGGTGTACGCCTCAGCGGCACGGTTGGCGGCCTCGTCCTTACCTTTATATAATAATAGGTCGTAGCGCACGCCGCTGCCGATGTAGCTGTGCTTGATGCCTGGGAGGGCATCGACGGCACGGTAGATGTCGAGGAGCTTGGAGTGGTCGGTATTGAGGTTCGGACAGATCTGCGGATGGATGCAGCTGGGACGTCGGCATTTCTCACAGGCGTTCTTATTGCGGCCAGCCATACCGTACATATTTGCCGAGGGGCCTCCGAGGTCGGAGAGATTGCCTTTGAAGTCAGGCATCCGGATGACCTGCCTCACCTCGCGGAGGATGCTCTCCTTCGAGCGGCAGGTGATGAACTTGCCCTGATGGGCGGAGATGGTGCAGAAGGCACAGCCTCCGAAACAGCCGCGATGGATGTTGACGCTGAACTTGATCATCTCGTAGGCAGGGATGCGCTTGCCCTTGTATTTCGGATGGGGCTGACGGGTGTAGGGAAGGTCGAAGGAGGCGTCGAGCTCTGCCGTAGTCATCGGGGGGAAGGGAGGATTGACGACGGCCGTCCTGCCACCTACTTCTTGCAGGAGGCGCTGGGCATGCATCATGTTCGACTGTTCCTCGATGTGGCGGAAGTTTTCGGCCTGGGCACGTTTGTTGCGGAGACATTCCTCGTGGCTGTGGAGCACGATGTCGTCAGGCGTAGGCTGGACGTCGGCAGAGAGATAGACGGTCTGAGGCAGGTCTGTGATGTCGCTGACGGTCTCACCCTCGCTGAGACGACGGGCGAGTTCGAGGGTAGGTTTTTCGCCCATACCATAGGTGATCATATCGGCCCCTGAGTCGCAGAGAATGCAGGGACGGAGACAGTCCTGCCAGTAGTCGTAATGGGTGACGCGGCGCAGGGAAGCCTCGATTCCGCCGAGGATGACGGGCACATCGGGATAGAGCTGTTTGAGGATTTTCGTATAGACGATGGTGGGGTACTCAGGCCGCATATCGTGACGGCCGTCAGGTGAGTAGGCATCCTCTGAGCGCAGTCGACGGGCAGCGGTGTATTTGTTCACCATCGAGTCCATACAGCCTGGTGCGACGCCGAAGAAGAGGCGCGGACGGCCGAGTTTCTTGAAGTCACGGTAGTCGCCGTGCCAGTCAGGCTGAGGGACGATAGCCACGCGATAGCCTGCCGCCTCGAGTGTGCGTCCGATGACGGCAGCGCCGAAGGAGGGATGGTCGACATAGGCGTCGGCGGAGAAGAGGATGACGTCGAGCTCATCCCATCCCCGCAGTTCCAACTCCTTCTTCGTCGTTGGCAGAAAGTCCGTTAATTTACTTTGAACTTTGAACATTGAACTTTGAACATTATGATTACCTTGGAGGCGGCTTGTCTCTTCGGCATCCGCTCTCATAAGTTTTTTGTCTTTAGAAGTATTCATAAAGTTCAAAGTTCAAAGCTCAAAGTTCAAAATTTAATTGAACGGTGTTCCCTGGATGGCCCGGGTGGTGGAGCCGAGGTTGTCGTTGCCACGGTCCTTCCAGTTGATGTAGAGCAGCACGAGCTGTTGCAAGCCGAAGGCCTTCATGTTGGGGTGATAGATGACGTCGAGGCAGAGGTCGAGCAGTTCTTTGTCTACTCCTGCCTGTGATTCGAGCAGGGAACGGATGTTCAGCTTCAGCTTGTCTAACACCTGTTCGTCAACGTAGCCGTTGGAGTCGATGAGGTCACGCAACAGCTGGTACTTCTCAATGGTCTGGAGATGGGTCTCCTCAATCTCGATGCTCCGGGTGCCGGAGGAATTGGTCTGGATCTTCATTTTGTTTAGTTGTTTGATAATTGTTATTTAATGTAATAGGAATTTCAGGATACCCCGCATAAGGGCGAAGCGCACATATTCCTCCTTGATACACTCGAAGGGGAAACCGAGCGTCATGGCTTTGTAGTCTGCACCGTCGTAGGCGACGCAGGCACTCTGCTGGTCGGCATAGCGCATGGCACAGAAGGCGGGAGCCACTGGCTGTAGCACATCGGGATGGGTGGCAGCATAGTGGTGTTCATTGAGCTGGCGGTAGAAGGCAAAGGTGGTGCCGAGACCGCTGATATGGTTGCGGCGCAGTGTGTCGGCATCCGTGCCCAGGTAGTTGCATTTGAGCACTTCCTCAAGGTAGCGGCGGTCTGCCGGCATCCGCATATCAGCACCCACGTAGGAGCCGCTGACGAGGAGGGCACCACCTCGTGAGGTGAAGAGCTGCAAGTGCTGGCGCATCATCGGCGTGAATGCCTGATAGGGGCGCAGCGAGTGACCGTCGTTCTTCTCGAGGCCGAGGATGAGGTCCACCATATCATATTTCATCGGGGTGACCTCGTTGGTCTCGAGGGCCTCTGAGGAACAGCTCACGATGTTGTACTGTCCTGTATTGGAGATGGCATCGGCATGGGTGCGGATGTAGTTGAAATCATTGCCTGCGATGAACTGTCCTGCGAGGGTCTCGTCGGTATAGCCGAGGCCGTTGGTGGTCTCCTTACCCATCGCGGCCTTGTTGAAGCACGTCTGATACCCCAGCCATCCTGCCGTACGGCCATAGGTGACGCCTGCATCGTATTCGAGGTCGAAGCCCTGCTCAGTGGAGTTGTCACGTACGGCAGGAGAGGAGAGACGATGGAAGCCGTTGACGATGAGCACCGTCTTTGTAGCCTCTGGGGCGTAATAGCACGATACCACCTCACTGGGGAAACTCTCGCCACCTTCGTTGACGGCAGCCACACGGAAGGAGTACTGACGGCCTGGTGCGATGGGGATCTTCACGCTGCTGTGGCCACGGCCTTTGATGTACTGTCCGTTGTCAAAGCCTCCACGGCCTGTAGCCGTATAGACGATGTAGCCTGAAGGCTTGGCAGAGGGTTCGAGGGGATCTTCGACAGCTGTCCAGTGAATCTCGGCCTCGCCCTTGCTGGTGAGGACGACATATATATGGTCTGGGGTGAGGGGCGAGACGACGAAGGGCACGTGGTGCATTCGGCTGACGTAGCGCAACAAGGTCTTGTAGATGCTGCGTGCGAAGTTGAAGCGGAAGTTGGGATCCTGTCCGAAACGCATATCGGCGAAGTTCTGGTGCGACATCGTCTCGATGATGGCACTGGGCACCTTCGGCACACGGCTCTCGGAGTAGTTGCGGTCGAAGAGTTCGCGCCGCTGCCACTCGTGGTAGATGGCCTGCATCTCGTTGGGGATAATGGTGAGCAGTTCGTCGGCAAGGTCGCGTGAGGCCAGACGGCTGCGGCCTGTGCTGAGGATGCTGTCGTTCATAAAAGTGGTGCAGACGGCGAGAGTTCCCGTGTGTGTCTTGCCGTCGGTGGTGTAGCCTGCGTCGCTATGTACGGCCAGTGAGAGCTCAATGGGTACGTTACGGCCTGTGGTATCAGGCATGTAACAGGAACCGCCAGCGAGTTCGTTGGTCATGCAGGAACGGGCGTTGATGTCGTCGCCGTAGTCGTCCTGTCCGTCTTTCGTGCTGTAGACGGAGTAGGGCATGCCTGCCCATTGTGCGAAGTAGCGTGAGCCCTCGAAGCAGCGGGGCAGGAGGCTGACTTCTCCCTCACGGGCGATGTTTCCCATGCCACCTCCGAAGCGCACACCGTCGGCAGTGACGATACCGTCGCGGTCGCTGAGGTTGTCGATGACCACGCAGTTACGTTCGTTGTTGCCTTCGTCAAACTGGAACGTGCCGAGATACACCCACGTGCCGCCGCCCATCTGCTGGTTCACGCGGAACTCCGTGGGGATGCCCTGATGCCACACGGTGTAGTGGGCGTCGTCGATGCTGCGCTCTACGGTCTGGTAACTTACGTAGACAGCATACTGTCCTGGTTCAGGGATGGTGGGATACCAGATGATGGTACTCTTCAGATGGGCATCGTTGACGGTACTCGTCTGACGGGCCGTACCAGCCTCAAAGGGATTCTCACCTTCCTCGTAGCCACCCTCGTGGAAGGCAAAGCCTGGGATGTTGGTGGGATACCAGTCGAAGATGCCCTTGGTCTCCTTATAGCGTGAACCGTCAGCAGCCTTCTTCGTGTCGTTGTCGATGACGGCCTCATGGTCCTGCCAGTCCCTTTCGCGAGGGGTGAACACGATGGCTCCAGCCTTCTCCAGCATAGGGATGAGGTAGGGGGTGACGATGGTCTGCGTGAAGAGATCCTCACGGGTGCCGAAGAGGGCAGGACGCTGCCAGCGCCACATATGGTCCTTCAGACTGTAGTACCGTCCGTGACTCGCCCAGACGGAGAGATGACGGTTCTGCAGGCCGCGTGTGACCTTATAGGGTAGGGAGGCGTTGCTCACCCACGGACGGCCTGTATAGTCGATGTCGCCCCAGAGACGGTTGGGATCCTGGTCTTTCTGCAGACGGGTGGGCACCAGCTGCCGGATGTCCCAGCCGCCTGTCTTCACCACGAGACGGTAGTGCTTGTAGGCAGGGGAGATGATTTTCTTCACGGCGTCGTAGATATCTTCTGCAGACTTGGGCGTGAAGAGCTGTTCGCCGAAATGGGAGTCAGCACAGACCTCGATGGTCTTGGTGGTATCGTTGACGTTAATGCTCTGCAGGCGAGAGGCTGTACGCACGAGCTGTCCGTAGGGACGGTATGACCTGAAATAGTTGTCGAGTGACTTCTTGATGTCCTGTTGTGCGTAGACAGGGAGTATCAGTAAGGCAACAAGGGTCAGTAAACAAATTCTTTTCATACAAGTTCTCCAATGGTAAAGTTCTCGGGCTTCTTCCCTTTGAAGTCCTTGTAATACACTTTGATGTCCCTCATGTCGCGGTACAGGTCGCCGGAGGGGATGACGGTCTTGGTGCAGACGATGCGCTTCTGCTCGTAGTCGACACCATAGAGCAGGATGGGAAGTCCAGCCTTCAGGGCGATGAAATAGAAGCCTTTCTTCCAGTCTGCCGTCCTCGAGCGCGTGCCCTCAGGCGTGATGCAGAGGTGGAAGGTCTTGGCGGCCTTCGCTGCCTCGGCCATCGCATCCGTCATGCTCGTCTTCTTCTGACGAAACACGGGGATGCCGCCCAAACGGCGGAAGATGGGACCGAGGGGCCAGAAGAACCACTCCTTCTTCATCATGAAGTTACACTGCATGCCTCTCGCCCTACTATACAGCAGTCCGAGGATGAAATCCCAATTGCTGGTGTGTGGGGCGAGACAGATGATGAACTTGTCGGGATGGTCTTCTGTTACTTCAATAGTCCATCCCATTCGTTTGTATAACAGCCAGTTACAAATCGATTTCCACATGAATATCTAAGCATTTATCTGATCGAGGATGTCACTGACTTGTGCACTGAACTGCTCTCTCAGATCCTTAAAATACTTCTTGGCCTTGACACCGGGTTCTGGGTGAGACACGCGTCGGATGGCGTTATCCTGCAACTTCACAATCGAGAACGCATGCGCGTTCAGATTTTCTTTATTGGGCGACGGTCCGTAGAGCGACACTGCCACACATTCTGCGAATAAAGCCTCACAAATCAGGTTGATCTTCTTCTTTAATTTCCTTTTGTTTGCCATGTTCATTTCCTCCTTAAAATAGTGTATTTGCTAAATTGACTAAGCAAAGATAAGCATTTTTTTCGAGATACAAAGCCTTTACGACACAAAAAATATTAAAAAGTCGATTTTAGCCTGTTTTCTTTTGTATTTCTAACAAAAATAAACTAATTTTGCACGTCGAAAAGGATTATTCATTTCAAAATAAACAATTAGCAATTATGGAAAAAAGTGCATTGCAGATCGCAAGAGCTGCCTATCAGCCGAAGCTGCCCAAGGCGCTTCAGGGTGCAGTGAAAATCAAGGAGGGTCAGCCCACTCAGAGTGTCGGTGACCAGGAAGAAATCAAGAAGTTGTTCCCCAACACCTATGGTATGCCCATCGTGGAGTTTGAGCCCGCTACCGAGGCCAACACATCAAAGATGAACGTGGGTATCATCCTCAGCGGTGGTCAGGCTCCTGGCGGTCATAACGTGATTACAGGTCTGTTCGACCAGATCAAGAAGCTCAATCCCGAGAACCGTCTCTATGGTTTCATCCTCGGCCCTGGTGGTCTCGTTGACCATAACTATATGGAGCTGACGCCGGAGATCATCGACGAGTATCGTAACACCGGTGGTTTCGATATGATCGGTTCTGGCCGTACGAAGCTGGAGAAGGTGGATCAGTTTGAGAAGGGTCTGGAGATCATCCGTCAGCTCGACATCAAGGCCATCGTGATCATCGGTGGTGACGACTCTAACACCAACGCCTGTGTGCTGGCAGAGTACTATGCCGCCAAGAAGTACGGTGTGCAGGTGATCGGTTGTCCGAAAACCATCGACGGCGACCTGAAGAACGACCAGATTGAGACTTCTTTCGGTTTCGATACCGCTTGTAAGACCTACTCAGAGCTGATCGGTAACATCGAGCGCGACTGTAACTCTTCACGTAAGTACTGGCACTTCATCAAGGTGATGGGTCGCTCGGCTTCCCACATCGCTCTGGAGTGTGCCCTGCAGACTCAGCCGAACATCTGTCTTATCTCTGAGGAGATCGAGGCCAAGGAGATGAGCCTTGATGATATCGTGAACTACATTGCTGAAGCTGTAGCTGCCCGTGCTGCCGATGGTAACAACTTCGGTACCGTTGTCATTCCTGAGGGTGTCATCGAGTTCATCCCTGCCATCAAGAAGCTTATCGCTCAGCTGAACGATGTGCTCGCTATGCCGGAAGCCAAGAATCTGGACCGTCATGAGTCTATCGACTTTGTGAAGGCTCACCTGTCAGAGGCTAATCTCGCCGTGTTCAACTCCCTGCCTACGGGTGTTGCCCGTCAGCTTGCTCTCGACCGCGATCCTCACGGCAATGTGCAGGTGTCACTCATCGAGACAGAGAAGCTGCTTTCGACGATGGTTGCCCAGAAACTGGAGAGGATGAAGAAGGAAGGCAAGTTCGTGGGTAAGTTCGCCACGCTGCACCACTTCTTCGGTTATGAGGGACGCTGCGCTGCGCCTTCAAACTTCGATGCCGACTATTGCTACGCCCTTGGTACCTCTGCTGCCCAGCTGATTGCCAACGGCAAGACTGGTTACATGGCCATCGTGAAGAATACTACAGCTCCCGCAGACCAGTGGATTGCCGGTGGTGTGCCCATCACGATGATGATGAACATGGAGCGTCGTGCCGGTGAGATGAAGCCTGTGATCCGCAAGGCGCTCGTCGAACTTGATGGTGCTCCGTTCAAGGAGTTTGCCGCTCATCGTGAGGAGTGGGCCCGCAAGACCGCTTATGTCTATCCCGGTCCTATCCAGTACTGGGGACCCTCTGAGGTTTGCGATCGTCCCACCAAGACTCTCGCACTGGAACAAGCCAAATAAATGTCGAAGAAACGTGTAATCCGACGAAAAGGTGTCGGAACCACAAAGACCTATCACGGCCCAGGGCATCGGAAACGCCCTGGTGTCGTGATTCGCCTTCTTCAGAAGGTTCCTTCCTGGGGATGGTGGATTGGTGGCGGTGCCATCGTCTTGGGTTACATCTGGTTCTTCTATTATTTCTTTGTGGGACCCTTCGGCTTCCGTTGGCGAGCACTCTATGGCACCGTCAACTATCCCGAGGGCTATGAAATCCACGGCATCGACATCTCCCACCATCAAGGACGTATCGACTGGGGAGAACTGAAAGACAACGGCTCCATCAACAAGTGTCCCATCCGTTTCGTGATGATCAAGGCGACGGAAGGAGGTACACTGATCGACGAGAACTTCCGCGACAATTTCTATCAGGCCAGGGAAAACGGTTTCACCCGTGGCGTCTATCATTTCTATAGTGTCCATTCGCCCGCAGAACAACAGGCCTGGCACTTCATCAACACCGTCAAACTGGAGAACGGTGATCTGCCTCCCGTGCTCGACGTGGAGCATAAACCGCAGGAACAGACCGATGCGGAGTTCAAGACTTCCGTGCTGCAATGGCTGAATATGGTGGAGAAGCACTATGGCGTGAAGCCCATACTCTATACCTATTTTAAATTTAAGACACGCTACCTTAACGACTCCATCTTCGATCAGTATCCCTACTGGATTGCCCACTATTATGTCGACTCCCTCCAATACAAGGGTAAGTGGAAGTTCTGGCAGCATACGGATGCTGGCCGTCTGCCGGGCATCAAGGGCAATGTGGACTTCAACATCTACAATGGTTCCTATTATGATCTCCGTCAGATGACCATCGGCTCGCAGGAGACCATTGGTGAAAAGGCATACAACGAATGAGATTCTTCATCACCCTGAGCTACGACGGCACGCGCTATCACGGTTGGCAGGTACAACCCAACGGCCCTTCCGTGCAGGAAAAGTTGCAATGGGCACTGTCAACCATCCTCCGTCAGGATATCCAGGTGACGGGTGCTGGCAGGACGGATGCAGGCGTGCATGCCCGGATGATGGTGGCTCACTTCGATGTGGAGACGATGGACTACGAACTACAAGACCTGACGTATAAACTGAACCGTCTGTTGCCGCAGGACATCGCCATCCAGAAGATGGAACCCGGGAGCGACGAGATGCATGCCCGTTTCTCGGCCACCTCGCGCACGTACCATTATTATATACATACTGTGAAGGATCCGTTTCTCAGGGCATACTCCTGCGAACTGCACTATCCCCTCGACTTCCAGCTGATGAACGAGGCCGCCGCCATCCTGATGACTTACGAGGACTTCGGCGCTTTCTGCAAGGCTCACGCCGACGTGAAGACCACCCTCTGTCATATCACCGCTGCCCAGTGGCATCAGACCTCACCTTCTTCTTGGTATTTCGAGATCACAGCCAACCGTTTCCTGCGGAATATGGTGCGTGCTGTCGTGGGAACCCTTATCGATGTAGGCCGTGGACGTCTCTCGCTCGACGATTTCCGCAAGGTCGTCGAAGGCAAGCGCCGCACAGAAGCCGGAGAGTCTATGCCCGCCAATGCCCTCTTCTTGGAGGAAGTGAAATATTAAATCCGTAAATCGTAAATTCGTAAATCGTAAATCCCACGATGTGGTTAATTCTTGCATTTATGTCGGCAGCGATGTTAGGCTGCTACGATTCCTTTAAGAAACAGGCGCTCAAGGCGAATGCCGTCATTCCCGTCCTGTTCCTCAACACTTTATTCTCATCCCTGATCTTCCTGCCCTTCATCGTACTCAGCGCGACGACAGACACTTTGCAGGGCACCATCTTCCAGACGGCTTCCGGTGGTTGGGAGATGCACAAATACATTGTACTCAAAGCCCTCATCGTCTTGTCGAGCTGGATCCTCGGCTATTTCGGTATGAAGCATCTGCCGCTGACCATCGTCGGTCCTATCAACGCCACCCGTCCTGTGATGGTGCTTGTGGGCGCTCTGTTGTTCTTTGGCGAACGGCTGAACGTATGGCAGTGGATTGGTGTGCTGTTGGCTGTGGCCTCTTTCCTGATGCTCAGCCGCAGTGGCAAGAAAGAAGGCATCGACTTCAAGCACGACCACTGGATCTATATGATTGTGGGTGCTGCTATGTTAGGGGCTGTCAGTGGTCTTTACGACAAATACCTTATGGCACCCGTAGAGAGTGGGGGTGTGGGACTCGACCGTATGATGGTACAGGCGTGGTACAACATCTACCAGTGCGGCATGATGGCCCTGATGCTCTGGCTGCTGTGGTGGCCGAAGCATGAGCAGACGACGCCTTTCCATTGGTCGTGGTCTATCCTCGGCGTGAGTATCTTCCTCTCCACCGCCGACTTTATGTATTTCTATTCCCTCTCTTTGCCCGATGCGATGATCTCCATTGTGTCGATGATCCGTCGAGGCAGCGTCATCGTGAGTTTCCTCTTCGGCGCCCTGTTCTTCCGTGAGAAGAACCTCAAAGCCAAAGCCTTCGACCTCGCCCTCGTCCTCCTTGGAATGCTATTCCTTTATATAGGTAGTAAATAGATTTAGGCACGGATTAACACGGCCTTATAAATAATAAGGACACGGCTTTCTCTATCGCAGAAAAAGCCGTGTCTTTGATAAAAGCCGTGTAATCCGTGCCTTAAAATTATTTGATTAAATCCACGCTGCGCTTGAGGAACTTGTCGAGCGCCTCGCCCTTCAGCATACCGTTCTGTAGCAGTGCCAGGTCGATGAGCTGGTGGACGATCGAGTTGTCCTTCGCATAGTCGGCGATGACAGCCTGCTTCTTGTCCTTCTGCTCCTGCACGGCCTTCTCTGCCTCGGCCTTCTGGTCCTTGTCCTCCTGTGTCAGCTCGTCGTACTTCTTCTTGTCCTGAGCCTGACGGATGGCAGCCAGACGAGCCTCCTGGCCTTTCAGTTCCGACTCGATGGGCTTCAGGGCCTCGGCGGTGGCAGCCTCACTGTCGTCAAGCACCTTCTTCACCAGCGGATGGTCAGAGTTCAGCACGATATTATATGAGTCGGGCATCTGACCGTAGAATCCCATACCAGGCTGGAACTTGCTCATATCCTTCATACGACGCATGTACTCGTTCTGCGTGATGATCACCGGACGGGCCTCCTCGCCGAGGGCATCCACCTGCACCATGAACTCTGCCTTGTCGATTTTTGGCATCTGCGTGCGGAAAACGGCTGACAGATTGTCAGACTGTTCCTCGCTCAGCTGACTCTTCTTGGCATCCTCCTTCACGATCAGGCGGTCGATGATGTCGGAGTCCACACGTGTGAAGTGACTCTTCTCGAACTTCTGTTCCAGTGTCTGGATGGTGGGCACGTCGAGCTGGCCGTCGAGCAGCAGCACTGAGTAGCCCTTGTCCTGAGCAGCCTTGATATAGGAGTACTGCTCCTCCTTGTCTGTGGCATAGAGATATACCAGCTGGTCGTTCTTGTCCTTCTGGTTGGCCTCGATAAGCGTTTTGTACTCGTCGAAGGTGAAATACTTGCCCTCCGTGTCCTTCATCAGGGCAAACTCCTTCGCACGGTCGTAGAAGTTCTCCTCAGAGAGGATGCCGTAGTTGATGAACAGCTTCAGGTCGTCCCACTTCTCCTCATACTCCTTGCGGTTCTCTGCGAAGATGGACTTCAGACGGTCTGCCACCTTCTTCGTGATGTATGTGGAGATCTTCTTCACCTCACGGTCGCTCTGCAGATAGCTGCGGGAGACGTTCAGGGGGATATCCGGAGAGTCGATCACACCGTGCAGCAGTGTCAGGAACTCCGGCACGATGCCCTCCACCTGATCCGTCACGAACACCTGGTTGCAATACAGCTGGATCTTGTTACGCTGCAGCTCGATGTTCGACTTGATCTTCGGGAAGTAGAGGATACCCGTCAGGTTGAAAGGATAGTCCACGTTCAGGTGTATCCAGAACAGCGGCTCGTCGCTCATCGGGTAGAGGGTGCGGTAGAACGACTTGTAGTCCTCGTCCTTCAGCGTGCTGGGCGTCTTCGTCCACAGCGGCTCCACATTATTAATAATATTATCCTCCTCGGTGTCCACCTGCTTACCATCCTTCCACTCGGTCTTCTTGCCGAATGCCACGGGCACGGCCATGAACTTACAGTACTTCTGCAGCAGGCCCTCGAGCTTATACTTGTCGAGGAACTCCTTGCAGTCGTCGTCGATGTAGAGGATGATGTCCGAACCGCGCTCAGCACGGTCAGCATCGTCAATCTCGTAGGCAGGACTGCCGTCGCAGCTCCACTTCACGGCCTTGGCACCTTCCTGCCACGACTTCGTGACGATCTCCACCTTCTTCGATACCATGAACGAAGAGTAGAATCCCAGTCCGAAGTGGCCGATGATGTTGTTGGCATTGTCCTTATACTTCTCGAGGAAGTCCGAGACGCCCGAGAAGGCAATCTGGTTGATATACTTGTCGATCTCCTCCTCGGTCATGCCGATACCGTGGTCACTGATGGTGATGGTACCCTTGTCCTTGTCGAAACTGATGCGGACGGTCAGGTCACCCAGTTCACCCTTGAAGTCGCCCTTCTCCTGGAGCGTCTTCATCTTCTGTGTGGCGTCGACGGCGTTTGACACCATCTCGCGGAGGAAAATCTCATGGTCAGAATAGAGAAACTTTTTGATGACGGGGAAGATGTTCTCGGTTGTAACCCCAATGTTACCTTTTTGCATAAATCAAATATTTAGAATTTTACCATTGGCTTAGCAAAAACCGTGCCAAAGTAATGTTTATTTGCAGGGCTGTGCCCTACGATCTCTTTTTGCAGGGGGCCCTGCCATTCTCCATCATCCCCCGCTCGGCTATGCCGCTTGCCAAAGCAAGAACCCCTTTCGTCCTTGTCCCAAGGACCTATTCACAACCATCCAACCTTCCTTGTCCTAAGGAAGGCTTCGACCTTAACCCCCAACCCCTTAGCCCTCTCCAGGGCAGGGGCTTAAAAAAAAAATCGCAGCTCGCCGTCGATTATTTTTATGTTTTGGTATTGCGGGACGACGCGATGTTTTTTTCTCGGCTACCGCCTTGAGAAAGCGTTGCCATATTTCTTTCTGTGAGAAATCTTTTATCTATTATTCGGAGCGAATTCTCTGTGCGCAGCCACCCCTTCCCTTCCAGGGGAGGGGCAGGGGGTGAGGTGTAGAAAACTATGGCGAACCCCGAAGGGGCAAAGGCTTGAGAGCCATACCAAAATCCTGACAAAGGACGGCGTACGCCGCCGGAGTCAGTTAAGCCCCTTGCCAGAGATTGGCGAGGGGTTTGGGGAGTGGTCTGAAGTCCTCCTTAGGACAAGGAGGATTAGGTGGTTGTGACCCTTGCAGGGTTTCCCTGCATAAAGCGGATGTAGGGCTTGGCCCTACAAAAAAATCCCCCCGATGGTTAATCGGAGGGATTATTTATAGAGTAGGGGAAGACATTACTTCTTCTTTTTACCTTCACCCTCTTCGAGCTTAGCCTTCAGCTCTGCCAGAGCGTCGATGTCACCGAGCGTGGTGCTGGCAGCGACATTCTCGATCTTCGGAGTCTCGTCCTTCTTGGCAGCGCGGGTCTTCTTGGCAGCTGCCTTCTTCTCCTCGCGTGCGGGATCCTCGAAGGTACGGCTGTGCGACAGGATGATGCGCTTGCTGTCCTTGTTGAACTCAATCACCTTGAAGGGCAGGGTCTCACCGTTAGCGGCCTGACTGCCGTCCTCCTTCACCAGGTGCTTCGGAGTAGCGAAGCCCTCAACGTTCTCCTCGAGAGAAACCACGGCGCCCTTCTCGAGCAGTTCGGTGATCTTACCCTCGTGAATACTGCCGACGGTGTACTTCTCCTCGAAGGCATCCCAAGGATTGTCCTCCAGCTGCTTGTGGCCGAGGCTCAGACGACGGTTCTCCTTGTCGATGTCGAGCACGATCACGTCGATCATATCGCCCACCTTCGTGAACTCTGAAGGATGCTTCACCTTCTTGGTCCAGCTGAGGTCGCTGATGTGGATCAGGCCGTCGACACCCTCTTCGAGCTCTACGAACACACCGAAGTTGGTGAAGTTGCGAACCTTGGCATTGTGCTTAGAACCGACAGGATACTTGGTCTCGATGTTCTCCCAGGGATCCTCACGCAGCTGCTTGATGCCGAGAGACATCTTGCGCTCGTCGCGGTCGAGGGTCAGGATGACAGCCTCCACGTCGTCGCCCACCTTCAGGAAGTCCTGAGCTGAACGGAGGTGCTGGCTCCAAGACATCTCGCTCACGTGGATGAGTCCCTCCACACCGGGCTGGATCTCCACGAATGCACCGTAGTCGGCGATGACAACCACCTTACCCTTCACGTGGTCACCCACCTTGAGGGTCTGGTCGAGAGCATCCCAAGGATGCGGGCTGAGCTGCTTCAGACCGAGGGCGATACGGCGCTTCTCGTCGTCGAAGTCGAGGATGACCACATTGAGCTTCTGGTCGAGCTCCACCACCTTGTGGGGATCGTCCACGCGGCCCCAAGAGAGGTCTGTGATGTGGATCAGTCCGTCCACGCCACCCAGGTCTACGAACACGCCGTAGTTGGTGATATTCTTCACGGTACCCTCGAGGATCTGACCCTTCTCGAGCTTGCCGATGATCTCCTTCTTCTGTGCCTCCAGCTCCTGCTCAATGAGGGCCTTGTGAGAGACAACAACGTTGCGGAACTCCTGGTTGATCTTCACCACCTTGAATTCCATTGTCTTGCCTACGAACTGATCGTAGTCGCGTATGGGGTGAACGTCGATCTGTGAGCCGGGGAGGAATGCCTCGATGCCGAACACGTCGACGATCATACCGCCCTTCGTGCGGCACTTGATGAAGCCCTGGATGACCTGATCCTGCTCGAGGGCTGCGTTCACCTCGTCCCAAGACTTGCTCAGACGGGCCTTCTTGTGAGAGAGGATCAGCTGACCCTTCTTGTCCTCAGCGCTCTCCACGTACACTTCCACCTTGTCGCCGATCTTCAGGTCGGGGTTGTAGCGGAACTCAGATGCGGGGATGATACCATCGCTCTTGTAGCCGATGTTCACCACCACCTCTTTCTTGTCGACGGAGATCACGGTTCCTTCCACCACCTGGTGGTCGGCCACCTTGTTGAGGGTTTCGTCGTACGCCTTGTCAAGTTCTTCCTTGCTGACGCCGGCGGTCGTGCCATTCTCGAACTCGTCCCAATTGAAATCGTCGAGCGGCTTCACGTTCTTTGTTAATTCTGACATTTTTACGCCCCCTTTCTCAGGGGGTAGGGGTCTGAACAGACGTTCATCAGACCATATTTTAAATTGTTAATAATCCTGGGAGTCAGCGCCTGTTCCGGCTCCCATTGCCCCTTCTGGGGCACAAAGCGGCTGCAAAGGTACAAAGAAAGAATTAAAAAATGAAAAGATTAAAAAATGAAAGCCTTTCCGTCTGCGATATTTATGAATTATTAACAAAAGACGAGCGACTTTTCAAAACCGCCCGTCTTTAACACTATAATTTCTTAATTTTTTAATTACTTAATTTTTAATTTTACACGATTCCCTGAGCCATCATAGCCTTGGCAACCTTCATGAAGCCGGCCACGTTGGCACCCTTCACGTAGTTGATATAGCCGTCCTTCTCAGTACCGTACTTCACGCAGTTCTCGTGAATGTCGTTCATGATGCGCTTCAGGTAGTTGTCCACCTCCTCAGCCGTCCAAGACAGACGCTCTGAGTTCTGCGACATCTCCAGACCAGATACCGACACACCACCGGCGTTAGAAGCCTTACCCGGAGAGTAGAGGATCTTGGCATCCTGGAAGATCTTGATAGCCTCAGGCAGTGAAGGCATGTTGGCACCCTCGGCCACGGCAATCACACCGTTCTTCACCAGGGCAGCAGCCTCGTCACCGTTGATCTCGTTCTGTGTTGCGCAAGGCAGGGCGATGTCGGCCTTCTCATACCAGGGGCGCTTGCCCTCGTAGTACTTGGCTGTGGGATACTCCTCGACATACTCCTTGATACGTCCGCGCTCCACGTTTTTCAGCTCCATGATGTAGTCGAGCTTGGCACGGTCGATACCATCGGGATCGTAGATGTAACCGTCAGAGTCACTCATCGTCATGGGGATGGCACCCAGCTGGATGCACTTCTCGGCAGCGTACTGGGCCACGTTACCGGCACCAGAGATCAGCACTTTCTTGCCCTTGATGTCGATGTTGCGGGTAGCAAGCATAGAGCAGAGGAAATATACGGTACCGTAACCAGTAGCCTCAGGACGGATCAGCGAACCGCCGAAGGGGATGCCCTTACCTGTGAGCACGCCCTGGAACTGGTGGGTGAGCTTCTTGTACTGTCCGAACAGGTAACCTACCTCACGGCCACCTACGCCGATGTCACCAGCGGGAACGTCCTCATCCGGACCGATCACGCGGTACAGCTCGTTCATGAATGCCTGGCAGAAGCGCATCACCTCAGCGTCGCTCTTGCCACGGGGAGAGAAGTCTGAACCACCCTTGGCACCACCCATCGGCAGTGTGGTCAGTGAGTTCTTGAAGGTCTGCTCGAAGGCGAGGAACTTCAGGATACCGAGGTTCACGCTCTTGTGATAACGGAGACCGCCTTTGTACGGGCCAATGGCGTTGTTGTGCTGGATACGGTAGCCCATGTTGGTCTGCACGTTGCCCTTGTCGTCCACCCAGGTGATACGGAACTCGTTCACTCTGTCGGGGATGCAGAGGCGCTCAATCAGATTGGCTTTCTCAAACTCGGGGTGCTTGTTGTACTCTTCCTCGATGGTGGGAAGAACCTGCGAAACTGCCTGGATGTACTCCGGCTCATTGGGGAATCTCTTCTTGAGATCTTCTACAACTTGTGCTGCATTCATAATCTTTTGTTGTTTTTTAAGTGTTATTTGTTGATTGAATTAATGATTCTCTGTTGTTTGAAGTATGATTCTTTCCGAAATCGGTTGCAAAATTATATCAAAAATCTGAAATAACAAACATTTTATCAGTTTTTTCGACGAAAATCTGTCTTTTTGTCACTTTATTGATATAAATCAAGGCAAAAGGTTATTCTTTTGGCCTTTTTATGTGCCCGAACACAACATATCGGCCCTTAATACCTTATTAATAATGTTAGTACTAAAATTTGGCGGTTACAAATTTTATTTGTAACTTTGCAACTGTGAACTAGAATGGGTTGAAATGAACAACGAGATATTGAGCCAACTGAATGAGAGTCAGCGTGTTGCGGTGGAGTACTGCGACGGGGCGAGTCTGGTGATTGCGGGTGCGGGATCGGGAAAGACGAGGGTGCTGACGTATAAGATCGCGTGGCTGTTGCAACAAGGAGACAGGAGTCAGGAGTCAGGAGTCAGTAGTCGGATTAGGCCGTGGAATATATTGGCGCTGACGTTTACGAACAAGGCGGCACGGGAAATGAAAGAGAGGATCGGTCGATTGGTGGGCGAGGAAGAGGCGAGATATTTGCAGATGGGAACGTTCCACAGTGTCTTTGCGAGGATTCTGAGGGCAGAAGCAGAGCATATAGGCTTCAATTCGAACTTCACCATCTATGACAAGAGTGATGCCCGTTCACTGGTGAAGACAATCATCAAAGAGATGCAGCTCGATGATAAGGTGTACAAGCCCGCATCGGTGGCAGACAGGATATCGATGGCCAAGAACCACTTGTTGCTTCCGCAGGCCTACGCACAGAGTAGTTGGGCTCGCGACGATGCCACCCAAAAACGCCCGCAGGTCTCTAATATATATAATAGGTACGCGGAAAGGTGCAGACAAGCCAACGCGATGGACTTCGATGATCTGCTGGTGCAGACGTGGGTCTTGTTTCAGAACCATGAGGATATCCGGCGTAAATACGTAGAGAAGTTCCATTTCGTGCTCGTCGACGAGTACCAGGATACGAACTTTGCCCAGCAGGCCATCGTCTATCAACTCACGAAGGAGCGTCAGAAGGTATGTGTCGTGGGCGACGATGCCCAGAGCATCTACAGTTTCCGGGGTGCGAATATCGACAATATCCTCAACTTCCAGAGCCAATACACTAATGCCCGGCTCTTCAAACTCGAACAGAACTATCGCAGCACGCAGCTCATTGTGCAGGCGGCAAACTCGTTGATACGGCGGAACGAGCGGCAGATTCCGAAGAATGTGTTCTCGAAGAACGAGCACGGAGAACGGCTGCAGTTGAAACCTGCCTATTCGGACAAGGAGGAGGCGATGATCGTTTGTCAGGACATCAAGCGGCTGCGGAAGCAGGACCACTGCAATTGGAACGACTTTGCCATCCTCTATCGAACCAACTCCCAGAGCCGGTCGTTTGAGGAGCAGATGCGAAAAGACAATATCCCCTATCGCATCTATGGTGGTCTGAGCTTCTACCAGCGCAAGGAGATCAAAGACGTGATTGCCTACTTCCGGCTGATTGCCAATCCCAACGATGAAGAGGCCTTCAAGCGCATCATCAACTATCCCGCAAGGGGTATCGGCGACACCACCGTAGGCAAGATTATCCAGACGGCACAGACCTATGGCGTCAGTCTCTGGCAGGTGATTAAGGAGCCCGTGTTGTTCCCCATGGAAGTGAGCAAGGGCACGATGACGAAGATACAGGCGTTCCGTGAACTCATCGAGGGCTGGATAGGGCGCATCAATACGGAAGATGCCTACGCCCTGGGACACGACATCATCATGACCTCCGGCATCAGCAAGGATATCTACTCAGGCCGCAACCCGGAAGACATCTCGCGTCAGGAGAACCTCGAAGAGTTCCTCAGCGGTATGCAGGACTTCGTGGAGAGCCGCAAGGAAGAGGATATGGGTGATGAAATCTATCTGCCAGACTTCTTGCAGGAGGTGGCTCTGCTGACGGATCTTGACAGCGATGAGGGCGACTCGAATGATAAGGTGACGCTGATGACGATCCACTCGGCGAAGGGTCTGGAGTTCCCGACGGTGTTTGTTGTGGGCCTCGAAGAGAATATATTTCCGAGTCCCATGTGTACCAATTCGATGCGGGAACTCGAAGAAGAGCGCCGATTGCTGTATGTAGCCATCACCAGAGCCGAGAAGCATTGCATACTGACGTGCGCTCAGAACCGTTTCCGCTACGGACGGATGGAGTATGACACGCCATCGAGATTCATACGCGACATTGACCAGGAACTGCTGGATGTGCATTCAGAATCGGGTGGGGGAAGTTCACTCTTCGGTTCTTCCAGCCGAAAGACTCGTGGCTTCGAGAGTGAAGGCCCTGAGTGGATGCAGAATCCGAGGCCTGTGGCTACGCAGTTCAAGGCCGATCCCAAGCCTCGCATCGTGGCTCCCCGTCAGCCTGAGAAGCCTGTGGATCCATTTGGAGAAGGCTTCAAACGCCTCTATCAGCAGCAGTCTGGCAAACCGTTGCAGACATCACGCCCAAGCACGCCTTCAGGTGGTAATTTCCGTCCCGTGAATCGTGTTGCAAGTGCGGCTGCTCAGACCACCCCTGACCCCTCCTACTCAGGAGGGGAAGGGCTGCGCGAGGGGGCTACCATAGAGCATCAGCGCTTCGGCATTGGCACGGTAATAAAGATTGAGGGCACGGGCGAGAATACCAAGGCTACCGTTGAGTTCCGCAATACGGGCACCAAACAGCTGCTGCTGAAATTCGCAAAGTTCAAGATTATCGGATAATCTCACAAGAGGGACAGTCCCCATTGTGAGAAAATATTAGAGCGACTCATTTTCGGGTCGCTCTATTTGTCTCTGTCCTGTCTTGGGCAGATGACGCTTCTTTCGGAGCCAAGCTGCCTTGCGGGCCTCATAATCGTCGTGATGTTTCTCCAGATATCCGTCAGCCATAACTATTGATTCTTGAATCGGCCGTAGATCACCTTCACTTCGATGGGCGTGTTGGGGCCTCCCTCCAGCTTCGTGCTCACAAGTCCCATCTCGTTCTCTATATCGTATGTTGCGGAAGTGGAATTCGCGGAAACCGCCGTCATAGAGATCGGTATCAGCAGCACCTTGTTCCAGTTGGAGTGTTTGCTCATCCAGTCAGAATCAGAAGCCAGCCCCTTCTTTTTGTTGTCTGAAAGCAGCGTGACGAGGTTGCCGATGTTTGAGAAAGTGTAGGTGTTGGTGGTGGAGAGTGTTGCTGCGAAGGCACTCTTATAATCGTAAGTCTTGTCATTTCTGAAGAACGTTTCAAGACTGTCCGTAGGCAGCATCAAGATGCTCGACGGTGCATCCATAAGATATTTTGCCTTGACGCCGCTGTTCTGGCGCTGGAAGGTCATACTGACAGAGAGAAGCGAGTCTGCCGCGTGGCTCTGGGTAATCTCATCCACAGGCAAAGTGACCTCTGTAAAGATGCCTGCGGGTGCTTTCAGATAGGTGCAGCTCTGATCGGCAGCCAACTGTGCCAACGTCTTCTTGTCGTTCGTCACCTGGGTTGTCTGCAGTACCTCTTGCGTTGACGAGAAGGCAATGTAACTGTTGTATTTCGTACTGTTCTTCTGATAATGGTAGAAGACACGCATCTCCAACAAATAGAACTTGGCCATCAGTCCCAAACCGTCTGCCAGCTCAAAAAAGAAGCCGGGGCAGATGTTGTTGGTGAAGGCGTAGGAGTTCTTGAAGTATTCGGGATGAGCATAGTAGTTACGGAGGATGTAAGTTCCGTAGTTGTCGTATTTCACGCCGTTCTTGTCGGTATATTCGTCAGAGAACGAAATACGCACGTAATCGAAATAATCTGTAAGATTTCTGATACTGTCCGAGTATGTCAGGTTGTTCTGACTGAAAAGGATGCTCTTCTTCATACCGTCTTCGCGGATGTATCCTTCTTTTCTGGGGTCGTAATTGCTGTAGTAGACCACCTTCTCGCTCATAGGCTTGTTGAGCTCGAGGACGTTCATCTTCAGGGAGGAGAGTGTGTCGCCATAGCAGTTTTCCTTGTCGAATGCCAGCCAGATCTCACAGGAGTCGGCTACGATCTCACCTTCCTCGTTTTTGATCTCATCGACTGTTGGCAATATGATGCCTTCCTGAATATTGAACTGCGCCATAAACTCTGTCTTGACGTAGACTCCTGTCTCGGGATCCTTAACACGCCCGAAGTAAGTATCGTAGTTGCGGGCATACACGGAGTCGACGAGTACGGAATGAGAGTAGGCGCTGTAAGTCATCGTGCTTGCCTGTATCTGATCAGAACTGTTCGTCAGCGACGAGCCAAGCGTGTCTGTGTCTTTACTGCAAGAAATTAACGCCATTGCGGAGATTGCAATCGCTGTAAATAATTGGTATTTCATGATGTTCTTTCTGTCTGTTATGTTGCTCCTCAACTTATTCTTCAGCAGGGTAGAGCGACTCGTAGAAGTCTTCGCAGGCTTCGGCGACGTTCTCGGAATAGCCGAGGAAGGGAATGTTCTTTTCTTTAATATATGCCAGCAGCTCATCGTTGACGAGGCTGTCTGATTGTACGATACCGTCACTATAGTCGATGGCAAGCTTATTGAGTTCGTTCAGATCGAAGTTGTCCTTGTAGTCCTTCAGGATCTCCTGCGTGGTCTCACGGAACTCCAGGCACTGTTTGAAGTCATCACCCAGATCCTTGTCGAGCTTCTGCGAGAAGAGCGAGGTGACCACCTTGGCGTCAGCAAACGAGGGCTCGTCGTGATAGGCCGTCTTCACATAGAGTGGAACGACCGCACTCATCCAGCCCTGGCAGTGAATGACATCGGGCACCCAACGCAGTTTCTTCACCGTTTCCAATACACCACGTGCGAAGAAGATAGCACGTTCACCATTGTCAGCATAGTCTTCGCCCTGCTCATCTTTCTCCATCAGGCGCTTGCCGAAGTAGTCGTCGTTGTCGATGAAATACACCTGCACCTTTGCCGACTGTATCGAGGCGACCTTGATGATCAGCGGGTGGTCGGTGTCATTGATGATCAGATTCATACCCGACAGGCGTATCACTTCGTGCAACTGTCCGCGACGCTCATTGATGATGCCCCATTTGGGCATGAACGTGCGGATCTCGTGGCTGCACTCTTGAATGGTCTTAGGCAGTTCCCTGCCCATGATTGACAATGCGTTGTCGGGAACATACGGAGATATCTCCTGATTGATGAATAATATCTTCTTTTTTGCCATCTTTGATGATTTTACTTTGCAAAGGTACGAAAAAAAACTCGCATTTCCGCCAGAATATTCCTTTTTTAGCAAAAAAAGGGGCTTTTTTAGGGATTTTTGGGATAATTTTTGGCTTTTCTGCTCATTTAGAGCGAAATAAAGTGATACTTAAAAAGTTTAAAAAGTATTCTTCTTTATACAAAAATTATGAAAAACGAACGCAATTTGTTGCGTGATTCAAAATATTTGATTATATTTGCACATTAATCAACAATCCGTATAGTAAAATGGCGAAGTACAACATTACTGAAAAAAAGGAAAAGGTGGCCGCCTACAGAAGTCTGGTGAGCCCGAAGATGATGGATGAGATGCAGGAGAAGATCATGAACATTATCGTCATGCAGAAGAAGTATCGCGACAAGGATTATTCCGCTAAGAAATTAGCTGAAGAATTGGGTACTAACACGCGTTACATTTCTGCAATCGTCAATGTTCGTTTCCACATGAACTACACTTCGTTCGTCAACAAGTACCGTATCGAAGAGGCAATGACCATCCTCGTTGACAAGCGTTACCAGAAACTGCGTATGGAGGAAGTCAGCGATATGGTTGGCTTCTCCAACCGTCAGTCGTTCTACGCTTCGTTCTTCAGAGTCGTAGGCATTACCCCGAGGGATTATCGTATGCAGCACCTCAAACAGCATCCTTCTATGCTGGTTCCCAAGCCCACGCGCAAGGCAAAGGCGAAGCCAAAGGCTAAAGCAAAGACAAAGGCAAAGAAGGCTGAGGCATGAGGCAGGAGGCTGAAGTCCCTGATTTCAATTATCGGGATGAGCGGTTTGCCGACTTGCAACTGCTTAGGTATCAACTGACGGGTTTTGAAAAGCTTGTCCCCAAGCAGAAAGAACTAATTTATTATCTTTCGAAAGCCACACTATACGGCAGGGATATCACATTCGATCAGTTTGGAAAGTACAACCTCAGGATTCGTAAGATGATGGAGGTTGTTTTTACGGACCGGGACATCAACCACGACACAGACGAGTTTCGTGCTGTGGAGGTGTATCTGAAACGTATCTGGTTCTCCAACGGCATCTATCATCACTATGGCTGCGAGAAGATGATGCCCGGCTTTTCGTCTGACTGTCTTCGTGAACAGCTTCAGAAGGTGGATGCCCGACGACTGCCGCTCAGGGCAGGGGAGACACTCGATGAAATGTGCGATGAACTCTTTCCGGTAATGTTTGATCCGCAGGTGCTGCCCAAACGGGTGAACAAGGCTGACGGTGAAGACCTGATACAGACATCGGCTTGTCATTTCTATGAGGGCGTCACTCAGGCAGAAGCCGAAGCCTTCTACGATGAAATGAAGAAAAACGAACCGGCTAAGGATACGCCGCCATCTTTCGGATTGAACTCTACGCTGGTGAAGGAGAACGGTGAGGTGAAGGAGTTGGTTTGGTCTGCCAACGGCCGTTATGCCAATGCTATCCGACATATCGTCTATTGGCTCAGGAAGGCCGCTCAGGTAGCAGAAAACGAGCAGCAAAGAAAGGTCATTGATTTGTTGATAAGTTATTATGAATCAGGTAACTTACAGACTTTCAATGAATATTGTATTGAATGGTTGAAAGAGCATAATTCTGCCATCGATTTCATCAACGGCTTTATCGAAGTCTATGGTGATCCGTTGGGATTGAAAGGCTCGTGGGAAGGACTGGTGGAGTATATCGATGAAACTGCCACTCAACGTACCCGGACAATCAGCAGCAATGCCCAGTGGTTTGAGGATCATTCTCCCGTAGATCCTCGTTTCCGTAAGCCGGTGGTTAAGGGTGTTTCTGCGAATGTCATCTGTGCAGCTATGCTCGGCGGTGATGAGTATCCTTCTACGGCTATCGGCATCAATCTTCCCAATGCCGACTGGATAAGGGCAGAATATGGTTCTAAGAGCATCACCATCAGCAATATCACCGATGCCTATAATAAGGCGGCTCATGGCAATGGGTTCCGTGAAGAATTCGTGATAGACCAGAAAACATTAGATTTAATCGGGAAATACGGCGATGTCTGCGATGACTTGCATACCGATCTGCATGAGTGTCTGGGACACGGCAGCGGAAGGCTTCTGCCTAGTGTTGACCCTGATGCACTGAAAGCCTATGGCAATACCATCGAGGAGGCGAGGGCAGACCTCTTCGGACTCTATTATATCGCAGATCCCAAACTGGTGGAGTTGGGCCTGACGCCTGATATGGAGGCGTTTAAGTCTCAATACTATACCTATATGATGAACGGTCTGATGACCCAGCTCATTCGTATCACGCCAGGCAACCAGATTGAAGAGGCCCATATGCGGAATAGGGCATTAATAGCCCATTGGTGTCTGGAGAATGGCAATGCCGTTAGACTCATCAAGCGCGATGGGAAAACCTATGTGGAGGTAGTGGATTACGATGGACTCCGTCAACTCTTTGCCCGTCTGTTGGCAGAAGTGCAGCGCATCAAGAGCGAGGGAGATTTCGAAGCAGCCCGTCAGCTGGTGGAACGTTATGCCGTTCAGGTGGATGCCGAACTTCATCAGGAGGTCTTGGAACGTTATCGTCGTTTGGATCTGGCACCCTATAAAGGTTTCATCAACCCGATGATGCTGCCTGTCTATGATCAAAATGGTCAGATGGTTGACGTGCAGTTGTATTATGGTGAGAGTTATGCGCACCAGATGCTCAGATACAGCACGGAATACGGAACTTTGATTTGAACACGTATGAATCAGGAGATCAACAATCAGGTGAAGGCCATCAAACAGTCGTTCCGTCAAATGATGGATGGTGCGGTTGCGCAGTCGATGCGTGAGAAGGGACTCGACTATCATCTGAACTGGGGCGCCACTATGCTACGACTGCGGGAAAAGGCTGATGAAATCGGCAAAAACTACGACCTCGCCATCGCCTTGTGGAAGGAAAATGTGCGGGAATGTAAGATCCTGGCTACGATGATTATGCCTGCTGATGTGGTGCTGCCTGAGGTCATTGATATCTGGATGGAACAGACACCTAATTCGGAGATTGCCGAACAGGCGGCTTTTAACCTCTATCAGTATCTGCCATACGCCCCTGAGAAAGCCTATACCTGGATTGCCTCTGACAAGGAACTCTATCAGCTCTGCGGCTTCCATATCCTCTCACGCCTGTTTATGAACGGACAGGAACCCAACGAGCGCGGAATCAATGAATTCATCGACCAGGCTTTGGCAGCCCTTCAAGGTGAGAGTATGACTGTCAGGAAAGCAGCAATGAGCAGTATGCAACGCTTTGCAGAACTCGGTATTATATACAAAAGACTGGCCAAAAGCGCAATAAAAACCATTAATTTAGATTTTTTATAAATAAACTATCGTCTGTCTCTCTGAAAATGTGTACCTTTGTGCGGTTTTCAAGGAAACGACAGAATTAACGATGGCTATTTCGAACAAGGAAAGCGTGATCAGCGCCGTAGAGCGTATCTTGGACAACTATCTTGAGATGAACAATCATCGCAAGACGTTGGAACGCTATACCATCCTCCGGGCCATCTATAACATCAACGGTCATTTCACGTTAGAGGAACTCAACGCGAGGCTTCTCAAGGAAATGAATTTCCACGTGAGCAGGGCCACGATGTACAATACACTCAACTTGTTTATGGAACTGCGCCTTGTAATCCGTCACCGTTTTCAGGGAACGACGAAATATGAGGCTTGTTACGACAACACCAGCCATTGTCATCAGATCTGTACGATGTGCGGGAAGGTGAGTGAGGTCAAGTCGGCAGAGATAAGTGAGGCTGTGGAGAATATGCAGACAAAGAGGTTCCGTAAGGACGGCTTCACGCTTTATGTCTATGGGGTGTGCAGCACCTGCCAGGCAAAGATCACAAAACGGAAGAAACAGAAGACAAATGTAAAACGATAGATTATGAACAAAGGAAAAGTTGATGTCCTGTTGGGTTTGCAATGGGGCGACGAGGGAAAAGGTAAGGTGGTCGATGTGCTGACCCCGAAGTACGATGTGGTGGCCCGTTTCCAGGGTGGTCCTAATGCCGGTCATACGCTGGAGTTTGAAGGTCAGAAGTATGTCCTGCGCTCGATTCCATCGGGTATCTTCCAGGGTGGTAAGGTGAACATCATCGGTAATGGTGTGGTGCTCGCTCCGGATCTCTTTATGGATGAGGCCAAGGCTCTCGAGGCCAGCGGTCACGACTTGCACTCACGTCTGCATATCTCGAAGAAGACTCATCTCATTATGCCTACTCATCGTGTGCTTGATGCTGCCTATGAGGCTCAGAAAGGAAAGAATAAGGTTGGTACTACTGGTAAGGGTATCGGCCCGACCTATACCGATAAAATCAGCCGTAATGGTCTGCGTGTTGGTGATATCCTCGAGAACTTCCCAGAGAAGTATGCCAAGGCCAAGGCTCGTCACGAGGCTATCTTGAAGTCGCTGAACTTTGAGTACGATATCACAGAGGTTGAAAAGAAGTGGCTTGAGGGTGTTGAATACCTTCGCCAATTCCCCATCGTGGACTCTGAGCATGAGATCAACAATATCCTCAAGAGCGGCAAGAGCGTGCTTTGTGAGGGTGCCCAGGGTACAATGCTCGACATAGACTTCGGCAGCTATCCGTTCGTTACCTCTTCCAATACCATCTGCGCTGGTGCCTGCACGGGGCTTGGTATCGGCCCGAACAAGATCGGTGATGTCTATGGTATTATGAAGGCTTATTGCACACGTGTTGGTGCGGGTCCGTTCCCCACGGAGTTGTTCGATGAAACGGGCAAGACCATTCGTGACTTAGGGCACGAGTATGGTGCTGTGACTGGTCGTGAGCGCCGTTGTGGGTGGATCGACCTTGTGGCCTTGAAGTATTCTATTATGGTCAATGGTGTCACTCAACTGATTATGATGAAGAGTGATGTGCTTGACGGCTTCGATACCATCAAGGCCTGTGTCGCCTATAAGCAGAATGGCGTTGAAATCGACTATTTCCCCTATGACATCGAGGAGGGCATCGAACCTGTCTATCAGGAACTCCCCGGATGGAAGACGGATATGACGAAGTTCACTTCTGAGGACCAGTTCCCGAAGGAGTTCAAGGATTACATCGCATTCCTGGAGGCTCAGCTCGAGACGCCCATTAAGATTATTTCTATTGGTCCTGACCGCGACCAGACTATTGTTCGTAAATAAATATGGCAAAACCAAGTATTCCAAAAGGTACGCGCGACTTCTCCCCATTGGAGATGGCGAAGCGCAACTATATCTTCGACACCATCAAACAGGTGTATCAACTCTATGGCTTCCAGCAGATAGAGACGCCGGCGATGGAAACTCTCGGCACGCTGATGGGTAAGTACGGCGAGGAGGGTGACAAACTGCTCTTCAAAGTGCTGAACTCCGGTGACTGTCTGGCTAAGGTGACAGACGAGGAATTGAAAGAGCGTAATGCCCTCCATCTGGCTGCAAAGATGTGTGAGAAAGGTCTGCGTTACGACCTTACTGTGCCCTTTGCACGTTATGTGGTGATGCACCGTGAGGAACTCCAGTTGCCGTTCAAGCGTTATCAGATGCAGCCGGTATGGCGTGCAGACCGTCCGCAGAAAGGCCGTTACCGTGAGTTCTGGCAGTTCGATGGTGACATCGTAGGCTCCGATTCTCTCTTGAATGAGGTAGAACTGATGCAGATTGTGGATACGGTTTTCAGCCGCTTTGGTGTCCGTGTGCAGATTAAGATCAACAACCGCAAGATCCTTACGGGAATTGCCGAAGTCATCGGTGCTGCGGATAAGATCGTGGATATCACCGTCGCCATCGATAAACTCGATAAAATCGGCCTTGACAACGTAAATCAGGAACTGCGAGAGGACGGTCTCTCTGAGGAGCAGATCGCCAAACTCCAGCCCATTATTTCCCTCGAAGGCTCCAACGACGAGAAACTCGATACTATCGCCGAAGTTCTTGCATCGAGCGAGATTGGTCTGAAGGGAGTAGAGGAGAGCCGTTATATTCTCGATACTTTAAAAAATACGGGATTGAAGAACGAAATCCAACTCGATCTCACCTTGGCTCGTGGTCTGAACTACTACACAGGTGCTATCTTCGAAGTGAAGGCTCTTGATGTGCAGATCGGTTCCATTACCGGTGGTGGTCGTTATGACAACCTTACCGGCATCTTCGGTATGCCGGGAATTTCGGGTGTCGGCATCTCCTTCGGTGTAGACCGTATCTTCGATGTACTCAACGCCCTCGATTGTTATCCTTCAGATGCAGTCAACGGCACCCAGCTGCTCTTCATCAACTTCGGTGAGAAGGAAACGGCTTATTGTCTGCCCGCTGTGGCAAAGGCTCGTGAGGCTGGTATCCGTACGGAGATCTTCCCCGACGGCACGAAGATGAAGAAGCAGATGTCTTATGCCAATGCCAAGCAGATTCCGTTTGTCGCCCTGGCTGGTGAGAACGAGATGGCAGAGGGTAAGTTTACCTTGAAGAATATGTTGACGGGAGAACAGCAACTCCTTGCTATTGAGGAACTTATTGAAAAGGTTAAATAGAAGATGATGAGAAGTCTGAAGTTTCTAATTTGTGTCATCTGCGTCATCTGCGGCTTCATTGCAGCCACGCCAGATAAGACCACAACGATCTTCGTGGTTGGCGATTCCACCGCAGCCAATAAGGACACTACTGGTGGAAAGGTGGAGCGTGGTTGGGGTATGATGCTCCAGCAATGCTTCGATGCCGATTTCATCGTGGTTGACAATCACGCCGTGAATGGCCGTTCCTCGAAGAGTTTCCTTGATGAGGGTCGTTGGGATAAGGTTTTGGAGAAGATTCAGCCGGGCGATTACGTACTCATTCAGTTTGGCCATAACGATGAAAAGGCACAGCCTGCCCGTCATACCGATCCAGGTTCTACATTCGACTATAATCTCGCCCGTTATGTCCGTGAGACGAGGGAGAAAGGTGGTATCCCTGTGCTGATGAACGCTGTGGCTCGTCGCAATTTCTTCATTATGCCGCCTGAGGTGGCTGACGATGAGCAGTTGCGTAACACTATCTTCAGCGATACGGAACACCTTGTCGAAGGTGATACGCTCAACGACACTCACGGCCTCTATCGTGTGGCTCCCTGTGATGTGGCGCGTCGTATGAACTGCCATTTCATCGATGCCAACCGCATCACCGAAGACCTTGAGAAACGTCTTGGTCGTGAGGGCTCCAAGAAACTCCATATGTGGTTCCGTCCTGGTGAGGAGCCAAGCCTCCCCCAAGGCAAGCAGGACAATACACATTATAATATATATGGTGCCCAGGTCGTTGCTAATCTTCTTGCCGATGCTCTTTGTGACGAGATTCCCGTACTCAAGCCCTATCGTGTGAAGGGAGTTCGGAACGCGAAATAAGTTAAACATATATAAAATGACAATTAATCCTGCAAAATAGTTGCGGGATTAATTTTTTATACGTATCTTTGCGGTGATAATGTAACTATTTTTTTTATTATTAACTAAAAAAGACAAATACGATTATGAAGAAAAAGTTCATTTGCGCCGTTTGTGGATATATCTACGAAGGCGATGCTGCTCCCGAGAAGTGCCCCATCTGTAAGGCTCCCGCATCAAAGTTCTCTGAGTTGAAGGACGAGGGCGAGACCACGTATGCTACTGTTCACCGCATTGGCGACGGCAAGCCCGAGGGTGTGTCACAGGAGATGATTGACGACCTGCGTAACCACTTCAATGGTGAGTGCAGCGAGGTAGGAATGTATCTGGCTATGGCTCGTCAGGCTGACCGTGAGGGCTATCCCGAAATCGCCGAGGCTTTCAAGCGCTATGCCTTTGAGGAGGCTGACCACGCCTCTCGTTTCGCAGAGCTGCTGGGTGAGTGCGTATGGGACACCAAGACAAACCTCGAGAAGCGTGCTGCTGCTGAGGCTGGTGCCTGCGAGGACAAGTTCCGTATCGCCAAGAACGCCAAGGTTGCCGGCTTCGATGCCATCCACGACACCGTTCACGAGATGGCTAAGGACGAGGCCCGTCACGGTGCTGGCTTCGCTGGACTCCTGAAACGCTACTTCAAGTAATTAGGACAACGGATTTCACGGATTACACGGATTGTTGTGCATAGTAAAAAATCCGTTAAATCCGTATAATCCGTTGTTTTTATACAATAATATGAATAAATGTCCGTTTTATCATTACGATGAAACGGATTTTTTATGTTCTTACGATAGTATGTTGCCTTGTGGCTTGTCAGGATGATGATAAATTCTCGACAAGCACAGGTCTGCGTCTGACCTTCCCGGAGGATACGTTGAAGATGGACACTATCTTCAGCCGTACCCCCTCGTCAACCTATACCTTCTGGGTGTATAATCAGAATGATACGGGCATCCGTATGGAACGTGTCCGTCTTCGTCGCGGCAACCAGACAGGCTATCGGGTGAACGTTGACGGCATCTATCTCGACAATGCCAATGGTTCCCAGACATCCGATGTGGAGATACGCCGCAATGACAGCATTCTCGTCTTTGTGGAACTGACTGCCAGCGAGACGGGACAGCAGGATCCTGTGCTCTTGGAAGACGACTTGGTATTCATCCACGAGAGCGGTGTCGAACAGAAAGTATGTCTGCAGGCCTGGGTGTGGGATGCGAAGAAACTCTATTCGCCAGTGATTTCGAAGGATTCTGTCATTGAGTCTTCTGTGCCGCTGATTATCTTCGGCGATCTGAAAGTGGAGGAGGGCGTTACGCTGACTATCAGGAATACGACGCTTTATTTCCACGACAGTTCCGGTCTCGATGTTTATGGCACCTTACGCACAGAAGACTGTGTGATGCGTGGTGACCGGCTCGACGATATGTTTGATTATCTGCCCTACGACCGTGTCAGCGGACAGTGGAATGGCATCCATATCCGTGAAACCTCCATGGACAATTACTTTCTTCGGACGGAGATACGTAATCCGATCAATGGTGTCGTCTGTGATTCGGCCGAATTGGATACGGAACATTATCGCTTGGAGATGGAGCAGTGTATCATCCATAACTGCAAGGGTACAGGTCTGTCCGCCGTCAATTCCTATGTTTGTCTGAATCATTGTCAGCTGACGAACACCGGTGGCGACTGCTTTGCTATCTACGGTGGAATCGCGGAAATCAGTCAATGTACGTTCGGACAGTTCTATCCATTCTCGGCGGATCGTGGTGCGGCCTTCCGTTTCACCAATTTCTTCGGTGAAACCGACTTCCCGCTCCATGTCAACTGTGCCGGTTCTATCATGACTGGCTATGCCGACGATGTGGTAATGGCTGAGACGCGTAGTGAAGAAACCGTCACCTTCGATTATGAATTCAACAGATGTCTGCTTCGTACCCCTAAGGTGGAAGATGATCCCGAGAGTTTCATCGATATCATCTGGGAGACGCCCAAAGATTCCATCGAGGGAGAGAAACACTTTGTGACAATTGATGAAGACAATCTCATCTACGACTTCCACCTTGACTCCCTGTCCACCGCCAAGGGCTTGGGATGTTACTAAGATTTATTAGAATTCAGCGAAGGTCAGAGGCATCAGTTTCCTGATTCCATCGATGACGTACACGCACCGCCGTCCGTAGAGCAGGATACGGATGGGATGCTTGGCACGGGTTTCCGACTCGATGATCACTTGTCGGCAACTGCCACAAGGTCCTGTCGGCTCTTCCGTCAGTTCACCGTCTGTCCCTCTGGCGGCGATGGCAAGCACCTCGACGGCGCAGTCAGGATACTGTGCTCCGGCAGCAAACAAGGCCGTTCTCTCGGCACAGAGTCCCGATGGATAGGCCGCATTCTCCTGATTACAGCCGATGACCGCCTCACCGTTCTCTAACCGGACGGCAGCTCCGACACAGAAGTGGGAATAGGGGGCATAACTGCGACTGGTGGCTTCGATGGCCTGTTCTAACAACTGGCGCTCAGCGGCACTGAGTTCCTCCATCTGACATTCCTGAATGACCGATTTTAGCTCTACTTCCTTCATAGATTGAATATTTTTGTGCAAAAATACGAATAATTCGAGAGAATTCACTACTTTTGCACAAATTTTTATCGTATGAGGAAGTTTTTTGTATCAATAGCCCTGCTGACGGCCCTTCAGCTTCAGGCTCAGACAAGCTGGAACCAGACCTATCAGCAGTATATCAACCAATATAAGGATATCGCCATCGAACAGATGCAGCGTTATCATATCCCGGCGTCTATCACCCTGGCCCAAGGACTTTTCGAGAGTGGGGCAGGTAGGAGTGAACTGGCACGCAAGGGGAATAACCACTTCGGAATCAAATGCAACGGCTGGAGCGGTCGACGCATCTATCACGATGACGATGAGCGAAACGAGTGTTTCCGTTCCTATGACAATGCCTACGAGTCGTATGAGGATCATTCGAAGTTCCTCACCGGTAGCCAGCGTTACCGTTCCTTATTCAAGTTGAAGATCACAGACTATAAGGGCTGGGCGAAGGGATTGAAGGCTGCAGGCTATGCCACCAATCCGCAGTATGCTCAGAAACTGATAGACATCATCCAGTTGTATAAGCTCTATCGCTATGACTCGGCCAAGGACTACGACAAGTTTATGGCCGAACACACGAAGAGTACCGTTAATAGTGCATCACTGCATGCTATCAAGATCTTCAATAAGAACTACTATGTCATCGCCCGCCGTGGGGATTCCTTCAAGTCGATTGCCGATGAAATAGGAATCAGTTACAAGAAACTGGCCAAATACAACGAACGTGACAAGAACGATGCATTGGATGAGGGAGAGATCATCTGGCTGAAAAAGAAGCAGACGAAGGCACCGAAGGACTACAAGGGCCGGTTGCATTATGTCCGTAACGGGGAGTCGATGTATAGCATCGCGCAGAAGTACGGCATCCGTCTGAAGAATCTCTACAAGATGAACCATCTCTCGCCAGATTACCAGATTAGAGTGGGAGATACACTTAGATTGAGGTAGGAAGCCTCTGAGTAACAGTTTCTCCCCCTGAGTAGGGGGAGTTAGAGGGGGTCTGAGCAAGGGCAAGTCAGAGGCTATGCTTGAGGATGACCAGACCACCCCGCCCTGACGGGCCCCCCTCCTACTCAGGAGGGGAAAAGAGCGGAATACGGGAATCGAACCCGCCTCCCAGGCTTGGGAAGCCCGTGCACTACCGATGTGCTAATTCCGCAAAATAATAAAGTTTCCTGATTTCTTTTGAGCCGATACCCGGACTCGAACCGGGGACCTACGCATTACGAATGCGTTGCTCTACCAACTGAGCCATATCGGCAACCTCTTGTGTTTGTACACCCGCAGGGGCTCGAACCCTGGACACCCTGATTAAGAGTCAGGTGCTCTACCAACTGAGCTACGGGTGCATCAAAAATTTCAAAAAGAAAGGAGGGTCGCTTGCCTCCTCTGTACACCCGCAGGGGCTCGAACCCTGGACACCCTGATTAAGAGTCAGGTGCTCTACCAACTGAGCTACGGGTGCATCTTTTTCGTTTTGCGGGTGCAAAGGTACACACTTTTTTCCATTCCACCAAACTTTTTGGGGATTTTCTTCCAAAAAAGTTATTGTCTGGTGGTATGGAAACCGTCTATGTTCTCATAACGGCGCTGCATCATCCGTTTGTAGATGTGACGGATCCATATCGGATGGGTGACGATGAAGGCCAGTCCGATCAGCGACATAAAGATGAAAGTGTAGGTGGGTCCGACCAGCAGGAAACCGATGGTGGCGATGGCACCGGGAGCGAACAGCGACAGCAGCTCGATCACCAGTTGCATACCGTTCTCGAAGTTTCCCTTGGCAGTCACTTTCTGCTGCAGGGGCAGCGTCTGTTTGTTATATACCGCCAGCTGGAAGATGACGAAGTGCAGAACACCTGCCGTCAGCAGCATATACGCCATGAGCATCAGCAACGTGAACTTGCCGGTGAACACTGCAGGCAGCATCACTAAGAAGGGAATGAGCAGCACAGCGCTGTAGAACCAGAACTTCGCCTTCAGCAGGGCGATGATGTTCTCGCGGTGCATCATCAGCAGGTCGATGTAGTTGCCTTCTTGTCCCATGATCTTGATAAGGGCCGTCACACTGTAGATGGCAAAGCAGTAGAGGCACCAGAAGTTCTGCATATACACATTGTCATAGATCGTCGTATAGGCGACGAGCATCGAGAAACAGATAATCGCCACCAGACTCATGATGCAGCGTGCACGCATAGTCTTGTTGCGGAGATTCGACTTCACCTCAATCTTCAGATATTCGCCCACGAGGCCGAAACGGTTCAGAAAGGCGAACTGCGACACGTGCTTCAGTGCCCGCTCCTTCTTCTTCGAGATCTCCTCATACACATACTTGAACTGGAAATGGCGGTTCACCATAAACAGCAGCGCTATTACGATGACGACGGTCGGCAGGAACCACCAGGCGCGTCCGGCATCGGCATAAGTGTCGAGCAGTCGTGCTGCCGTTTTCTTATTAGGGTCGAGGATCCAGGGGATATACGGAATGGCATATACCGCGACACCGGCGAGGAACCACAACACATTGCGGTTGATGAGCGTACGGAAGAACAGATACACCTGACTGTTCATCATAATCAGCAGCAGACAGGCCACCAACTCCCAGATGACCGCCCAACCGGCACCGGCAAAGAGCAGGATGATGGAGTAGGGCACGAACATACAGAGCCAGAGGAAGTTGTAGCCGCTCAGATGCGACGACAGCAGGAAACACTCAATAGCCGTGTATCTGGAGATGGGCAACAGGATATAGGGCTTTACCATCATACCCGGCGTGGTCTGCACCACGAAGCGGAACAGATAGTCGATGACGAGGATCAGCGGCATGAATGAGATCATCCGTCCGGCCTCACCTTCAGCCGTCAGGGCGATGATACAACCGTAAAGGATCATATACAGTGCCAGCATGGCGGCACCGAAATAGGTCATCACCTTGGCCCATTTGTTCTGCTCAAAGATCGGGCTGCGCTTATAGCTCAGCATCGTGTTCTTCCGCAGCAGCCTATACAATTTAAGTCTATTCATCTGTAAACTATAAACCGTAAACTGTAAACTATCTCAAGTCTATGATCTCAGCGTGTGGGAAGTCCTTGGCATTGAAACGGAACATCGCGTCGTTGGCAGACTGCTTCTTCAGGTTGCTGATGTCGAAGATGGTCCACTTCTTGCCCTGCAACAGCTTCACCTGCGTGGGGTGGTTCGTCTTCTTGTCGATCGTGATAAACAGTTCCCTGATCTTATTGCTGGCCGTCGAGGCGGTCAGATGGACTACATGGTTATTGCCGTTGCTGTTCAGTGTGGCGTTGTAACCCTTCTTATAGAGGTTGAGGAAGTTGTAGGGGTTAATGGTCTGCAACTGTGCCTCGGTAGGGTTGACGATGTTCACCTCGTCGTTGTCTTTCATATAGGTCCACTGCGTCTTGCCGTCGAACCAGACACTGGCCTGCGGGGTAGTGGCGTGGAACTTCTTGCCCTTGATGATGATGGTACCGCTGGTCGAGCCCATGCTGCCCGTCATCTTGAAATCAGCCTTCACACCGTCCTTCATCGTCACGGTGGCGGCTGCCTTGTCAAGCACACTCTTCGCCGTCTGGGCCGAAACGCTTAAAGGTGAAAAGGTGAAAAGGTGAAAGAGTAAAACTCCTGTCACCATCGCCTTTACCTTTATTTTATTTCCTATTTTGTTCATCATAATACCTTTTTGTCTTTTCACTTTTTTACCTTTTTACCTTCTTACCTTTTTACCTTCTTACCTTTTTACTTTTTCACCTTTTAACCTTTTCACCTTTATCTCAGGCTTGCCAGCAGATTATTGAGGCTGTTCTCATCCTGGATCATCACCTCACGGGGTTTGGACCCCATAGCGGCACCGACGACACCGGCCTTCTCCAACTGGTCCATCAGACGGCCTGCGCGGTTGTAGCCGATGGCGAACTTACGCTGGATGAGTGACGTTGAACCGCTTTGGTTGATGACAATCAGGCGGGCGGCATCCTCAAACAACGGGTCGAGATGCTGCATATCCACATCCTTGTCGCCACCACCGTCGAAGTCGGCCTCTGGCGTATCAGGCTCGGGCAGTTCGAAGGCCATGTTATAGCTCTGCTGTTCAGCGATGTACTCATTGATGCGCTCCACCTCGGGCGTGTCGACAAAGGCACACTGCACACGGATAGGCTCCGCGCCGCCCAGATAGAGCATGTCACCCTTACCGATCAGCTGCTGGGCACCGGTACGGTCGAGGATGGTCTTCGAGTCGATGCCGGCACTCACCTTGAAGGCGATACGGGCGGGGAAGTTGGCCTTGATGTTACCGGTGATGATCGTTGTCGTAGGACGCTGTGTAGCGATGACCATGTGGATACCCACGGCACGGGCCAGCTGGGCGATACGGGCGATAGGCAACTCAATCTCCTTACCTGCCGTCATGATCAGATCACCGAACTCATCGATGATCACCACGATATACGGCATATATCCGTGGCCACCGCGAGGCGGAATCTTACGGTCGATGAACTTGCGGTTGTACTCCTTGATATTTCTGGCGCCCACCTCCTTCAGCAGGTCGTAGCGGGTATCCATCAGCTTACAGAGCGAGTTCAGCGTACGCACAACCTTCGTCACGTCGGTGATGATGGGATCGGCATCGTCGTCGGGCACCTTCGCCAGGAAATGGTTGATCAGCGGATTGTAGATCGAGAACTCCACCTTCTTCGGGTCCACGAGCACGATCTTCAGCTCTGCGGGGTGCTTCTTATATAATAAAGATGTGATGATGGCGTTCAGACCGACGGACTTACCTTGTCCTGTAGCACCGGCCACAAGCAGGTGGGGTGCCTTGGCGAGGTCGAACATAAACACCTCGTTGGTGATCGTCTTACCGACGGCACAGGGCAGTTCCATCGTCGATTCCTGGAACTTCTTGGAATTCAGGATCGATTCCATCGACACGATCGAGGGCTTGGCGTTAGGAACTTCGATACCGATGGTACCCTTGCCCGGGATGGGGGCGATGATACGGATGCCGAGGGCCGAGAGGCTCAGGGCGATATCGTCTTCCAGCGAACGGACTTTCGAGATACGGACACCGGGAGCCAGCGTAATTTCATAAAGGGTGATGGTGGGACCCACTGTCGCCTTGATGCTTGAGATCTCTACACCGAAAGTACGTAACACCTCCACGATACGGTTCTTATTGGCCGTCTGTTCAGCCATATCGATATATGGTTTACCGTCGTTATCGTATTTCTTCAGCAGGTCGAGGGTGGGATAGTGGTAGTTCTCCAAATCGCGCTTCGGATCGTAAGGTTCCAGGTCTTCCAAAGCCGGGGCAACGGTCTTCTTGTCTGCGGCCTCGTCACCTTGGGTGGCCTCCACATCGAAATCTACGTCCTTGCCGGATTGGCCGGAATGTCCGGTTTCACCGGCATCATAGACGTTGTCGATGACCTCAGCAGAACCGTCCTTTTTGAATTCAACCACCTGTTCGACGGGATTGTCAAACACGGTAGGCTCATCGTTGTCTTCGTCCTCGTCATCCTCTTCTTCCTCTATCAGGTTCTCGTAAGAATCGGGCTTTTCGTTGGGATCGTTATTTGCAACCACAAATTTAACCTTATCAAGGAACTTGCTCGGGTTCAACAACTTACGGATCACTAAGATGGTCTCTGCACTCAGGTAGGTCAGGAAGGCGATGGCGGTCAGTCCGAGGATGGCCATCAGTCCGGGAGTACCTACGAGATTGCCGAGGAAGTGGCAGACGTACATACCGTGATCGCCGCCGGGACTGTAACAGGTCTCGGTGAAGAACGGGGCCAGCAACAGCGACATCGCCACCGACGCCCAGATCATCAGGATCATCAGCGAGAGGAACCACTTCAACAGGTTCACCTTGTAGGCTCTTGTTAGATGCACGCCCAACAGCAGCAGGAACAACGGGATAAGGAACGCCGGCAGACCGAAGCAGCGCTTGATGAAATACCACGAGCACCAGGCACCGATGCTGCCACAGGTGTTCATAAACTCATGGTGCTGGTTCAGAATCTCACCCTCCCGCGGATCCTCGATCATGCTCTGGTCTGCGGCTCCCGTGGAGAGATACGAGATAAACGCCAGCGTCATGAACAGTGCCACGAGCACGACGGCGATGCCCAGCGTGAAGTTGAGTGTCTCGTTGTGGAATATCTTGTCAAAGCTCAGCACACTCGACAGACTGCCGCCGGAGCTTTTCTGTGACCTTTTTTCTTTCTTTTTCTTTGCCATATCTTGTCTCTTTTCGCAATTTTGATGCAAAAGTAGTTGAAAAAACTTAGATTTCATCATAAAATGATGTTTTTTTTGTAATTTTGCACCAAGAAATGAAAAAGTTAATATATAATAAGGTCGATAAGGCCATGATTTCGCATCTCAAGCGGGTGGAGTTCTATGGTAAGATCTATGTCGTGACATCTCCCGTCGAGGCGGAACATGCCGTCGACTATCTGCTGTCACAGCCCATCCTCGGCTT
>JAFRQC010000053.1 GCA_017428805.1 Prevotella sp. | reverse complement strand
TCATAGAGGAAGTGTGTCTTCTGCGGAAGTACCTGGAAACCTACGTTGAAGTTATAGGCCTTACGTACGATGCGCAACATCACCTCTCCTGTATGGTTGTAGTTCTTATACTCCGACATACGGCACAGCGCAGAATCCACATAGTGATCAAGAGGATAGGTCAGACGGTTAAGATAGGCATCCCAATTACGATATTGGGGCTCGATATCCATAAAATATACGTCTGTCAAACTATAAGTCTTACGGTCACTCTTGGTGTAACTGTACTGGTAGGTGTAGCTGAACTGGAGATAGACCTGACGGAAGATGGGCTCGCTGTAAGTGGCACGGACACTGTAGCTCCAACGGTCTTCAGGTGTCACATTATAACGATTGGTGATCGTCGTGTCCAACGGATTAAACAAGAAAATATAGTTGTTCGTCATCGACTTGCTCATACCCTCACTCCAGTTGCCGTTCAACTGGACGGTGATGTTCCGGCCGTTGTTGTTCAGACGACGGTTGAACTGCAGCATACCACCGACGTTCTTGGAGTCACTGTAACTGATACCGTCCTGCATATTCAGGTTCTTGACAACATTCTTGCCAATCAGCGTCTGAATCTCAGCCAGAGGATCTGCCACATACTTATAAGGGTCCTCATTCTCCATGAAAGTGGCACTCTCGCTGGAGTTCTCGCCATCCTGGGAGTTATAGCGGGCATTGGGGCGGAACATGATGTTTGTCATCGAGTCGGGCTGCCACTCCAGGCGCATCTGAGCATTCCACTGGTTGGAACGGGAGAAGTTATGGCTCCTGCTGTTGCCGAACGATGACAAATCGCTACTGAAGAAGTTCTCCGTCGAGCTTTTTGAGAAAGCGTCGCCGTCGCTGTGGTTCCAGCGCACACTACCGTCGATCTTCAGCTTGTCCTTCTTCTCATAGTTCAGGTTCAGGCCGACCATCTTGTTGGCAGTCAGGCCCTGACGTCCGGCACCGAATCGGCCACCACCGCCACCACCACCGGGGAAGCCCATATCATTGGTGTTGTTGGCATTGGTCATGAGGAACGTCTTGAAGTCGTCCTTCATAATACCACCGAAGATTCGGCCTGCATAGCGGTTCTTGGTACCTGCGGCGAGGTCAGCATTCACCATAATACCCCGGTTCATACCAGCCTTGATGCCGAAGTCGAGCACCGTTTCCTCTTCACCGTCTTCGATACCAGACACACGGGCGAGGTCGCTCTGCTGGTCGTAGGCCTTGATACGGTCGATGATGTTCGTGGGCAGGTTCTTCATGGCGGTCTTCGTATCACCCGTCATGAACTCCTTACCATCGACGAGGATCTTCTTCACCTGCTTACCGTTGATCTTAATGGTACCGTCGTCGTTGACCTCTGCACCAGGCAGACGGCGCACGAGTTCCTCAACTACCGATCCCTCCGGCGTACGGAAGGCATTGGCATTATAGACGAAGGTGTCGGCCTTGAGCGTCACCTTCTGGGCACGGGCCGTCACCGTGGCTCCCTTCAGCATAATGGCATCGGGCTCGAGCTTGATAGTGCCGGCATTATAGTCTTTGTCCTTCAACGTGATCTTCTTCGTGTAGGTCTTGAAACCCACATAAGTCACCTGTAGGGTGTAAGAACCCTCCGGCGCCTTGATGGAGAATCCACCTTCTGTGTTGGTAACCGCATTGGCCACCACCTTTTCACCACTGAGCAGGGCGGCGGTAGCCTGAATGACGGCTTCCTGCGTGTCCTGTTCTACTACTGTTCCTCTAACTGTTCGCTGTGCGAATGTAACGACTGTCACCATCAGGGCAACAATCAACAAACTAATTTTTTTCATTGATAGTTCTGATTTTATGCTTCTTTGACGCACGAAACGGGGAAAAGTTTAACGGAAAGTGAAAAAAAACGCATTTCTTCTTGTCATTATGAAAAAAATGCTTACCTTTGCAGCATCAAAAATAAACTGAGTACCACTATCAACAAAAGATGAATCCGCAAAAGGTCGTCATTTCCGAAAATCTGACAGAGGCTCTCGCTACAGCCATTGCTGAATGTGAGCACGACCGCACTTTTATCCTTGTCGATGAGACGACGGAGCGCTGCTGCCTGCCTATTGTCAGCGGTATGGACTGTGTCCGTGGTGCCCAGATCATCGTCATCGGAGCCACCGATAGTCACAAGACGCTCGAATCCCTGTCGCACGTCTGGGAAGCGTTGGGTGAGGGCGGTGCCACACGTCACTCCTTATTAATAAATATAGGTGGCGGGATGGTGACCGACCTGGGAGGCTTTGCTGCCTCCACCTTCAAGCGGGGCATCAACTATATCAACATCCCCACCACCCTGCTCTCGATGGTCGATGCCAGCGTGGGCGGTAAGACGGGCATCAACTTCCGGGGACTGAAGAACGAGATCGGCGTGTTCAGCAATGCCAGCACCGTCATCCTCGACACCACGTTCCTGAAGACCCTTGACGCCGAGAATATCTGTTCCGGCTATGCCGAGATGCTGAAGCACGGACTGATCTCCAACGAAAAGATGTGGGCAGAGCTGATCAACTTTGATCTGGCGCGACCCGACCTGCAGCAACTGCAGACGATGGTGGCCGACAGTGTCACCGTGAAGCAGCGCATCGTCACCGAAGACCCGCTGGAGCAAGGTATCCGCAAGGCTCTGAACCTCGGACATACCGTAGGCCACGCCTTCGAAAGCTTCGCCTTGAAGCATTCCCCGATCCTTCACGGTTATGCCGTTGCCTACGGCCTCATCAGCGAACTCTACCTCAGCACGGTCAAGACGGGCTTCCCCTCAGACAAGATGCACCAGACGGTCAGCTTCATCAAGGAGCACTATGGCAAGATGGCCATCACCTGCGACGACTACCCCACCCTGCTGGAACTTATGACCCACGACAAGAAGAATGTGGCCGGCACGATCAACTTCACCCTCTTAGGCGGCATCGGAGACATCCGCATCAACCAGACCGCCACGAAGGAAGATATATACGAGGCACTCGACTTCTACCGCGAGTGCTGACTGCAGAAAACCAATCAGCTTAATAGGCCTAATCATATTACTAGCTAATCGCAGATAGGACGGCTCGCGAGGGTAGTCCTATCTCTTTTAAGAGAAGAGTCACTAACAATTAAACATAAAGGATATGAAGAAACTATTCATTCTGACGGCAGTGCTGCTGACGAGCGTCTGCACCCAGGCACAACAGCCGCCACTCGTCTATGAGACGGAGAACACCGGTATCAACGCCAATCCCGTGCTGCCCACGAAGGAACAGGGCACGAAGTGCGAAGCCCTGCCCGATCCCCTGATGTGGTCTGACGGCAGCGGACGCATCACCGACTTCAAGGACTGGAGCCTGCGCCGTGGTGAGATTGCCAAGGAGATCCAGCACTACGAGATCGGCACGAAGCCTGCCGTAGTCCCCTCAGCCGTAAAAGCACGTATGGACGGCGACACGCTGAAAGTGACCGTCACCATCGGAGACCAGTCGCTCGAACTCAGTGCCCTCATCAGCTATCCCTCAATGGGTGAGGCACCTTACGCCCTGATGATCGGCACCAGCGGCATATCCCTGCCCAAGAGTCTTTTCGAGAAACGCCCCATCGCCACGATGATCTACAAGGAGGCACAGGTGAACAACTACAGTCAGTTTGGTGCCCGCTTCGGACGGAAGCCTGCCGGACGTGGCAACTACGATTTCGACCGTCTCTATCCGGAGCTGAAAGACAACGGTGCCTATAGCGAATGGGCCTGGGGACTGAGCCGCCTGATTGACGGACTGCAGCAGTTGGGTCCAGAAGTGACGAAGATCGATACGAAGCATATCGGTGTCACAGGTTGCAGCTATGCAGGCAAGATGGCCCTTTTCTGCGGAGCCTTCGACGAGCGTGTCGCCCTCACTATCGCCCAGGAACCTGGTGGCGGTGGTGCTGCCGCCTGGCGTTATTCCCGTTGGCTGAACATCCAATCGGATGCCGAACCTGTGGAGAACCTCGACAAGACGGACTACAACTGGTTTATGGAGAGTCTGCGTGAGAACTACGGTGAGGAGAATGTGGCTTATCTGCCCCACGATCACCACGAACTGGCAGCAATGATCTGTCCGCGAGCCCTGCTGATGTTGGGCAATCCTGACTATGTGTGGCTGGCTGATCCTTCGGCTTACGTCTCGATGAACGGTGCGATGAAGGTGTGGGAGCAATTCGGCATAGCCGACCGTGTGGGCTATTCCATCGTTGCCAATCACGGCCACTGTCAACTGCCTGAGGTGCAGTTCCCCGAAGTAGAGGCTTACATCGACCGCTTCCTCCTCGGCAAAGACAATCAGAACACCACCGTCCGCATCACCCCAGACAGCTACAAAGACATCGATCTCAACTACTGGATCGGCCAGTGGTAACTGTTTCTCCCCCTGAGTTAGGGGGAGTCAGAGGAGGTCTGATCAGCCTCTAGCCAGAACCTCAGCCTGCCTTCGGGCAGGCTTTTTTGTTTCCGTTAGGGGAATCTTGCTGACGTGAATGTATGCTTTCGGACGCTGGAACTTGGGCAATACCGCCTCACAAACCTTTTTCGCCTCTTCCACATCACCCTCCGTCAGCAACACGACCACCTCACCAAACTTCTTATCCGGTCTTTTACTTATTAAATAAGGTACGCGTAAATGGGCTTTTAGCATCCGTTCCACCTCCTCTGCCTGGATCTTAATCCCCCCAGAGCAAATCACATTATCCCTCCTCCCCAAAATTCTGAAGGAGTAATTATTAGTCGCCAACTCCGCGATGTCATTCGTTACCAGCCTCTCTTTACACACCTCCGGCGCATCAATCACCAGACACCCCTCCCCATTCAGACTGACGCTGACCGACGGGAACGGCGTATACCATTCCGATGCCTCAGGCCCAGACAATCGCCTCAATGCAATATGCGACAGTGTCTCCGTCATCCCATACGTGCTCCACACGTGATTCGGAAACGTCTTCAATTCTTCAGCCATCGCCTCGTCTATCGCCCCTCCGCCAATAATCAGATGTTTGATCTGCTTCAATCGCTCCCGTTCCTCCGGCACCTGCAGCGAGTTATACACCTGCATCGGTACCATTGCGGCAAAGCCGAATTGTCCATTATCCATTATCCATTGTCCCTTATTTAAAGGATGTCCGCTCGGCTCGACAACAATCAGTCTCAAATTCCTCTCTATCGCCCTGACCACCATCATCTTGCCTGCGATATAGTCGAGCGACATACATAACAATGCCGTATCCCCAGCCTTCAGTCCGAGGAAGTCGCACGTGATCCGTGCTGAGGCCCTCATCCGCTGCTTCTCCACCAGCATCCGCTTCGGCTCCCCAGTACTCCCGCTCGTCTTCACTTCGACATAAGGACTATTGTTCCGCCACTCGGACAAGAACTCCTCCAAAGTAATCATCTATAAACTATAAACAATAAACTATAAACTAAATCGCTCTCCACAGTCTGTCCCCACGTATCTCCAAACCCATATCGATATTATCCGTAAACAGTTGTCCTGTTCCCAGGCCCTGCGGCATCGTAATATGGTCGCCATACACATCAGAGGCGAACTGCGCAATGGCATTCAAACCGATGTTACTCTCCAACGCCGACGTGATCCACGAGCCGATGCCCATATCCTGGGCTGTCTCAATCCACTCCCTGCAACCCTGCATGCCACCATGCAACGACGGCTTCAGGATGATATATCTTGGCTTGATGATGTTCAGCATGTGCCGTTTCATCTCAGGGTCGTTCACGCCGATCAGTTCCTCGTCGAGTGCAATGGGCAGGGGCGACTCCCGACAGAGCTCCGCCATATAGGCCCACTGCCCCGCCTTGATGGGCTGTTCGATGCTGTGGATGGCGTACTGCGACAGGAGTTCCAGCTTATACAGCGCCTCATCATACTTAAAGGCTCCGTTCGCATCGAGTCTCAGCTCCACCTCATGATGCGAGAACCGTTCACGGATGCGCTTCACCAGATCCAGTTCCTGGTCGAAGTCGATGGCGCCGATCTTCAGTTTCACGCAACGGAAGCCCTTCTCCAGTTTCTCCTCCATACGCTTCAGCATCTCCTCATAGCTGCCCATCCACACCAGTCCGTTGATGGGAATCCCCACCTCGCCGCGACTGAACGCCGTATCAAACAGCCTATCGCCATTCGTCATATTCAGCCACGCCGTTTCCAGTCCAAAAAGCATCGACGGATACTGCCGCCACGAATCATTATCTAATTCCTGCCTTTGGCAGAACTCCTCGCAAACTTTATTTAATATCGAACGATATTCTTCATCACCCATCGCATCACAGCTCAGATCCGGCAATGGTGCACACTCCCCCACTCCCTCTCTCTCGCCGTCCGACAGACGAACCAACCATATCTTCCTGGTCGTATACACGCCCCTCGACGTCCCTGCCGGCTGCTTAAAATGCAGCGTCTTTTCTTCTATATCGAACCGCATAGGCAAATCCGTTTAATCCGTGAAATCCGTTGTTCTTAATTACGGCATCTTAGGATACTTCTTAAAGTCCGGTTTCCGCTTCTCAAGGAAGGCCTTGCCACCCTCCTGCGCTTCATCAAGGAAATAATACAACATCGTCGCGTCGCCAGCCAGTTCCTGAATACCAGCCTGACCGTCTAACTCCGCGTTCAGTCCCGCCTTGATCATCCTCAGCGCCAACGGCGAACGCTCCATCATCTCCTCGGCCCACGCCACGCACTCATCTTCCAACTGTTCGATGGGCACGACCTTGTTCACCATTCCCATCGCCTCAGCCTCACGCGCCGAATACTGCCTGCAGAGGAACCAGATCTCTCGTGCCTTCTTCTGTCCGACGATACGTGCCAGATAGCTGCTGCCGAATCCCGCATCAAACGATCCCACCTTCGGCCCAGTCTGTCCGAAGATGGCATTCTCCGAGGCAATCGTCAGGTCGCAGACCAGATGCAACACATGTCCGCCACCTATCGCATAGCCGTTCACCATCGCAATCACAGGCTTTGGCAAGCGCCGTATCTGCATCTGCACATCGAGCACACTCAGACGGGGCACGCCCTCGTCATCCACATAGCCGCCACGACCTTTCACATGCATGTCGCCACCTGAACAGAACGCATGCTTCACGTCACGCAGCGTCTTGCCCTCCGGCACCTCACTCATCGCACCCGTCAACAGCACCACGCTCACATCCTGCATCTCACGGCACATGGCGAAGGCCTGGCTCAGCTCCCACGTCGTCTTCGGCGTAAAGGCATTACGATACTGCGGACGGTTGATCGTGATCTTCGCGATGCCGTTATACTCCTCAAACAGGATCTCCTTAAACTCACGGACAGTCTTCCAAACTCTTGTTTCCATATCAGTCATCTTTAATAATAATGATGCAAAGATAGTGCAAAATTTCAATTTAGCGAAGAGAATACCAATAAATTTGCATATCAGAGCAATAAAAAAACACGCTTGTTGTTGTGCCTTCGGGACTTTCAATTCGGAATTTATTGTAATTTTACAGTAAATTCCGAATAAAAGTTTGTTTGTTTCCGGAATTTATTGTAATTTTGCAGCAAATTCCGAATAGAATGGCACAGTACATACAACGAGAGACCTATCTTCGTCAGTTGATCGACAGAAAGGACAATGGAGAAGTCAAGATCATTACCGGACCTCGACGCAGTGGTAAATCATGGCTGCTGAATAGAATCTATAAAGACTATTTGTTACAGAATGGCCTTACTGAAGACCAAATCATCATCATATCGTTCGACACTGATGACGAGGAAGAGAATGGCGACTTGACTGACCGTCAGGCCCTGAAGAGTTATCTATACAGCCGTATCACCTCCAAAGATACACCTTATTATATTATACTCGATGAAGTTCAGGAAGTGGATGGCTTCGAGAAGATTGTCAATGGCCTAAATGAGAAAGACAACATCGATGTCTATATCACTGGCAGCAATTCCCACTTCCTCTCATCCGACATTAAGACTATCTTCCGAGGACGAGGTGATGAAGTGAGAGTCTGGCCTTTCTCGTTCAAGGAGTTCTGTACCAACCGCACAGAGCCTGTGAGTGAATTGTGGAAAGAATACTATACCTACGGTGGAATGCCTGGACTGCTGCGCCAACGCACTCCTGAGCAGAAAGTGGCCTATCTGCAAAGACTCTGGAACAAAACCTATATTGACGACGTGGTGGAGCGTCATCATGTAAAAAACCGTGAGGCACTCTCAGCCCTTGCCGATGCACTCTGTTCATCCGTAGGATCGCTGAGCAACCCCAACCGCATTGCCAATGTGATGAAAACTGTGCAGAAGGTCGATATTGACCAGGAGACCGTAGCCAACTATATCGGCTATTTGGAGGAGGCATTCCTTTTCGAGGGTGCCAAGAGATATAACGTCAAAGGCAACAAGTATTACGAGAGCATCAAGAAATACTATGCCGTTGATATCGGATTGAGGAATGCCAAACTGAACTTCCGACAACAGGAAATCACTCATATTATGGAGAACGTGATTTACAATGAACTCCGTATGCGAGGCTTAGCTATTGATGTCGGAGTGGTGGAATCGCGCGAGATGCGGGATGGTAAGTTGCAGTATATTCAGTACGAGATTGACTTCATTGCCAATAACGGCACTGAGAAATATTACATTCAGTCTGCATTTGCGTTAGACACAGAGGAGAAGCGCCGGCAGGAGCTGAACTCACTCTTGAAAATCAGCGATAGTTTTAGGAAGATCGTCATCGTGGGCACTGACATTGCAGAATATACCGACAACAACGGCATCAGGTATATGGGGCTATTCCAATTCCTACTTACGTCTCTGTAAAAATGGTTACGGTTACAATTGTAACCATGTAACCTTTTCGGCATAAGAATACAAATATTGTAAACAAAATTCAGGAATTCCAATATAACACATTACGATTTTGTATCTTCTTGATTATCAGTGCTTTGTATTTGCCTGATTTTGGGCTAAGGAAACCGAGACTTTATAGGCATGAAACTCCGACTTTCATGCCACCTTTCTGCCAAAAAGGTGCCTAGTTTCTTCCAGAAAGTCCTACCATTAATCGGCATGTAAAATAATTTGATAATCTCCACAATCATAAAGGTCACATGGTTACAATTGTAACCGTAACCGTTTTCAGGGCAAGACAACTATTTGACATTAGCGTTTATAATAGAAATAATGGGATAATCCAATCCGAATCATCGTCCATTCGACAAACAGGCTTCCAGTGATACATATCAAAAGTGAGACTGATAGGAATAAAAGCCCTGTCGGCTCAAACTGAAGAACCGGCACCAAAGGTTTGCAGAGAAAGGTGAAGATCGGAGAAAACAGGAATAAAGGCATCGTGTTTCTTCCTAAAAACGTCAATAGGGAATTCGCCTTTTTCCCCGCATGGGAATGGACGAAGAGAAATCCTACAATCACGAGATAGACCATCAGCACACCACCAGACTCCTCCATCAGAAGGTTTTGCGGGTGTATCGCCAGTAATATAAATGCCAGTATTGCAATCGGTGATTGCTGAAAGACATCGGTGAAGGAAATGCCGCTTTGCCGCAACACCACTCCTGCAAGGAAATAAAGTGAACAGGCGAATGACATAATGCCAAGCATGTTGGAAATCACATGGAAGATGATTCCAAGCAGGATGATCCGTGAATTGGTCTTCATAGGAACAAGATGGAATACCAGTATGTATGAGACTCCACACGTTATCAAAGTCTGCAAATACCAATATGGCCCAATGGGATGGAG
>JAFRQC010000135.1 GCA_017428805.1 Prevotella sp. | reverse complement strand
TTCGCCATCGGGGAAGGTGAAGTTCAGAATGCCCACCGTATAAACGTCTTCCAGGCGGTAGTCCCACTTGCCCTTGGGAGCCTGCTCCCGGATGGGGTAGGTGGAATAGTAAATGCTGCGGTCCTTGAAGTACTGCTGCTCGGCCTTCTGCATCTCAACGATGATGCGGCTGCCGTCGGCCAGACGGCAATAGACGTCAAAGACGGCCTTGCGGTCTACGATGCCCTCGCCCAGATGTTCGGTATTCATGTAGGTGAGGTCGGTGATTTCGGGTTTGTCGTGCAGTAGCGCATTGAGGAAGCTGATCAGCAGGTCCTTGTTCAGCTCCGTGCCGAACAGCTTCTTGAACCCAAAGTCGGTGTACGGGTTGATGTACCGCTCGCTGATTTCCACTTCCATTTCCTTTTCTCCTTGTTTCTTCGAATTCTTGTCTTTTGTGCTCATACGTAGTAAAGTTTAAGAGTTATACATTAAGTTGAACGCTGCAAAGCGTAGGGATTTTATTTGAAACCACCAAATAAAAGTGGAACAATTTCATCGGGATTTGGCATTTAGGCATTTTCGTTATTATAAATAAATAAGGTGCGAAAGTTTTGGTGGTTTCGGAAAAAGAACGTATCTTTGCGGACGATATGCAGTGGACTGACAGAATCAGACAGGTGAAGATCGTGCTCGTGGTGACGGCAATAGTGATTGCCGTGGCCTCGTTGGTGGTGTCACACCTGTTAGTGAAGGACCTCCAGCGGGAGGAACGGAACAAGATGGAGGTGTGGGCCCAGGCCATGCAGACGCTGCAGGAAGCTGACGAGACGACTGACCTGGCGCTGGTGCTGAGCGTGATACAGGGCAATAAAACGATCCCGGTGATTGTGCTTGACAGCGATGAGCAGGTGATGGACTATCGTAATGTCAATATCCGAAACAGGGATTCTGACCGGTATGTGGCCGACTATGGCCGTAGGATGTACAAGGCAGGGCACTATATTCAGATTGGCGACTCTGTGGATTATCAGCTGGTGTGCTATGACGAGTCGACGCTGCTGAAACGCCTCTCCCAGTATCCTTATTGGCAGTTGGGCATCGTCATGATCTTCGTCGTAGTGGCCATCTTTGCCCTGTTGTCCTCCAAACGGGCTGAGCAGAACAAGGTATGGGTGGGTTTGTCGAAGGAGACGGCTCATCAGTTGGGTACGCCTATCAGTAGTCTGATGGCGTGGGTGGAGATCCTGAAGGAGAATTATCCCGACGACGAACTGATACCGGAGATGAACAAGGACGTGAAACGCCTGGAACTGATTGCCGAGCGTTTCTCTAAGATTGGTTCGCTGCCTGAGCCTGTGGAAGCCTCTATGAATGAGGTGCTGGCCCATGTGATAGACTATATGGACCGAAGGACATCGAAGAAAGTGGAGATCGTCAGTGAGCTGCCGGCAGAGAATGTGGTGGTCAAGATGAATGCCTCGCTCTTTGAGTGGGTGATAGAGAATCTCTGCAAAAATGCCGTTGATGCGATGGAGGGACAGGGCAGAATTGTGCTCTCGCTGCATGAAGAGGGCTCGAAGGTGGCTATCGAGGTGACTGACAACGGAAAAGGTATTCGCAAGAAAGACCTGAAGAATGTTTTTACGCCTGGCTTTACGACGAAGAAGCGTGGATGGGGTCTCGGCCTGTCTCTGGCTAAGCGTATCGTCGAGGAGTATCATAAGGGACGTATTTATGTGAAGTCGTCGGAGGTTGGGGTAGGTACGACGTTCCGCATCGAGATGCCGAAGTAGGCAATGAAATTGCACACAAGCCCCCTGAGTGTGTAATAATGGCTGGTTTATCGGCCTGATTTTGAAGGAAAAACATAAAAAATACAAATAAGCGTGGCTTAAATGGAAAAAAGTTTGTAACTTTGCACCCCGAATTGTGTGATTATGTGTAGTTTAGAGTGTCTGAAGGTTGACCTGAAGGGTCTGAAAGACGATGAGACTTCATTGGTCTTCGACTTGGATGATACATACTTCGGCGCTTTGGACGAGGCAGATGTGAAGAGGGGTTCTTTGCACGTGTCGGTGTCTATACGCAAGGCTTCCGGCTTTTTCGAATTCCTGATTCATGCTGCCGGCACGGTAATCATACCTTGCGACCGTTGTCTCGATGACATGGAGCAGCCTGTGGATACAGACGTACGCCAGGTGGTGAGACTCGGAAGCGAAAACTCAGAGGATGGTGACACCCTCGTTGTGGCTGAGGACGAAGGAATACTCGACCTGACGTGGATCATCTATGAGTCTGTGGCATTGGCTATACCCATCAGGCATGTGCATGCACCCGGCAAGTGTAACACGGCCATGACGAACGTTCTGGAAGAACTGTCAGCTGACCGAAGCAGCGATGAGGAGTCCGACCAAGCTGTAGACCCCCGATGGGAGAAATTGAAAAATTTAAAAATTTAAGAATTAAAAAATTAAATAATTATGGCACATCCTAAAAGAAGACAATCAAGTACTCGTCAGGCCAAGCGTCGTACTCATGACAAGGCCGTAGCTCCCACGCTGGCAGTATGCCCCAACTGTGGCGCATATTATGTATATCATACAGTATGCCCCACCTGTGGTTACTATCGCGGTAAGGTCGCTATCAAGAAAGAGGACGAAGTCGCTGAATAATGAGTAAAATCAATGCGATAATCACCGGCATTGGTGGCTACGTTCCCGACTATGTCCTCACCAACGAGGAATTGTCGAGAATGGTAGACACCAATGATGAGTGGATTATGACGCGTGTCGGCATCAAGGAGCGCCGCATTCTGACAGAAGAGGGCCTGGGTACCAGCTACATGGCCCGTAAGGCTGCCAAGCAGCTGATTCAGAAGACGGGTGTGGATCCTGATACCATCGATGCGCTGATCGTAGCTACTTCTACGGCGGATTATAAGTTCCCATCCACGGCGTCCATTGTAGTGGGCAAGATCGGATTGAAGAATGCCATGGCGTTCGATTTCTGGGGTGCATGCTGCGGATTCCTCTACTCGCTTGATGTGGCTGCCTCGATGATCCAGAGCGGCCGCTACAAGAAGATCATCCTCATCGGTGCAGACAAGATGTCGTCAGTCACTGATTATAAGGACCGCTCCACCTGTCCGCTCTTCGGCGACGGTGCTGCTGCGATGCTCTTGGAAGGCACTGAGGAACAGAATATCGGTGTAATGGACTCCTATCTGCGTACGGACGGCAAGGGACTTCCGTTCCTGCATTTGAAAGCAGGTGGATCTGTCTGCCCACCGTCGCATTTCACCGTCGACCATCGTCTGCACTACCTCTATCAGGAGGGTCGCACGGTGTTCCGTTATGCTGTGACGAACATGAGCAACGATTGTGCATTGGTTGCTGAGCGTAACGGCCTGAATAAGGATAATATCCAGTGGGTCGTACCTCATCAGGCCAACATGCGTATCATTGAGGCCGTGGCTAAGCGTCTGGAACTGTCGATGGACCAGGTGATGGTGAACATTGAGCATTACGGCAATACGAGTGCGGCTACGATACCGCTTGCACTGTGGGACAACGAGAGTAAGCTGCGGAAAGGTGATAATATGATCTTTACCGCCTTCGGAGCCGGTTTCGTTCACGGGGCCTCGTATTATAAGTGGGCTTATGACGGAGACAAATAGAAAATAAAATATCTAACCACAGGAAAACGCATGCTCTATGGGCAATGCGTTTTTTTGTCTAAAAGGAAACAGATGCACAAGGCAGGATTTGTGAATATCGTGGGAAACCCGAATGTGGGGAAGTCGACACTGATGAATCAACTCGTCGGTGAGAAGAT
>JAFRQC010000052.1 GCA_017428805.1 Prevotella sp. | reverse complement strand
TGCTCCGTATAGTGGTCGTACGGCTTGCGCTCGTCTATCGACGGCATCGTCACCACCGACTTCAACGTGTTCACGTTGGAGGGCGTCATCACGTCCAGCTCCTCGTAGCACACCAACCCGTACTGGGAGAGTGTGATCAGGTCGTCCTTCCCCACCCGGCTCGAATTGACCTTGATGCGGAAGTAGTCTCGCAGTTCCGGGGGAAGCAGATGCGAGAACCAGGTGGTCTTGTAAATGCCCTGGTCGCCGATGAACACCAGCACCGCCTGGTTCACCTCGTCATCATCGATCCAACTCGCCACCATCGCCACGAGCCACTTCTTCAGGTACTCGTAGAAGAGCATCTGCTTCTCCGTGCCGCCCTTGACCATCACCGACACCGACAGTCCGAGGATATGATCCTGACCGTCCCAGGGCGGCAGGCGGTTCAGGTAGTAGAGGAAGGGATGGAACGCCTTGACGTAGCCGGAGTTGATGACCTCTTCAAGACTGCTCTTCCGTGTGGGCTTGACATCCTGGAGAGCCGTCAGCAGGGTGTTGCTCAGGCGGTCGCTCATCGGCTGGTAGTCGTCGCTGACGAACGGCGCCAGCTCGCTGTTCTGGCAGAAGGCATCCTCCGCAGGCAGACGGGCCTCCACCCGGTGCTTCACCGAGTTCCACCGCAGGTAGATGTGGTCACTCAGGAACGCCTTGATCTCCTTCGGCGTGGCGTACTTCTCCTGCCACGGCACCTTGTGTTCCTTTTCCCCTCCTGAGTAGGAGGGGTTAGGGGTGGTCTGATCAAGGGTGGTCTGATCGGCCTTCTTCTTCCGTTTCTCTTCGTCCATATTTCTGTTCTTATGTCCTCTGTCTAAAAAAGTCATTCTGTCTTTATCTGCTACGAAGGTACTAATTTTCCGGCAGGCATGCAAGCTTTCGCGCCACAACTTTCCGTCGCAGCGCGATTATTAAAGTGATAGCTTTAACCGGCTATTCAAAAAGCTCCCTGACACGCACGCCGAGAGCATCTGCAATGGTATGCAGACGGTAAAGGGAGGGATCGGCTGTACCGTTTACAAACTGGCTCATAGCCTGCGGGGTGATGCCTATCCGCTTGGCAAGTTCAACACAAGTTACGTTTTTTCCCACATTACTTTCAGCAGCCGTAGCTGCGATTCATACTTTTGTTTCATACGATAATTTATTTCAATGACATATAATTCGTTATTACATAAAAAAGAGGCGGGCCAGAATGACCCGCCTCACGAAATGCTCCATATTGAGCGTGGTTATGATAGGAACGTCATCACGACGCAAGTGTGTTTGCACAGAAGGATGCGCACCTCACAGGGGGACAGTCCCCCTGTGAGGTTAGTGTGAAGATTTACGGCGGGCAACGGCCTGCGGGAATTTTCTGGCGAGGAAATGACTGAAAGACGTCGGACTGAGCCCGAAGCGTCTGGCAATCGAATTCATCGACTCGTCGGTCTCGCAAAAAACCGTGGCAGCCTCACCGAACAGTGCCCAGCTCTTTTTGGTGCAGGTAGTACCCTCGGGCAACTGGACTATCTGGTTCTGATGCTCCTGCCGGTGTATTTCCGGAAGGTACTCCCTGACCCAGCGGTAAAGGTTCTCGGCACTGAGGCCCAGTTTCTCTGCCGCCTCCTCATAGGTAGCCCCCTCTTCAATCAGTTTCACGGCAGGCATGTATCTCTGTCTGGCCCTGGCCGAGCGCGAGCGGTCGCCCATCTCGGCCCGTTCCTGCTCCTGGCGCTCCACCTTCTCCTGACGCAGTTTCCGGCGTACCTCGATATCACTGCGGCACCACCGTTGCAGGTAAGTCTGGAAGTTGTGAGCCATCACTCCGCACTTCAGGGCAATCTCCGGCACTGTCAGGTCAGTGGTGCGGTACATTTCCACGGCTTCGGTGTACAGTTCCTCCGTAGCCTTCCGAGGGGCGTTGGGACGCCCCGTGCCGCTCATGCCGCCCGTTGCCCGCCGGTCGAGGGCCTGTAACCGCTTCTCTATACGTTGCCGGGCCACGTCACGGTGATGGTAGAGCACGTGATGTTGCAGGCTGTCCTTTTCCAGACCAAAGCGTTCTGCCACCTCGCTGATGGTCAGATCGGTGGTGCGCAGCATCTCCACTGCCGGAGCGTACTTGGCCGCTGTACTGCTGCTGACCCCTCTCGGAGGTCGTTTACTCAGACCTAATTGTACACGTATCAGATTGCGCTTTTCGAGCAGTTCAGGGTAATGACGCTGCAGGTGGTTGCGCAGGCACTGGTCGGTATGTCCGAACATCCGGGCTATCCCGGCAATGGTCATGTCGAGATAGTCGATGTCCTTACAGGCCTGTACCGCCTTGGCATAGCGCTCGCGGGTCTCCGGGCGCTGTCCGAATCGTGTGCCGATGAACTGCATCAGCCGCTCATCGGACATCGTCTTTTTACCTTTTTTCTCCTGCCCCTGCGGGCTATTACCTTTTTTCACTATATCGTTGATGCACCTCACAGGGGGACAGTCCCTCTGTGAGACGAGCCTCACATGGGGACTGTCCCCGTGTGAGGTGATGGCACAAAAGAAAATAAGGGGAGGGATATCAGGCGTTGCGGACGATAGTGAAGCTGATACCCGTCATACGGGAGAGCTGGCGAATGCTGCCACCATACTCTTTGGCTTCGCGCAAGATATCATTCTGCCTATCGCGGGAATACAGTTGCAAGTCGGCAGGGTGTCTGAGCCCGAAGGAATTCTTGAAGAACTCGTTCATCTCCTCATCCGACCTGACAATGGTTCCGCTGTCGAAATCGAGTATCGCTTCTGTCTTCGGCAGAAGTTCAAACACCAGTTCGCGAAGTTCATTCAAGGGCATTCGCGAAAGAACAGACTTGGTATTGCAGATGGACGGTATGCCATTCTCTGAACGCTCGTACTCGTCCCAGCTGCTCCACTGGTAGCTGATTACATCCTTCGTGATGCCGGCTGCTACAGGGTTCTGGTGAATGTACCTGAGAAGCGTGAAGAAATAAGCGTTGTCGTTGACTGGCTCGCTCTTGAAACGGTCCTGGAAGAGATGACCGAAATGCTGGTACTTCTTGTTGTAGTACTGTGCATAGGAGGTACCTATCCGCTTGATGACGTCGGCCAGGCTCTCCGATGCCTCCCTTATCAGCAGATGGATGTGGTTGGTCATCAGACAATAGGCGTAGAATACGCAACGTGACGGCAGGGGCTTACCACTGTCATCCACAGGATATACCATCTGGTAAAGCAACTTGATGAAACGGTTATAGTCTTCCGAATCCTCAAAGATATTCTGCCTGTTAATACCGCGTAGCATGACATGGTAAATGCCGGTTCCGCTTTTCTCTCTTGCTTGACGTGCCATAATATCTTCATCATTTAACGTTAACGCTGCAAAATTACGAAGAATATTTGAGACTGCCAAGAAAAAAGAGAAAAAATACTTCAACTGGTCTCACAGGGGGACAGTCCCTTTGTGAGGGGACAGTCCCCCGGTAAGACCTCTGAGCCCATCGGGTTCCTTATTTTCTATTGCGCCAATATGTCAAAGATCGATTTGAAAGACCACCTCACAGGGGGACTGTCCCCGTGTGATCACGGATGATTTGCCCGATGAAGAGCAAACTATCTACTGTATTTAGGTTGAAGTGACGGCCAGGAGGTGGGAGAGGCAGCGGATCTGCAGGTTACGCACCTTACCCAACAGTTCAGGAAATGTCAGCTGCGAGTCGGCCAGGTTGATGTCGAGCAACTCCTTTCGGAGGCTGCACAGCTCATGGTAGTCGGCACCGGTATCTACGAGACGTTCTGTACTATCGAGGGTTACGAGCCGTTCATCGGGTGCGGGGTCACCGCCGCTGAACGTAATCAGCGTTTGTCCCTCCTCATACTCCGAGTGTTCCATGCCTGCAGCACGCATCTTTTCCAAGACTTTCTCCAGTGTGGCTTTGCTGAAGCCCAGCTGGTAGCGGTCTATCGTCTTGAGCCGTTTGACCTGATAGCCAGTCACACGGGCCAGGGCGAAGGCGCCGCCGTCGTAGGCGCGCCAGAAGGTGCCACTCAGCCTGAGGTACATCTCACTGTTGCCATTCTCACGCTGCCGGTCGCAGATTTCCTGTTCTGTCATTTCTTTTTTTTCTTAAACAGTATATCCAGTTCCGCATCCAGCCTGGATTTCTGTCGTACGTTCACCTTATAGGCTTTACGGATGCATACCTTGTATTTCTTGTAATTCAGTTTGACGACCACGTACTTGAACCATTCCGAGTCGATGCGCTTCACGAGCCTGCACACCTGATTGAAAGAGGCGAAGTGGCGCATCATGCCCAGATAGGAGTTCATCACCGATGCGAATTCCTCCACGTGGCGCGCGGCATAGTCCCCGTCGGCCCTGGCCAGTCTGTTGTAGCGCTCTATCTTGTCGATGCAGGCGGCGAGGGTGCGGCGGCTGATGTAGGTGCGCCCCGGCATGATCATCCCGCCGGTAAACAGCAGTCCCTTGGAATAGTGCTGCAGGTACATCTTCTTCGGATGGCGGCGCACGCCGTTGCTCTCAGCCCACGGATCGACGATCTCGTCGCGTATCCATTCCAGCAGTGCCAGGTCGCGGCTCACGAACACCATGTCATCCATATAGTGGCCGTATGAGACGGCATTGCTCCACAGGCTCTCCGTGATCAGGTGGTCGAGGTCGTCCATGAACACCAGTGCCGTCATCTGACTGATCACCTTGCCGATGGGCAGACCGTGATGACCGTCGCTGTTGAACAGGCTCTTGGTAGGCGGCAGCCCGTCCCAGGCCTCCTTCGGACTGTTGCGGATGCAGTGCATTTCCGGACGGTCGTAGATCACCACTCTCAGCAGCCAGCACATCCATTCCACGTCGGGCCCGCGGTAGAGTTTTCTGATGAGCGCCGCGAACTTGCGGTAGGCCCTCTCCTTGGGCAGTGACATGAAGTAGGACTGCATGTCGAGCTTCATCACATAGCAATCGGCCGTATAGTTCTCCGAGCGCTCCCAGATCATCTCCTCCACGCGGTGGAGTCCGTAGAGGGTGCCCTTGCCGACGCGGGTCGAATAGTTGTCGTCAATGAACTGCTGCTCCAACAGTGGAGTCATTCGCTGGGCAAAGACGGTGTCGACGACCCTGTCGCGGAAGGCTGCCCCGAATATTTCCCGCTTCACCGGCTTGTCACTGATGAACACGATGGACCGCGACGGATGGTAGGTCCTGTTCTTGAGTTCCACCAACAGCTGATGGCACTCCCGTTCGGCATTGATCTCGAAGCGGATGGCATCGATGGTGTTCCCCTTGTGTATCAGGCATAGCCGGAAGCATTCATAGACTTCCGCATAGCTGATGCTGGCCTCTTGCATGTCATTTCCAATAGCGCCCTGCTCTGCCTTTATTTTATAGTCATTACCCCATAGGCGAGGACGGCCCGGACCTGTCGGTTTGCGTTCGACTTATCGTTGTTGCCGTTCAGATTGAGGTTACCGTTGGTGTTGAAGTTCAGATTGAACGGATACCCCGCGGCACGCTCCCCCAAAAAACAAATGTTACCCGTTTACTACGCTTTACTAACTGCGCCGTGCGCTGACGGCCGTGTCAGTCGGTAACCCCTATGAAATGAAATAGACTGCTCTCTCCACAAAGCCTTGACCGTGCGGATGCTCGCAGGCGAGTAGTGACACTCTTTTTTTTATTGTTTATTATTATCTTTTTTTCTTTCTGCCATCCGGATCCAGCCCGACAGCTGCCGGCCGATGTTGTCGAACCGCGGGGCGATCATCGCATAGTGCTTGCGGCTCATCACGCGCTGATGGACGCAGATGCGGCACAGCATGCGCATGAAGATCTCCACCTTCAGGGCCTTGCGCATGTTCGCCGAATCGTCGCGCGTGTAGTTCGACACGTAGATCAGCGACAGCAGCTTCAGTCCCAGCAGCCGCAGTTCCTCCGAGAAGGAGCGGTCGGCCTTGTCGAACTGTTTCGTCACCGTGCAGATCTCACTCATCAGCATTGCCGCCTCCTTATAGACCGTCAGCTTCTCCGCCGGATCGAGCCATTCGTCTTCCAGCACGGCCAGATTCAGCAGTTCGGTGTCGAGCCCTAACTCGAAGACTTCCCTTTGCGAGTCGATCGGATTATCCATTGGCATCCTCCCCCCTCCCGGCCTCCCCCCTAGGGGGGAGGTGTCTGAGGGAAAAATTTTAAAATATTAAATATTAAATTTTAGAAGGCGAGGACGGCCCGGACCTGAAGGTTTGCGAGCGACTTATCGTGGGTGCCGTCCAGATTGAGGTAACCGGTGGTGTTGAAGTTCAGATCGAACGGACACCCCGCGGCACGCTCGGTGCTGGCCCACAGATAGTGGCCCTGCGCGAACTCCTCATAGTGGGTAGAAGCCGTCAGTCCCGTACCGGCCATCCAAGTGTTCATATAACCTGCCGCGGCTGCACTCTCGCTGCTGCGTGTCC